>NZ_BAABNJ010000001.1:0-260340 GCF_040362265.1 Candidatus Pelagadaptatus aseana
GCATGAACATCATCGACACCCCAGGGCACGTTGACTTCACCGTTGAAGTGTATCGCTCCCTGAAAGTGCTCGATGGCGGTATCGGTGTATTCTGTGGTTCCGGCGGTGTTGAGCCGCAATCCGAAACCAACTGGCGCTACGCTACCGAATCCGAAGTTGCTCGTTTGATCTTCGTAAACAAGCTGGACCGCATGGGTGCTGACTTCTACCGCGTTGTTGATCAGGTTAAGAAAGTTCTGGGCGCTAACCCTCTGGTTATGACCCTGCCTATCGGTATCGAAGACGACTTCACCGGTGTTGTTGATGTACTGAGCCAGAAGGCCTACATCTGGGATGACTCCGGTCTGCCCGAGAACTACGAAGTAGTCGACATTCCAGCCGACATGGTTGACGACGCTGCCGCTTACCGCGAAGAGTTGATCGAAACCGCTCTGGAGCAGGACGACGATCTGCTGATGGCCTATATGGAAGGTGAAGAACCAACCATGGAGCAAATCAAAGAGTGTATCCGTAAGGGTACCCGCGATCTGGCCTTCTTCCCGACTTACTGTGGTTCCGCCTTTAAAAACAAAGGTATCCAGCTGGTACTGGACGCCGTTGTTGACTACCTGCCAAGCCCAACCGAAGTTGACGCTCAGCCTCTGACTGACGAAGAAACCGGTGAGCCGACTGGCGATGTAGCCACTGTATCTGTTGACGAGCCTTTCCGTGCTCTGGCGTTTAAGATCATGGACGACCGTTTCGGCGCCCTGACCTTTATCCGTATTTACTCCGGCGTACTGAACAAGGGTGACACCATCCTTAACTCCTACACTGGCAAGACAGAGCGTATCGGCCGTATGGTTGAGATGCACGCCGATGAGCGTACCGAGCTGAGCTCTGCTCAGGCTGGCGACATTCTGGCCGTTGTCGGCATGAAGAACGTTCAGACCGGTCACACCCTGTGTGATCCAGCCAACCCTTGTACTCTGGAACCCATGATCTTCCCTGAGCCAGTAATCTCCATTGCTGTATCTCCGAAAGACAAAGGCTCCACCGAGAAGATGGGTGTTGCTATCGGTAAGATGGTTGCAGAAGATCCTTCTTTCGTTGTTGAAACTGACGAAGATTCCGGTGAAACCATCCTCAAAGGCATGGGCGAACTGCACCTGGACATTAAAGTAGACATTCTGAAGCGTACCTATGGCGTTGAGCTGGAAGTTGGTCAGCCTCAGGTTGCTTACCGCGAGACCATTACCGCTCCTCTGGAAGACAGCTACACTCACAAGAAGCAGTCTGGTGGTTCCGGTCAGTTCGGTAAGATCGATTACCGCATCAAGCCTAATGAGCCAGGTGTTGGCTTTACCTTCGAATCAACCGTTGTGGGCGGTAACGTACCTAAGGAATTCTTCCCTGCGATTGAGAAGGGCTTCAAAGGCATGATGGAAGAAGGCCCTCTGGCTGGCTTCCCAATGCTGGACGTACACGTTGAACTATTCGACGGTGCTTACCACGCAGTTGACTCCTCTGCCGTAGCGTTCGAAATCGCTGCTAAAGGCGCTTACCGTCAGTCCATGCCTAAGGCTGGCCCTCAGCTGATTGAGCCAATCATGAAAGTTGACGTATTCAGCCCAGAAGACAACGTAGGTGACGTAATTGGTGACCTGAACCGTCGTCGCGGCATGATCAAGGATCAAGAGCCTGGTACCACTGGCGTACGCATCAAGGCAGATGTTCCTCTGTCCGAGATGTTCGGCTACATTGGCCACCTGCGCACCATCACCTCTGGTCGTGGTCAGTTCTCCATGGAGTTCAGCCACTACCTGCCATGTCCGCAACAGGTTGCAGACAAGGTGATCGAGGAAGCCAAAGAGCGTAAAGCCAACAAGTAATTGTTAGCTTAGCCTCACAAAAAACCCGCAAGCGAAAGGCTGCGGGTTTTTTATTACCCCTAAAATAATAAAGGCCGGATAATCTCTTATCCGGCCTTTATTATTAAACTTAAAGAATTACGTTAGCTGGCAAACTGCACTACCCGCATTTCATAGAGTGCATCAAAGAATGCCTGACGACGTGCACGCATAGCGCGCTTGGCTACCTCCATCTCCAACTTGAGCTTATCCAGCTTTTCTCTCAGCTCAATGGTGGGCAACTGCATTTTCTCCAGCTTGATCTTTTCCGCTTTAAAAGTTTCCCAGCGCTGAGTTGCCTCCACCCAATCGTTACGCAACCCATCCAGCTTGGCCTCCCACTTCTGCCACAAAGGGTTCTGGGTGCGCGCCTGAGCCCGATTAAGCTGGCGACGCGCAATAATCTCCGCTTCCTGACGCTTGCTGGCACGATGGAGCCCCTTGACCAAACCCAGAGCATTAAGCAGCAAAATCACATAACGGGTTGGGTCCAATAACCAACCGGACCAGCCAAAACCATTGCGGTAATCGCGACCAAAATCGTGATGATCCGCATGATGGTTGCCCTCACCCATGGGCCCCATCCAGATGTAATTGTTCTTGGCCGAACTGAAGGCTCCGCGGGTAAAACCCCACATGTGAGTCACACTGTTTACAGTCCAGGTATTGTGCTGACACAGAATAAAGCCGCCCACAGAGGCCATCAGCATGCAGAAAGCACCAACAAAGCCCGCCAGCCAGAAACCCACAGCGAGAGGCACCAGAAAGTTCAGGACTATCAGCAACGGCAAGTAAAGCCGCTCTTGCCACAACAGGGGAGCAGAATTCTTACTGGCATAAGCCCGCTCCGACTCTTTGGATTCTGGATGGTAAAAGAAGTAAGTCAGCATGTGAGACCAAAGAAAGTTTCTCCAGCCCGTGGTAAACCAGGTAGCGCTGTATGGGTCTAACTCATGCTTGCCGGTGCGATCAACACTGTGATGAATCACATGATTGGCCGCCCACTGACGGGCACTGCCCTGCATCGCCAGAATCTGACCAATAAAACCAAACACAATATGTACTGGCCAACTGATGTAGCGAGCCGCACCATGGGCAATCAGGCGATGGGAATAGACCGTAGTCGACAGAGAACCAACAAAAGCATGCACCAGAGTCCAACCCAGCATTAGCTTCCACAACCCCTCTGGGGCAAAGTAATAGGCCAAGGGGGTGGCCACCAGCAGGACAAAATGGGTAATGGTTATAAAAGAGGCTGTAACCCAGTCAATCCGGAAGCCGTGATCGAACAACTCCCCGATAGTGCGGTACATGGGTTCAGGTTTATTGGTTGATTGCTTCATCAAATCACCGTGACTAATTTCTAATTTCCGGCCATCTTAACGACCCAGCCGTCGAATTCAAATACATTTACTACCAATGACTAGTTTAGGACCTACCAGCACCATTTTGAGCCCTACTTGACCCGCACTCTGATAGAATATTCGGCTTTTGCAATGATCGTATTTCCACCATGCTTTCAGATGAATACCAGCAGCGCTTCGGCGGTATAGCCAGACTGTACGGACAACGAGCGCTCAACCACCTGCACGACAGTCACTTTGCAGTCATAGGTATAGGTGGTGTAGGCACCTGGGTGGCCGAAGCACTGGCACGCAGCGGGGTAGGGGAAATCACGCTGGTGGACATGGATGACATTTGCACCACCAACAGCAACCGCCAGATTCACGCCATGCAGTCCACCATAGGTCAGCAAAAAATCCAGGTGATGGCGCAGCGACTGCAAGACATCAACCCTGAGATCACCGTGCACGCCATTGACGATTTTCTGGAAACCGACAATCTGGAAGACATTCTGGGAGAACAGCTGGATCTGGTAGTAGACGCCATCGATGCCGCCTATGTTAAGGCCGCCATGATCAATTACTGCAAACGCCGCAAAACACCGGTCATCACCGTGGGTTCGGCCGGCGGCAAAACCGATCCGCGTCAGATTATCAGCGGCGATCTGGCCAAAACCCACAACGACCCGCTACTGGCCAAAACCCGCAACAATCTGAGGCGCCTGCACGGGTTTTCACGCAACCCCAAGCGCGTATTTTCCATCGAGGCCATCTACTCCACCGAGCAAATGACCTACCCGGATGCAACCGGAGGCACCTGCCAGAACAAAAGCGCATTGAGTGAAGGCACAAAACTGGACTGCAGCGGCGGCTTTGGTGCCGCCACCATGGTGACCGCCACCTTTGGCATGGTGGCAGCAGCCCGCGCCATAGAAAAGTTTCTGACTAGGCAAACGGATTAATCAAAGAGGAACCACGGCCAATGCAGGACACCTCAGGGTGGGCCTCCATATGCTTTGCCAGTGAATAGACTTCACTCTCATCCACATCCACCAGCATGACATGCTGACCCTTCTCCAAAATGGGCTCAAACTGTTCGAGCTTGTAATTTTTACGCTGCATGCCGATCAATCCGGCTTCCCAGGTAAAAATGCCCAGTACCAGAGCCGCCAACAACAATACCGCCGGCAACCCTATGGCCTGATGCGCACCACTGAGCACCAGAAACGCCACTACTGCAGCACTTACCAAAAGACCAACCAGAGCGCCGCGCTCTGCCCAATGAACACTATCGGAACGCAACAGGGACGGCACCGAGTGCACATGCAGACGATCCATTTCAGGTTCGTTATGACTCAACACATGGATATGACGTCTGGGAAAGCCGTCATGTTCCAACTCTCTTTCAACCCGCTCAATATCGCGCAAACTGTCGCTGCAATAGTAATATCTCAACATCACTGCACCTCTCTGCCCCCAGAGCCTGTTTTGGGAAAGCCACCAAAGCTGTTTTATCTGGTTAGAGTTATACAGGTTTAGAGTAAATAGCCGGACAGGAGTTCGCCTGCCGTTTGCAACAATTAGCGATAAACAGCAAAGCCAAAGGAAGAAATGCCTACAGCAATCAGTTGTGATTTTTTGCGAACTGCTGCTGGTATTTTTTAGTGAGCTCCAGATAGCGAGCGGTCATACCCACATCTTCATAGAGCGGGTTACCCTCTTCGTCATGGCCTGTCACCTGGGTTCCAGCCTGATAGGGAAAAACTGCAGCCACCTCGTCCAGAGCCACCGATAACAGATCGGTGACAATGTCCTGCTCCCGGCGCTGAGGAAACAAATCACACAAAGCTTTTAACTTGGCACTGTCCGTTACAGAAAGATCAACGGTCAGCTGTTTAATGGTTCCTTCTCGTTCAGGCAACTGCCCCCAAACCTTAACGAGTTCACGAATCGACATCATAGGATACGGCCTCATTTTCACACCCTTTTACAGTGTAGATGAGGCCTGACCAGCCACAAGCATCACAGCCTAAAAAACGCTACGCCGTCACAAACTCAATGACGCGATCAACCAGAGCACGAAAACCATTGGCCCGGGAAGGGCTCAGGTACTTTTCCAGACCCAATTGCGCAAATGCCTCATCGAAATCTATCGCCGCAATATCCTCTGCGGTTTTATTATTCACAAACAACAGCAAGAGAACCGCCAATCCCTTGATTACGCGGGAGTCGGTATCGATTAAAAACTGATGCTTATCATCGCGCTGACGGTGACACATCCAAACCTCGGACTCACAGCCATCCACCCGATTTGCCTCGATGCGAATTGCAGGTTTGGCGGCCAACAATTGTGACCATCGGGTGAGCTGACGATAGCGTTTCTGCCAGCTTGCCTGTTGACGCAAGTCATCCAGATTGGCCACCGACAAATTATCCAGCGACCACAGGTCATCCGCTCCGGCCATCACCGCTCTGTCGCCGTCAAGACTATCCGGAAAGGATTTCAACGCCTCAATCAGCCGATCAACATCCTCCCGATCATTGTAAGCGGCCAGAGAAACCCTGAGACTGCCGCCAAACCCCAGATCATCCATTAAGGGCTGGGCGCAGTGATGCCCGACTCTGACGGCGATGTCTTTTTCATCCAGCCAGACACCCAGATCGGTCATGGTAATGCGCTGTTCGTCGCTGGCCACAATCGCCGCCACACCGACATTACTCTGGTATTCGCTCAGCAGGCGAATGGGCATTTCCCGGGTCAGTGCTTCCAGCTCGGTATGCAGATAGCGGTTCAGCAAGGCCTCATAAGCTGCCATCGCCGGCCGATCCAGCGACGCCAGAAAAGCAAGGCAGGCACTCAGACCCGCCAGAGCCGCCAGAGAAGAAGTTCCTGATTCAAAGCGATGCGGCGGAAGTGCATACTCACTGACATCACGCTGCACCCGGGTAATCATCTCACCCCCACCCTGCCAGGGCGGCAGCTGCAGCAAGCGCTGATAACGACCGTAAAGAAAACCGACACCGGTCGGACCATAAAATTTATGCGCCGAACCCACCAGGTAATCACACCCGAGCTGCTGCACATCCACCATCTCATGAGCCAACAGCTGGGAGGCGTCAACCACCAACTGACAATCCGCTGGCAACTGTGCCCGCACCGTATCGATGGGCAATTTGAAACCCAGCGCATTGGACGCCGCGGTAATCGCCACTACCCGGGTTTTCTTGGTGAGCAATTCAGATAATTTGTCCAGCTGCGGTTTGCCCGCCAGATCCGGCAGAAAAATCAATTGGGCTCCGCAGCGTTGCGCCAATATTTGCCAGGGGACCAGATTGGCGTGATGCTCAGCTGCAGACAGAATAATTTCATCACCCGCCTCCAACTGCTGGGCCAAGCCATTGGCCACGATATTCAATGACTCGGTTGCCCCACGGGTAAACACCACCTCCTCAGGACGCGAGGCATTGACGAAATCCTGCAACTGACTGCGAACCCGCTCCACCATCTCGGTCGCCTGTCGCGCCAGACGATGACTGGAACGATGGGTATTGGCGTTATAGCGACTGTAAAAGTCGGTAATGGCATCGATCACAACCGCAGGGCGCTGGGTTGTCGCAGCATTATCCAGATACACCAACCCGGCATTTTCCGGGTGACTGAACAATGGAAATTGTTGCTTAAACGCTTTGGAGTCGAACATGAAAGGTGAGGCCAGAAGACTTTAAAGCCGTATCATAAACCAAATTGAGACAAGCCAAACAGTCTGCGGGCATTGGCGGTTGTTTGCTCGGCCACCCGCTCCAGATCGACGCCCTGTAACTGCGCCACCTGCCCGGCAATCAGCGGTAAATTCAGCGGCGAATTGGGCTCACCCTGCATGCCATCGAGAGGCATGTCCGGGGCATCGGTCTCAAGCAGCAAGGATTCCAGCGGCATTGCCGATATTGCCCTGCGGGTCTTGGCAGCGCGCTCATAGGTAATGGTGCCGCCAACACCTATATAAAAGCCCTTATGCCAGTACTGTGACGCCAATTGCGGACTGCCAGAAAAGCCATGAATGACACCGCCGTATTCCGCAGGCAATTCAGTCAGACACTGCAACACCTGATTATGAGCAGCATAACCGTGCACAATCAGCGGGAGCCGATTGGCGTTGGCCAACTCAATCTGTGCCTTAAAGAAATCCTGCTGGATATCCATAGGGGTTGCGCGTTTGCCGTCCAGGCCGCATTCGCCGACGGCCACTACCGAATAGCGATCAATAAATGACTGCAGACGATGCTGCAGGGATGCAACAGCACGATCGAGACCATCCAGCCACCAGGGATGCACCCCGGCAGCAATACCAATCCGACAAGAATCGGTTTGAAAGCTTTCCTGCAGGGCGACCAGATCAGACCATTGTTCGGGCTCGACACCGGGTACGATAATGGCTCCAACCCCTTCAGACACACACTGTTCCAGCAGCCATTCACGCTGCTCATCAAAGGCTTCGAAGTCGAGATGACAGTGACTGTCTATCAACATGTGATTTCTCACACAGCCGGCCGATCAATCGCGAACGACCGATCCCCAAAGATCGTATTCATCGGAGTGCTCAATCAATACCTGCACCCGATCACCAACCGCCACATCAAATTCACCATTGAGATAAACCAGACCGTCAATTTCCGGGGCATCGGCGTAGCTGCGGCCAATGGCACCTTCGCCATCCACCTCATCAATCAGCACTTCCAGTGTGCGGCCGACCTTCTGTCGCAGCCGCTCGGTACTGATGCGTTGCTGGGTTGCCATAAAGCGTTCCCAGCGGTCCTGCTGAACCTCTTCCGGCACGTGGTCTGGCAGATCGTTGGCAGGCGCACCATCCACTGGCGAATACTTAAAACAGCCCACCCGATCCAGCTGAGCCTCTTCCAGAAAATCCAGCAGGATTTGAAAATCTTCTTCGGTTTCACCGGGAAAGCCCACCACGAAAGTAGAGCGGATGGTCAGATCCGGACAGATCTCTCGCCACTTTTTGATGCGGCCCAACACTTTTTCACTGTGTGCCGGGCGCTTCATTAACTTGAGAATACGAGGGCTGGCGTGCTGAAACGGGATATCCAGATAAGGCAAAATCTTGCCCTCGGCCATCAGCGGAATCACCTTGTCTACGTGTGGGTAGGGATAGACATAGTGCATCCGCACCCAGACACCCAACTCGCCTAACGCCACGGCCAAATCCTGCATGCGGGTTTCCAGCGCCTGACCCTTCACAAAGTCGAGCTTGTACTTGGTATCAATACCGTAGGCACTGGTATCCTGAGAAATCACCAGCAACTCTTTGGCGCCACCGGCCACCAATTTTTGCGCCTCTTCCAGCACCTCGCCGATGGGGCGACTGACCAGATCCCCACGCATCGCCGGGATAATGCAAAAACTGCAGCGGTGATTGCAGCCTTCGGAAATTTTCAGATAGGCATAGTGCTGCGGAGTCAGCTTGACCCCCTGAGGTGGCACCAGCTCGTGGCGGAACGGGTTTTGTTCCTGCGGCGGCACAAACTCGTGCACCGCATCCATCACGGTATCGTAATCCGCCGGACCACTGACACTGAGCACGCCGGGGTTGGCCGCCTTGATGGCCTCGGCATCACTGCCCTTACCCATACAGCCGGTCACAATGACTTTGCCGTTTTCCGCCATGGCCTCTTCAATGGCCTCCATCGATTCCTGTTTGGCCGAATCGATAAAACCGCAGGTATTGATCACCACCACATCGGCATCGTCATAACTGGGCACAACATCGTAACCCTCCAATTTTAATTTGGTCAGGATACGCTCGGAATCGACCAAGGCCTTGGGACAGCCCAGGGAAACGAAGCCAACGGTTTTGGTTTGGGATGAGTCAGTCATAGGAAGCTTGCTGGTTGCCTGCTGGCAGGCTAGTTGAAAGTGGCTTGCATTATACGGGAATAGTCTGACGGCAGCGAATAACCCATATCCGCCCACCCCTCTTTTATTGCCTTGTTGACGGGGTACAAATACCGGAAAATGTTATATTATATCATAACGAAAACAGACTCAGTTCCCCGGCACCTTATTATCAACGGAGCACCCTGACCATGAATCGATTACCCGTCACCGTACTCTCAGGCTTTCTCGGAGCCGGCAAAACCACGGTACTCAGTCATATTTTGAACAACCGTCAGGGCAAGAAAGTCGCAGTGATCGTTAATGACATGAGCGAAATCAACATTGATGCCGCCACAGTCCAGAGCGAAGTATCCCTGAGCCATCAGGAAGAAAAACTGGTTGAAATGAGCAATGGCTGCATTTGCTGTACCCTGCGCGAAGACCTGTTACTGGAAGTCAACAAGCTCGCTAAAGACGGGCGATTTGACTATCTGATGATTGAATCAACCGGCATTTCCGAGCCCTTACCCGTTGCCGAGACCTTTACCTTTGCCGACGAAGACGGCATGTCATTGTCCGATGTTGCCACTCTCGACACCATGGTGACGGTGGTGGATGCCGTTAACTTCCTCAGGGACTACGACGAAGCCAAATTTTTACAGGACACGGAAGAATCTCTGGGTGAAGAGGACGAGCGCAGTGTTGCAGACCTGCTGATTGATCAAGTGGAGTTTGCCGATGTGCTGCTTATCAGCAAAACCGATTTAATTGAGCCCCCGGAACTGGAGCGGCTGACCGCCATACTGAAAACCCTCAACACCCACGCCCGAATCATTCCCATCGCCCATGGCAAAGTCGATATCGAGGACGTGCTCAACACCGGCTTATTCAATTTCGACAGAGCCCAACAGGCACCGGGCTGGCTGAAAGAAATGCGGGGCGAGCATGTTCCGGAAACCGAGGAGTATGGTATCGGCAGCTTCAGCTATACCGCGCGACGCCCTTTTTACCCGGAAAAGTTCCACCAGCTGCTTCATAACACAGAGCCCTTTGGCAAACTGATTCGCTCCAAAGGTTACTTCTGGCTGGCCACCCGCCCTGAATTTGCCGGCCAGTGGAGTCAAGCTGGCGGCATTGCCCGCTATGGCTTTGGCGGCATGTTCTGGAAGGCCGTACCCAAACAGAACTGGCCTCAGGACGAAGACTATCTCGCATCGATCGAGCAAAACTGGGTCGAACCCTTCGGTGACATGCGTCAGGAACTGGTATTTATCGGTCAGGGACTGGACCAGCAGGCCATGACCCGCGCACTGGATAACTGTTTGCTGTCCGACGATGACATGATCAAAGGCAAGGATTACTGGATCAGTCTGCCCGACCCCTTTCCCGAATGGACTGAAAGCGCATAAGCGCGACCGCAAACCCAACCACTTAATTGACCAGCGACTTAACTGAGAGGACATGCACTTGGGCCAGCCAGCAACTTACGAGAACGGCTCTGCAGCGACGACTGCAGAGCAGCCGCCATACCCGCCTCAGGACCCAATGGCACTTACCGACATCTACCAAGCCGATACCAACATCGCCATCTGGGAGCGCAATCTCGAACCACAACTGATGGCAGAGGTTGAAAACTTTTTGGCCTGCAACAGCCGCTTTCAACTGTCTACTGTCATCAGCCCTGATAGCGCCTACCAAGCCATTTACAAGGCTCTGGGCAACCGCGATGAATATCGTCTGCTGAGTGAAGACATCGCCCAACTGGTCGACATGTTTTGCTGCCTATTCGAACTGGAGCGTGTTGGCTTAAGACTGACGGTACTGGATCGCGCCATGTGCCCGAGGTTTCATGTCGATCGAGTCCCCTGCCGGCTGGTTACAACCTATCAGGGTATCGCCACTGAGTGGCTGCCTCACCAAGCCGTTGACCGCAGTAAACTGGGCATGGGCAATGGTGGCAAGCCCGATGAGATTTCGGGATTAATAAAACAGCCAGACTCAATCAAAAGGCTCAATGCCGGCGATATCGGCCTGCTCAAAGGGGAGCTTTGGATCGATAACGAAGGGGCCGGACTGGTGCATCGCTCGCCTGCTGTTACAGAGGGCGAGCGACGCCTGCTATTGACACTGGATTTCAACTAATTCCCCGGGCCAACAAGCTGCCTCGTAAGACAAAACGCCGGGCCGCATAATACGGCCAGTGTTTCTAGCTGCTCAAAACCTCTATTGGCCCATGATCATCACAATGACCATTGTGCACATGATGCAGCCTGCCATCGACGATGTAATCAATGTGATCACCATGAGGCACCGCTTCGTGACCACACCCCGGACCATGTACATGCTCACCGCAGGAATGCACAGGCGCACAAGCATCGGGATTGGCGTCACTGACCTCGATCACATGTTCGTCGTAATGATTTTCGTGCGGATAGTGCAAATGCCCATCGTGCAGATAATCGACATGATCACCATGACGTATGGCTGTGTGCCCGCAGCCGGGACCATGGGCATGCTCAGGATGAGTCGCTGTATGAGAACAAGGCATGGTAAGAACCTCCGAATAAAAACGTGACAAACCAACCTTGTCAGCATAGACCAGGAATGCGTCAAGCAGCCCCTGGCCCTGCATAAAAACAACCACCTGCCACTGAAAAGCCCCTAGATAAAATTACCATTTCGATAATCCGCCAAAGCCCGCTCAACATCCTCCATGGAATTCATCACAAAAGGACCGTATTGAACCACCGGCTTACCAATCGGCTTACCGCCTAGTAGCAATAGCCTCGCGCCCGCCTCACTCGCTGCCAACCTGAGCGGGCCAGCTCCTTGATAGATACCCAGCTGGCGTTGACTGAGCTCAACCGTCCCACCCGAATAAACGTAAACCATAATGGCCTGATCCTGACTCAACTCAATATCAATGGTTTGCGTTGCGGTCAGGCTTACATCCGCCAATAGCGGGCGGGTGGAGCGCTGTGGCAACGGACCTGACAGGTTCTCACCATCAACCACAAGATCGCCGGCAATCAATCGCACACCCCCTCCTTCTGGCAATACCTTTTCGGCAATATCACCACTGGCAATCTCCTGATAAGCCGCCGGCTTCATTTTTTCCGCCGCAGGCAAGTTGAGCCAGAGTTGAAATCCGTGCAACAACCCCTGCTGCTGTTCCGGCATTTCCGAGTGCAGCACCCCGGCTCCGGCCGTCATCCACTGCACATCGCCCGCACCAATTACCCCCTCATTGCCCATATGATCTCGATGGCGCATGCGCCCGGCTTTCATGTAGGTAATGGTTTCAAATCCCCGATGAGGATGCTCGGGAAAGCCGCCCACATAATCGGCCGCATCATCGGAGTTGATCTCGTCAATCATCAGAAACGGATCCATCCAGGTATTGAGCGATGCCCCGGCCACACGGTGAATTTTTACGCCCACGCCATCACTGGTAGCTTTGGCTTCAATGCGTTGTTGCAGGCGCTTCACTGGGCACCTCCCGGCGCAGGCGAAATATGTTCTCGACCGTGGCTCGAGGTAAAATCCTGCGCCGGCCCCACCGGCACAATGCCGGTCGGATTGATGGTGCGATGACTGGCGTAATAATGGGTTTTAATGTGCTCAAAATTGACGGTATCGGCCACGCCCGGCACCTGATACAACTCCCTCAAATAACCACTGATGTGAGGATAATCCGCCAACCGCTGCCGGTTGGTTTTGAAATGGCCGAAATACACCGCATCGAACCGGATCAGTGTGGTAAACAGGCGCCAATCCGCTTCGGTTAAGCGTCCCCCCAGCAAATAACGCTGCTGCCCCAATCTCTGCTCCAGCCAATCAAGCGATTCAAACAGGCGATAAAAAGCCGCCTCATAGGCCTCCTGCGTGGTGGCAAATCCGGCGCGATAGACCCCGTTATTGATGGTGTCGTAGATGCGATCGTTAATGCCATCAATCTCTGACCGCAGCGACTCAGGGTAATAATCATCAGAATTACCCGTCAGGTGATCAAAGGCGGAATTAAACATGCGAATAATTTCCGCCGACTCATTACTGACAATGGTCTCGGTTTGCTTGTCCCACAGCACCGGGACAGTAACCCGTCCCTCGTAACTGACATCGGCCCTGAGATACAACTGATAGAGAAATTCGTGACCGTTCAGCGGATCGGTCATTTCCCAACCGTTCTCCAGCATCACCGGGTTGACCACGGTGACATCAATATAATCATCCAACTGCTTTAACTTGCGAAAGATTAGAGTGCGATGAGCCCAGGGGCAGGCCAGGGAGACATACAAATGATAACGTCCCTTCTCGGCTTTAAAACCGGTTTGTCCCTGTGGTCCAGGACCACCATCGGCGGTTAACCAGTGCCTGAAGCGGCTCTCCTGGCGGCGAAATTCGCCGCCACTGTGCTTGGTGTCGTACCACTGATCGACCCATTTACCCTGTTGTAATAAACCCATGACAACCTCCTATTAATGCTTAGGTTTAACGATCTACCTAACTCTCAGGCCACTTGACCTTGAGCGCCATCCGGCTGAGCCAGATGCTCTTGCACCAAGCGCTGATGCACCACTCGATCAATACTGAAACTACCCGCTCCGCGCACGGCCAGACCGACACTGATAACCAACAGTGCCAAACCAAATTCGTAACCGTTATTGGTCATAAACAATCCGTTGGGCAGATGCACCACCACAATGGCAACCACCATGGTCGCAGCCAGGGCAATGGCTGCCGGTCGCACCAACAGGCCAATAATCAGCAGCAGACCACCAAAAAACTCGGCACTGCCTGCCAGTGCCGCCATCAGCAACCCGGGCTCAATCCCGATGGAAGCCATCCAGCCGCCAGTTGCCTCCAAACCATAACCCCCAAACCAGCCAAACAATTTTTGGGCGCCATGAGCGGCAAAGATAACGCCGGCGCCCAATCGCAATGGCAAGGTATCCAGTCCGGCGGTGGTGTGGGTGATATTTTTGAGTAACGTTTTCATGATCTGTCTCCAGCAACAATTAATGTGTTTCGTTTCGATACAGGAGTCATTCTAAGGACTCAAAAAATCTCAATAAGCCCCATTTTTTGTCTAGAATGTTCAAATTATTAGAACAATTAAGTTGAAGCAGAAATGAGCAAAAGCCCTATAACCATTGAAGTACTTGAAACCATGGACGCCATAGATCGGCGCGGCAGCTTCGCAAAAGCAGCAGAAGAACTGAACAAAGCTACGTCCGCTGTTTCCTACACCGTACAAAAGCTGGAAGAGCAACTGGATATCACCCTGTTTCAACGCCAGGGGCGTCGTTCCGTTATGACGCCCGCAGGCCGCCTGATGCTGGACGAAGGCCGTGAGATCCTCAAAACCACAGCCCGGCTGGCCAGCAAGGCACGCGAAGTCGCCACCGGCTGGGAGCCGCGCATCAGCATTGGCATTGAGTCCCTGCTGGACTACAACCGCTTTTTCAACGTCATTCAGGACTTCCTCAAAGCCCACCCATCGATCGAACTGGACATCCGCGAATGCGTACTCAATGGCGGTTGGGAATTGCTGGAGCAGAATCAGGTGGATCTGGTACTCGGCTCACCCGGGCCAGTACCACAACAAAAAGGCTACAGAGCCCTGCAGATAGAGCCCGGCGATCTGGTGGCTGTCATCGCCAGCAAACACGAAATGGCCTCACAACTCCAAGATGGTCAGACCCTGCAACATCAACTTGGCAGTGTCCGCCGGGTCATCAGCCACGACACCTCAATCAGCGACATACCCCGCAGTGCCGGATTCAGTAACGAGGGTAAAACGTTTTACCTACAGAATATGGATCAAAAAGTCGCGGCGATTATGGCGGGCATCGGGGCCGGCCATCTGCCTCGCCATCGCATCCAAAGTCAGCTTAACAGCGGTGAATTAATCGCCCTGGGCGAGCAACAGGCACCTCAGCCCGAGCAATATCTGGCGTGGAAGATCAGCAACAAAGGCCGGGGACTGCATCAGCTGAGTCAACAATTGACCACGGCCTTCTGCAACAGCACCCAAGATTAACCCATGGCACTCAGTGGCTCGACCTCGCCTGCCGATACACCAGAAAGGATGGCAAGGCAGCCACCAGAACGGTTGCCGCCATCACCAGCGACAGGTAGATCAGATTATTACCCGACAGGATATTCACTCCGATAAATAAACCAAAATCTGTCGCCAGATAATCACTGGCCAGCAACAGGCCAACAAACAAGCCCAAACCACCCAAAGCAATACTCAGCAAACTGATCAATACCGCCTCTAGTTCAATCAGAAGAAACAGAAACCCCGGCGGCGCACCAATCACGCGCAACAAATGGATCTCATTACTGCGCTCACGAATGGAAGCCATCATCATCGCACTCAATCCCAGCAGAGCGGCAATCAGTATCAGACCGCTGACCAGCCGCAGTGTATTCTCCAGCACCCCCATCATCTGCCATAACTCCGATAGTGCCACACCGGGAAGGATCGCAGACAGAGGCTCTTTGCGGTAGTTATTGATGTCGCGCTGGACCCGAAAGGTCGCCATGCGTGAGGTCAGGCCCAACATAATCGCGGTAATTTTTTCAGGCTGCAGCTGCTTAGAATCAACGGCTGCCGTCGAAGCGCCTCCGGGCAGCTTTACCCCCTGCTGCCAACCATCATGAATCGCCTCTATACCCGCCAAACTGACGTGCACGGTTTGATCCACGGGCGTACCAGTGGCAGCGAGAATACCCACCACCTTAAAGGGTTTATCGTCATGCAAACTGAAGCTGGTACTGGCCAGGCCATGGGCGACCACTATGTCATCACCCAGAGAGTAGCCCAGCTTACTTGCCACCTCTGCGCCCAACACCACATCCAGTACGTCACTGAAAGACTGGCCGGATGCAAACGACAACTTGCGTTTTTGGCCGTAACTGAAGTGTTTAAAATAGTCCGCCGTGGTGCCCATTACCCGATACCCTTTATGGGAATCACCCAGTGAGATAGGAATGGTCCAGTCAACTTTGGGATTGGCGGCAATGGCTTCGTAGGTACGCCAATCGATATTATTGGTGGGCGACCCCATACGAAAGACCGAATACAGCAGCAAATTGAGACTGCCGGTGCGCGCACCGACAATCAGATCAACCCCGGACACCGTATTACTGAAGCTCTGCTTGGTTTGGCTGCGAATATGCTCAACCCCCAGCAGCACAAACACACTCACGCTCATGGCCAGCACTGTCAGCAACACAGAGGCCTTGCGGTTGAGCAAACTTTTACAGGCAAGACGGAAAAACATCAGCTCATCACCTCCGTCCGGTTGATATCGGTCAGCGCATCTACGCGGTCAAAGTAACTGGCCAGCGACATATCGTGACTGACAAAGATCAGGGTGGTATTACTTCGCGATACCATGGCCATCAGCTCAGCCATAAAATGATCGCGATTCACCTGATCGAGGGAAGATGTGGGCTCATCGGCAATCAAAATCTCGGGCTTATTGATCATCGCCCGGGCAATGGCAATACGCTGCTGCTGACCAACACTGAGTTTGCCTACAGGCTTGGTCATATCTGACGGATCCAGGCCAAAACTGTTGAGCAAACCAGAGGCATTGGCCTGCAGCTCAGCGACAGACTGACCTTGGGAAAAGTGATTAGCCAAACGTATATTGTCTAGGGCATCGAGATAGGGAATCAGATTAAACTGCTGAAAAATATAACCGATATGTCGGGCCCGGAAACTATCCCGGCGGCGACGGCTCATACCATCCAGGCGTTCACCCAGCACCTCAACCCGCCCCTCAGTAGCTGGCAACATACCGCTGAGGATATTCAACAGGGTGGTCTTACCCCCACCGGATGGACCGTGAAGAAACACCTGCTCACCGCCAGCCACGCGCCAGCTATGGATATTAAGGGTTTGCTCGCCAGGAGACTCCGGGTAGCAGAAGCGAACCCCACTTAATTCAATTGTCATAACGTGTTTTTACGTTTCCTAAATCATTCAAACCAGAGGAATCGATTGCGAATCAATAATGAGACAAAGTATCATCATAGATTACTGAATGCCTAGATCTGGTGAACCTCTTGATGCCTGCCCGCCTAATCCCAAGCCGTCTTATTCAAAGCGCACTGTCAATTCTGACACTGGCCCTCTTCTGTTTTAACAGCGCAGTATCGGCGCCTGAAAAGCCCGGTGACGCATTCGAATTTGAAACTATTGAGTGGACTGACCTGATGCCGGAGGAGGATCTGGAAGCGTTATTGAACCCACCATCCTACATTACCGACATCGAAGACGGCTCGGCTGAAGACCAGATCAGCAGCCAGCTGCAAAGCACGATTGCGGCGGCTCAAGACGACCGCTATCAACAAGCCCTGATATCCACCAACATCCGCCCGGAGCTGGACGGCAAAACCGTTCGCATTCCCGGTTTTATTGTGCCATTGGAATTCAATGACGACGAAGTGATCACCGAGTTTTTTCTGGTCCCCTTCTTTGGCGCCTGCATTCACGTGCCACCACCGCCACCCAACCAGATTATCCATGTCACGTCCCAAGAAGGGCTCAAGCTGACTGCACTTTACGATCCGTTCTGGATTTCCGGCATCCTCAGCGCGTCCCTAAAAGAGAACGATATGGCCACGTCCGCCTACGCCATCGACATGATGAACTATGAGCCCTACACCGACTGACCACTAGTCGTCGAGACAGGCAAACAACCCCTCTTCCCAGGAGGGGTCAACCTCGAGAGCAATGATCTCGATTCGGCTCTCAAGACAATCGTCCAGCTCAATCTCGAGCAACGCATCACTGGTCAGGTTGTAACCGAACACACCCTCCCCGGTAATAAAAACCGCTTTCATACGCTCTGCCGTGATGCCACTCAAAAACGCATAGAGGCGACTGCGATCAAAGGTTTTGACGGGATCAAACCGCCAGCCCACACTCTGAAATCCCTCGCCCTGATTAACGGCCTTGAGGAATCCCTGTTGCGGTAAAGGCTGATCCGCCGCACCAACTCCAGATTCAGACTTATGGTGATGATGGTGATGCCCTGGCAACGTCATTGCGCTCGGCCCATCAAGTAATGCCAGCGATACCTTGCCCTGCTCACTGAAGACAACCGTCGCATCGAGCGCCGACTTATCGGCAATATAGTTTTCCAACAACTGAAAATGCTCGGGACTGTAGAGATCCTGCTTATTGCCAACCACCACATCCGCAATGGCAATTTGCTGATTAAAGGTGTCATGGCCGGTGTAGCGATCATCCTCCAACTTTCTGGCATCCACCAGAGTCAGTGTTTTTTGAATCGACAGCACCTCGCGGTAGTAATCGGCCGTCAACACCTCCAGCACTTCAACCGGATGCCCGAGACCCGTCGGCTCAATCAGTAAGCGATCGGGCTTGGCCCGGGTCAGCAGCTGATTCAGGGCAATCTGCATTGGCAAACCGGCCGCACAGCACATGCATCCACCGGGCACCTCACGGATATAGACCTGCTGTTCTTCACCGTGACGCCCCTGAAACAAACTGCCGTCAACACCGATTTCACCAAACTCATTAACCAGCACCGCCCATCGTTCATCGGTGGGTTTGGATTCAAGCAGATTCAGAATGGCGGAGGTTTTGCCCACCCCGAGAAAGCCGGTGATGATATTGGTGGGAATGGCTTTAATAGCAGTTTCAGATGCACTCATTGCGGCTGACTCATAATCGTTACACATTGATTGCCCAGATCTACTTGCAAATAAAAACAATTGGATCGACCTGTATGACAGGCTGCTCCAGTTTGATCAACCAGACACAGGATGGCATCGCCATCGCAATCGATCCGCATGGATTTCAGCAGCTGCACATGCCCACTGGTCTCACCTTTTGCCCACAACGCCTGACGACTGCGGGACCAGTAAATCATCCGACCGGCCTCCAGAGTCTTGGCCAAGGATTCCTGATTCATCCAGGCCATCATCAACACTTCACGACTGGTGGCGTCTTGAGTAATCACCGGAATCAGGCCCTGCGAATTAAAATTGAGCTCAGCCATTGCATCCTGCAGGGCCACACTTTCCCCAGCAGATAATCCCTCTATGGATTGGAAATAAATATTCTTCATGCGCCGATTAACTGCCTAAACCTTGGGAAGACTCTGCCTCACATTCACATTGTGATGTCTGGCACAAACGGTGATTAAACCAGTGCCCCACTGCGATAATCATCGCCCCCACCAGAGTCAATATTTTCTCGCCGGTTTCACCCAGAAAATCGTGCCCAAGCACAGGCACCGACAGCAAAATCGCCAACCCCAACCCACCCAGCATCAGCACCCGCAATTGCCGATGTTTTTTACAGCCCATCGCCAAAGCCAACACACTGGCCGGCACCACCGCTACCAAAAGCCAATTATGAAATGCTTCATCGCCCAGATTGAACGCCATTAACGAGGGCAATAGAACCAGCAACACCGGTACAGCCAGACAATGAACAACACAAACAAAAGAAAGACTGATTGCCGTTTTATCGGCAAAGGCTTGGATATTTATCATAACAATTCAATAACATCGGAGACTAAACAGTGGAATCTTTGCACCGATCGCAAAGACAATTCATTTCCAATTGCGGGCTGACCAAATGAAAACCGGCGCTTTCTACATTCTGTTTTAATGTATCAATGGTGGCCTGGTTAATGGTGATCTCTTCTACCCGCTGGCAATGACTGCAAATCAGAAACTGCGGTACGCCGTGATCGTGATCACAGGCAATGTGAGCACAGGCAATGTATTTATTGGCCAGGCTCAGTTTGTGCACCAGGCTCTCCTGCTGCAGGAATTCCAAAATACGATAGACCGACATCGGCGGCAGAGATTCACCGTATTCATCCCGGCAGAAATCCACCAGTTCATAGGCTGACATCGCCTTCTCAGACTTAAGCAAACCCGACAGCACCTGCTTGCGCTTATTGGTCAGTCGTGCCCCGTGCGCGCGACAACTGTCCTCGGCACGATCCATTATTTTATCCAGATTACTCATCCGCCAGCTTCCATCAGCACACTATTTGAATTGAATCCGATCAGAATCACCCTTTAAAACAACCGCTCCCTGACCAGCCTCACTGAGCCAGATAACCTTCAACCTTTCTATTCCGGGAAAGCGTTTGATCAAGGCAGTAGCCACAGACTCCACCTGCGCCGCATCAGAACACAGATACTGGTAATGCGCGGCTATCTCACTGTGGTCATCGTTTGCATGATCCTCATGATCATGACCCTTGTGATCATGGTGATTATCGTCGTCGAGCAAAGACGACACATCCACGTCCTGATGTTCGACCACACAATCACCACCAGAAATGGAAAAGAGGCTATCGGCTGACTGCAATACGGCTTTCGCCTGAGCTACAGCGGACAACTGAGACTCGGTTTCGGCCTTATGCTCGAAACCAACCAGATTGGCGGCTGGTGATTCCAGTGCAATTTCCAGAACCTTGCCCTCGAGCGCCAGAGTCAATTCCGCCTCACCGTGCAGATGAGCTGACTGCTCGTAGGTATCCTCATGGTCATGCTGGTTATGACTGTGACTGTGGTGACCGTGATGATTGTGATTGTCGTGATCATGAGAGCCCTCCGCCGAGACCAGAGGCACGATCATCAACACAGAGGCTATTACAAACACAAACCTGATCATTGGAGGAACTCCTGAGACTGAGACACAAAACCTGATGATACATCATATCATTTCAAACAATAAAGTCCTGCGAGCCTCAGCATAATGAGCCGCACCGCACGAGAGCCCCGCTAGCAACAAGGCACAAATTATCAGACATAAAAAAGGCGGGTTACCCCGCCTTTTTTATGTCTCTATTTGACTCAAGCTGGCTCCGCAGCGCCTTTTTCACTGGCCTCCTCGGGCGAAGCGTAATTACGACCCTCGACATCACCAAACAGGGACTCCAACGCCTTGGTCAACTTGTGGGAGGCCGCCAGATGAACCAGCGGCTTACGCGCACTGTGCGACTCCTTCATTTTCACTGAAGCCGGCAAGAAAGAAGCGTACACAGGCAGCTGATCACCATGGAGCACATCCACCAACTGTTGTGGCAAACGCGCCTGGCTGTTGTACTGGTTAACAACCACACCACCCAATTCCAGATTCGGATTGTGATCTTCTTTTAACTCAAACACGTTATCCATAAGAATATGCAGGGCATGCAGCGAGAAGCTATCGCAATCAAACGGGATCAATAATTCATTGGCCGCAATCAGGGCCGACTTGCTGTAAAAATTAAAATTCGGGGGCGTATCAATAAAGATTTGATCGAATTCAGCCTCCAGATCCTGTAAGGCGTCGCGCAGCTTATAAATCTTGTAGCGGCTCTCCAGATCTTTTTCGACATGGGCCAATTCCGGGCTGGCCGGCATCACAAACAGATTTTCAAACGGCGTCTCATGAACAAAATCAACCGGCTTGCGGCCACTGTTAAAAAAACCGGATTTCTGGCTCAGATAATGGGCCACAGTAGCTTCAGACCACTCAGCATCATCAAAACCCAGATAATGGCTGCTGTTACCCTGAACATCCAGATCCACCACCAGGGTTCGATACCCCAGACTGGCACTGACGGCCGCCAGATTGCAGGTAATACTGGATTTGCCCACACCACCTTTCTGATTAAATACAACTCGAATCACGACATACCCCCGGGTGTTGACACCACTAAAACATCACAGCCAAATAGAAATTGAGACAGAGACAACCCTGTAAACTTACGCCAACATCCTACAGAAAACCGACACTAAAACAATGGCCGAAACCACCCAAGCCACTTGTTGCAGGAGGTCGCAACAGAGGAAATCAGACGGAAAACACAAAACCACCAAACTC
The DNA here is from genome assembly GCF_040362265.1 of Candidatus Pelagadaptatus aseana. Lineage (NCBI taxonomy): Bacteria > Pseudomonadati > Pseudomonadota > Gammaproteobacteria > Cellvibrionales > Cellvibrionaceae > Candidatus Pelagadaptatus > Candidatus Pelagadaptatus aseana. Next base: position 22,006 of record NZ_BAABNJ010000001.1, read on the forward strand.
CAGCGCCATCAGCAGTGCGTCCTCCCGCCCTGTAGGTGCAGGGTAATAACCTTCACGACACCCCACCTCGACAAAACCAACCGACTGATACAGGGCAATGGCTGGCGCATTGCTTTCGCGGACCTCCAGAAAAACCCGTCGCGCAAAGCCCTCGACCTGTGGCAACACCTCGCCCATCAAGAAGCGCCCCAATCCCTGACTATGGCAGGCCGGATCCACCACACAATCAAGCAATTCCGCCTCATCCACAACCGACGAAAAAACCGCAAACCCAAGAAGCTGAGGACCTGCAAACACCCCCCAGCAATGATGACGGGACAAGGCACTCTGCATAATGGACTCTGACCAGGGATAGGCATGCGCCTTAAGTTCCAGCGTCATCACAGAGTCAAGATCGTCCGCCTGTAAGGGCCTGACCAGTCTATCCACCACGACCAATCACTCTAGAGCAACCGCAGCGGCTGAATGGCATCCCAGGCCACCGCCTTCAACTCCGGCTGCTGCAGCATCTCGGCAAGGCTTGGCGCAACAATGGCACTGCAATTCCAGTCATCCAGACGTACTGCCTTGCCCAACAAACCCGAATAGGAAACTTCGGCAGTTTCCCCCAACCCCTCAATACCGTCCGGTAACAGGTAATGACAAGCGGAATCACCCAGCAACAAGAGATACTTCACCGGCTGCTGCTCCAGCTTGGCCGTCATCATGGCACTCATCATATGGCGGGCAGCCTGGGCAGATTTATCACTGAAGGCGTTGCCACCATAGGGCCAGCGAACCACCTCCAGTTTTGGCAAGGCGACACGGGGGTAACCCAACGCCGCCAAAATATTGGATAGCAGCGTATCCACAGGAAGAGCCAGCTCCGCCTGACGGCTGTCAACCACCAACAAATCCTCGGAAACTCGCCACAACCCCAAAGCAAAGCTGGCCTCAATTGATTCACCCTGAGGCACCACTTCAACAGATGGCAGGGGCTTGGATTCAACCGCCGCATCGTCCAGCAACTCAATGGCGGGCTTGATGTCAGGTTTCGAAACCGGTTTTTGAACTGCAGCTGACTCGGCCACAGCAGCTTCGGGCCTTATAGCATCAACCGAATCGAGCCCAGCTGATTCCGACTGTTGCGCCGACTCAGCGGCCACCTCGGGCTTAACAGCCCCAGATTCAACAACCTCTGGCTCAGCAACGACAGGAGCTTCGCACCGCACAGGCTCAGGCGCCACAGGCAGCAGCCAGCGAGGCATATAACTATCGATACCAATCGCCTCAAGATATTGCTGTCGCTGAGTTTCGTTAACCATGAATAGAATCTGAAGTCGCCATAAAAAAAGCCGGAGCACAGGGCCCCGGCCATGAATCATACCCTAAACCAGCAGAGTCAAAACAGTGCGTTAAACACCTTCGTGCTGGGGATGTGCCTTGGTGGAACCTGACTCAAGCAGGTTCAGCGCGTGCAAGTAAGCCTTGGCGGAGGCTGCCACCACGTCGGTATCGGCCCCGACACCATTAACAATCAAACCGTCACGAGCCAGACGAACCGTCACATCACCCTGCGCCTCGGTACCCGAAGTAATCGCATTGACCGAGTAAAGCTCCAGATCAGCGCCACTGTTAGCCGCCTTCTCAATCGCCTTGAAGGTGGCATCAACCGGGCCACTGCCCTCGGAACTGACGTCGATCTGCTCTCCAGACTTTTTCAATACCAGACTGGCCGAAGGCGTTGTACCTGTTTTACAGGTCACCTCCATACTTTTGAACGCGTAGATATCTTCACAGGCATCCGCAGTGCCATCAACCACCAGAGTCTGCAGATCCTCATCGAAAATTTCGTGCTTGCGATCCGCCAGATCCTTAAAGCGCTTAAAGACCTCGTTAAACTCATCCTTATCGTCAAAGCTGATACCCAGCTCCTCAAAACGCGCCCTGACCGCCGCACGCCCTGAGTGCTTACCCAATACCAACTTGTTGGTATTCCAACCCACATCCTGAGCCACCATAATTTCATAGGTTTCACGGTGCTTGAGCACACCGTCCTGATGGATACCGGACTCGTGGGCAAACGCATTGGCCCCCACAATGGCCTTATTGGGCTGAACCGGGAACCCGGTCACACTGGCCACCAGGCGCGAAGTGGGAACTATATGAGTCGTATCGATATGAGTCTCCACCGGGTAGAAATCCTTGCGGGTGCGCACCGCCATCACCAGCTCCTCCAGTGAGGCATTACCAGCACGCTCGCCCAGACCGTTAATGGTGCACTCAACCTGACGCACCCCATTCATCACGGCCGACAATGAATTGGCAACCGCCAGACCCAAATCGTTGTGGCAATGGGTAGAAAAAATCGCCTTATCGGAATTGGGCACATTTTCAATAACGCGACGGAACATACCGCCATACTCTTCAGGCGTACCATAACCAACGGTATCGGGAATATTGATGGTACCGGCCCCGGCATCAATTACGGCCTCGATGATGCGGAACATAAAATCGTCTTCAGAGCGGCTGCCGTCCTCCAGAGAAAACTCGACGTCATCACACAGATTACGCGCCATCTTCACCGCGTTAACCGCCTGCTCCAACACCGCATCCGGCTCCATCTGCAACTTGTACTTCATATGAATCGGCGAAGTGGCAATAAAGGTGTGAATACGACCGGCATTGGCATTCTTCAGCGCCTCACCCGCCCTTTCAATATCTGGCCGGACAGCGCGAGCCAAGCTGCAAACACGGGAATCTTTCACCGCTTCAGCCACTGCCTTGACCGACTCAAAATCACCGGGACTGGCAATGGCAAAACCGGCCTCAATGACATCCACCCGCATCATTTCCAGCATTTTGGCGATGCGAATTTTTTCTTCACGGGTCATGGACGCACCCGGGCTCTGCTCACCGTCACGTAAGGTGGTATCAAAAATAACTAACTTGTCTTTACTCATGGTATTTCCCCAACAGTGCCGCCACTTCAGCAACACAAACAATCAATATAAAAAAGCAGAAACATGAGCCGGAGGCTCGAGACGGATCACTGCAGTCGCAATAGATACTTTAGCAGTGCCACAAACAGGCGTGAGCTTCTGATCAGAAGCTGGGAATGTTCAATAAAAGCGTTCATCAATTATCAATCCGGAACGGCATCAAGGCCGGCTAATCTATGGTGCCACTATAATCAGGCCACCCTCTCATATCAATACACATCCTAATAAATGATCTTATTTAGGATGAAATTGCAATAAAAGAGCACCATAACCAGCCAAGCGAAAACATTATCCTAAAATAAATCAAAAACAAGAAGAAACAACCTTTAGCCTACCCCAAAAACAACAACGCCGGCTTGCGCCGGCGCTGAAAGTCTTTATGACTGGATTAAACCACCTTGATATGCCATGGCTCAAACCGCACACCCAGCTGATTATCCTGGGTGTATCGTATTTGCACATAACCCAGATCCTGCATGCGCTTGAACTCATCGGTTTCCGCAAACTGATCGGTAAAGTTGCGAGCACCCCAACCGACACGACCCACATCAAAATCACCAATGCCATGAAACGAGTGACCGGGAGGTGCCAGAGAACGGGAAGCTTTGGACAGGTTGTAATTTGAAGCCGCCGCCTTTGCCAAGAACAAATGCATCTGCTTGACGTTACTGCGGATACCGGAAGTCAGAATAATGTTGGAACCGATATCCTTCTTCAGCTTGTCGTAGTACGCCAGAGAATCTCCCCGGAACAGAAAATGCCCCGAGTAAGGCACCTTATAGGTATCGGCCTTGGCAATGCGATCGGTCAACTGATGAGACACCTTCTCTCCCAGAAAGCCGTAATCAGCCGCTTCGGTAAAGAAAACCTTCTCGATAAAATCCAACTCGCGCTTGGTAAATTCGCCCACCGAGTTATAACGCTTGGCAAACTTCAGGGCATCGTCAAAGGCCAGCACATTAAAATTGCCATGCCCGACCACCTTCTGAACCCGCTCAAGCCGAAGCAGAACCGACTGCATCAGGGCCCACTCGGATTCCGGCAGACGGATATCATCTTCGAACTCGCGCTCAAAGAAACGAACTTTATCTTCTATGGATGTAGCGACCAGCTTGCCACTACCTTCGACTGGGGCCTCAGAGTCAGCCACCGGCTCACTGGCAGCAGCCAGTGCATCATCCCCAAACTCCTCAGGAGCTGAATCATGAGCCAACTGCCACAAATAAGCGTTGGATCCAGTAAACGCAGCTCCAGCAAAAAAAACCGGTCAAAAGATCACGGCGATTCACGTAGGCAACCCCTTAAAAACAAACAAAGTCTAAGAAACGATCTTTATATGATCAAAATCTATTTATAGATCACAAGATATCACAAAACTAGGTCTGGCTCGACAATCCCCCCTCGTTATTTCGATGGGTTTTAACTATCACATCGATTGGGCAGAACCTGAATCCAGACCTATCTGATAGCGGCGCCAGGCCGCCCACAACAAACCGATAAAAATCTGTAAAGCCCCATACAACAAGAGGGTAAACAGAACAAAATCGCCCACCGGATCCATCTGCCCTGCTACAGCAGGAAACAGCGAAGCTTTAATCAGCAAGCCCAAATTGGTGTTGCGCACCGCCACCTCAACCTCGATAGCAACCGTATCCGGGCGTGACAATCCGGCCATAGCCGGCGGGATAGCCCCCACCAGAATCAACCCGACAAAAAAGCCGCCAATAATCAGCATATTGTCCAGACCAAAGGCCTCGGTATCCAGCCGACCCGCACCCGCCGAGCCAATCACAATCGCCACGATCACCAGCATTGAGCCTCTCACGCCCCACTTTGAGATAAGCTCCGCCCGCTTGGGAAAGAGGTGGTAGCAGAGCATACCGAGCATCAACGGCAGCAATAAAAAGACCGCAATTTCTATGGCAATCTGGGCCGCCGGCATTTCAAAATCGGCTGGCATATATTCACTGATCAGCAACCCCATAATAATGGGCGTAGAAACCAGACACCCAAGAGTTGTTACCGCCGTAATGCTGATCGACAGAGGAATATTTCCCCGTGCAAGGTAGGTATAGATATTGGAAACCGTGCCACCGGGAATGGCCGCAATCAGCGCCAGACCAACCAGCACTCCGGCCTCCAGACTGACGGTCTGGATAATCCCCCAGGTCATTAATGGCACCGCTATCAGCTGCACCATTAAGCCAATCAGAACGGCCTTTGGCTCACGTAAAACATCTCTGAAATCAGACACCTTCAGAGTCGCTCCCATACCCAGCATTGCCAGGGTCAGTTGGGTAGCAGCAAACCAGTATTCATTGGCCAGATACCAGGCAAACATACTCACATCTCAATTATCGTTATCTAGTTATTATGCCCACCTTAACAGGCAGAACACCGAAGAGCATTTTACCCTCCGGTGCGCAAAGAGAGTGCGTATTTTGCGGCCAGATTAACAGTCTTCTTCGCCCTAAAACCCCTGCAAGACAAGGGTTAAGATAATTTGAAGCGGGTTACGGAATCACTTAATTCATGGGCCGACTGCATGGTATCAGCGGCAAGATCACCGTTGCGTTTGGCCACTTCGTAATTTTCACGCGTGTGCTCTGACATCGCAGTGAGATTCTGGCTGATCTCATCGGCCACCTGACTCTGCTGCTCGGTTGCCGTAGCCGTTTGCACAGCTACATCGGAAACACGCATGGAAGCCTCGGTAATCTTCTGCAGTGCATCCAGAGTTTGCTGGGACAGGGCCACGGTTTCCTGTGTCGCATCATGCCCTTTGCTGATTGACTTAACCGCATCCTCTACTCCAGTTTGCAGCGACTCGATCATTTCCTGAATGCTCTGAGTGGAATCCTGGGTTTTACTGGCCAGTGACCTCACCTCATCAGCCACCACCGCAAAGCCTCGACCCTGTTCACCGGCTCTGGCCGCCTCAATAGCCGCATTCAAAGCCAACAGATTGGTCTGCTCAGCAATACCGCGAATCACATCCAGCACAGAGGCAATATCCGCTGAATTGGTCGATAAGCGCGAAATCACTTCCGCAGCCTGATTAACCGTTTGCGACAGACTTTCAATGGTGGCCACCGAATTCTGGGTTATGCGACTGCCCTCTTCCGTCAAACTATTCACCTCGGCAATTTCCGAAGCGGTTAACTGCGCGTTCTGAGCCACCTCTTTCACGGCGTACGACATTTCATTGACTGCAGTGACAATCACCTCGACCTTTTCTGTCTGCTTCTGGCTGATTTCACGCACTTGATCCGCCCCGCTATTAAGACGTCCGACACCATCGATCAACCCCGAAGAGCCATCGGCAATGGATCGAATCAGGGCCGTCAAACCGTCCATTAACGCATCCAGATCATGGGCCACCCGCCCAATCTCGTCTTTGCGGGTGGAGTGTATCCGGCGAGTCAGGTCACCATCACCACTGTTCAAACCTTTAAGCTCATGGGACAACTCTTCCAGAGCATCCGCCATGGCCTTGGGTGCCACAACACCGGCCACCAACATCAGAATAATCACCACACCACTGACAATCAGCAACACCATCTGGCTGCCATGAACCGACTCAGAGGTCATAACCCTCATTTCCCCACTGGCCAGATCCGCCGCTTCACCAGCGATATCGTAAAAGTCCCTGAGCTTGCCAAATGCCTTGAGCGAAGCACCCTCACTCAAAGCTTTAGCAGCAGACGAATCACCCGCAGCCATTAAATCAAACACTTTGGCTGCAGTATTTTTCCACTGTTTAAAACTCGCCTCGAAGCCATTCAGCTTGGCAATAAGATCAGGACTGTCACTCAACAGTGACTTGTACTTCTGCATGCGGTCATAAGCCTGTTGGGCGTTTTCTTCAAAATCTTTTCTGACCTCTACCGCAGGCGCGCTGCCCAGCAACAACTGCAGTTCTGCCACACGGGCCTGATACAGATCCCGGTCGGCATTCAATACAGCCGATATGGCCGGGTTAAATGATTGCGCAAACAGCAACATCCCGCGCTCGGTCTTTGACACCAGAGACACGCTCATCGCAACAACCACAATAAAAAACAGCGCGAGGCCACAGAAAGTGGCGCTGTAGCGCACCCGGATGCTATTAAAGTCCATAATGAAAACCTGATCAGTGGTGGGGTTGTTTCAGCATAGCCCAGTATCGGGCCATCCTCTGAACTTCATCGGCGCGCAGGCGCCCATCTTTAACCATTGCCCCCCAAGCAAGCGCACTGTCATAAAAGATTCACAAACCAGCAAGCCCAACGTCATCTCAACTGGCCACACTGTGGCATCCTCAAATCAGAGAGAAGCGTCACCATGAAATACCTGCTGGCGCAAATGGACTTGCACAACCACACATTCTTCCACCGCCTGTCACTTCAACAAGCGGGCTACCTAGCTGTAGCCAGTTTATTGCTGGCGATCCTGATCCAGATAGTCAGCCATGCTCACGCCAAACTGCCCGCGGGAACCACGCTGACCTTATCGGATTACCAACTGACAGTGCGGGCCTTGCCACTGACCGGAATAACCGAAAACGCCTCCGGCCTGAGCCACAATCAGGACACCGGGACACTGTTTGCGGTTATCAACAACCCCACCAAGATGATTGAACTGGACATTCACGGTCAGGTCTTGCGACACATAGACCTGCATGGATTCCACGATACCGAAGGACTGGTATACCTTGGCAATCAACGCTTTGCCATCACCGAAGAAAGACGACGCAGCGTCGCCATCATCACCATTGGCCCCACTACGCGCACCAGCTATCGCCAGGACGCCCAACTGCTGACGCTGCCATTGACGACGGGTAACAACAAAGGGTTTGAAGGCATCAGTTTCGATGCAAGAACCGACAGTCTGTTTGTGGTGAACGAAAAATCACCCAGAGCCCTGTACCAAATTACCGGCTTCACCCGGCAGGCAAAAGCGCAATCCGTTTCTTCCCTCTGGAATCTTGAAGAAAACAACTTTGGCAATCGCGATTTCTCCGGCATTCACTTCGATCCCGACACCAACAATCTGCTGCTGTTAAGTGACGAATCCAGAAAAATCAGCGAGGTGTCCATCGCCGGTGATCTATTGTCTGAGCTGAGCCTACCCAGAGGCTTCCCCGGTTTGCTCCCCGGCATCCCTCAACCGGAAGGCATCACCATGGACGACAATGGCAATCTCTATATACTCAGCGAGCCCAACCTCTTTTATCGCTTTGAGAGAAAAAATAATCGCGAAAGAAGCCGATAATAAAGAAAACTGTTCCTGTTTCGGTCTAGAATCAATACAGCCATCGATTTGATGACCCATTATAACAACAGGAGCAGTCATGCCCCGGCACTGTCGCACACCCAAGTCTCGTCCATCCTTTGCTGCGCTTGGCTTGAGCCTTATCATGTCGCTCACCCTCCTCTCGGGTTGCGGCAACAGCGATCAGGATCACACCATTCGAATTGCACTCAACCCCTGGCCCGGTTACGAATATCTGTATCTGGCCGAACAGAAAGGCTTCTTTAAAGAGGAAGGGGCCAATATCGAAATTGTTCAGCTCATGTCACTGAGCGATTCCCAAAGAGCCTATACCAACGGTCGGGTTGACGGGCTGGCCAGCACCCTGATTGAAGCGGTTCAGGCGGAACCACTGGGAGGCGCTCCGCTCTCGGTGATTCTGGTGTCAGATTTTTCCAATGGCGGCGATGTGATTCTGGCCAATAACGAAATCGACAACATGTCTGCTCTAAAAGGCAAAACCGTCGGTGCCGAGCTCTCATCTCTAGGGCTGTTTGTCCTACAACGGGCCCTGACCAGGCACGGAATGACTCTGGAGGATGTCCGTCTTGTCAACACCGAGCAGGCGCAGGGCCTAAACGCTCTACAACAGGGCCGCATTGACGCCTTTGTGACCTATCCACCGGAATCCCTCAATATTCTCAATCAGGGCGGTTACCAGCAAATCTTTGACAGCTCCGAAATCCCCTTTGAAATCATCGACACTCTGGCAATCGCCAAGCACATACTGCAAGCCAAACCCGAACTCCCGGGCCAGATACACCGCGCATGGCAAAAAGCGCTGGATTACACCAAACATAATCCCGATGACGCACTGCAGATCATGGCCGAACGACAAGGCATTACAGTTGAAGAGTTCCAGGCCGTCACCAACGATCTGTTTATCATCGACAGCAGCAGTCAGGCCAATCTACTCAACGACCCGCTTAAAATTGAAACCTCAGCCAAAGCTGTGTGTAAGACACTGGTGCACACAGGCGCCTTGCAAATCGACTGTAATCAAATGAAACCCATCGCCTGGAAAGGCGCCCAGTAAGAAAAACCCGTCGGAAATCCATGCTTAAAAAACGCACCCAATCACTGACCTTCAAACTCACGCTGCCCCTGATTGTTCTTGGCCTGATACTGGCCTGCTCCCTGTCCATCCTGATGTACAAGACCAGCAGCGAATACCTGAAAAATCAGATTCAATACAAAGGCCAGTACATCAGCGACAATCTGATCATGCTGATCGAATCGAAAATTCTCAACGATGAACTGATGAGAATCATCAGTTCCCTTGGTGCTGAGCGGGACGTTCGTCACGTTGCCATCATCAACAACAGCAATGGCACTCTACTGGCGGGCATTCACCATCAACATCTGGGTAAAAACTTCCTGCAAAATGCCAACCCCGACTTGCAGCGTTTTCTGAAAAAGTTTTTCGACAGTCAGGATAAAAGCTTTTCCGAATTTCAAGGCAATCTGTTTTACAAAGCAACCAACATCAACTTGATCGACCCCGGCAGCAACCGGTTGCGCCCACATACTCTGGTCATGGTTTACGACACTTCGGAAGCCATTGCCTCACTGCGCAATAGAACCCTGGCCTTGCTAGGCACCGCTTTTTTTCAATTATTTATAACCCTTGCGATCATTTACTGGCTGCAAAGAAAGATTCTGTTACGGCCACTGCATCAGGTTATTGACACCCTCAAACGTCAGGAAGAATCCGACACGCCAATTGTTTCTCAGATCAGCACCGGCGACGAGCTCGAAGACTTGTCAGAAAGCTACAACAAGTTGAATCAAACGCGCTTTTTAAAAGAACAGCAACTCAGTGAAGCGCGCAAACATCTGGACGATATCGCCAACCGAGCCCCCTACTTACTGGCCTATGTGGACAAGCAGCTGCGCTATCAATTTGCCAACAATAATTACTTTGACTGGATTAAAAGCCACAACCCGGCGATAGATACCGACTCCATTATTGAATCAAAACTTACCGCCCTGCACGGCACTGACATATTCACCAAACATGCCCACTACTTTGACATGGCTCTCGAGGGAGAAGAGCAATCTTTCACTGTGGAAACATCACTCGATGGAGACCAACCATCCACCCTGAAGGTCAGCTTGTGGCCCGAACTGGCAAAAAATCAAGAGACTCTGGGTCTGTTTATCACCATCGAAGATATCAGCCAGCAAATTGCCACCGAAGAGAAATTGCACCAGTACGCCACGGATCTGGAATTTCAGACCTGGGCTCTGGAAGACGCCAAGGAAAAAGCCGAATCCGCCACCCAGGCTAAATCCGAATTCCTCGCCAATATGAGTCATGAAATTCGCACCCCGATGAATGGGGTTATGGGCATGTTACGACTACTGGAAAGTGAATCACTCACCAATCAACAACAGCATTACGCGGACATGGCCAAGGCCAGCGCCAACTCGCTGCTGACTCTGATCAATGACATTCTGGACTTCTCCAAAATTGAAGCCGGCAAACTGGAGTTGGATATTATTGAGTTCGATCTGGTTGAGCTGTTGAGCGCTCACTCGGACTCTGCCTCATTCAGTTCTGAACAGAAGGACGTCAGCTTTTACTTTGATTTTCCTCTGGACTTTAATCACAACGTCATCGGTGACCCGGGCCGGATTCGCCAGATCATAACCAACTTCACCAGCAACGCCACCAAGTTTACCGAGTCGGGCTCCATCACCTTGAGCCTGACTGCCGAAGACAACCCCGACAGCGATAACCTGGACCTGACTTTGGCGGTGACAGACACAGGCATTGGCATTCCCGAAGACAAGCAGCACCAGATGTTTGACTCTTTTTCACAGGCCGATGCCTCCACCACCAGACAATATGGCGGCACCGGCTTGGGATTATCAATCGCCAAACAACTGGTGGAAATGATGCATGGCCAAATCGGCCTTGAAAGTGAGCTGGGCAAAGGCAGCCGCTTCTGGTTCAAAGTCTCACTCCCCAAAGGCAGCCAACAAAGCCCTCTGCGCTCACCAACCAGTCTTTCCGGCCTGGATAATGTGGCGATTTTTACCAACGACCAGAAACTCTGCCAGAGCCTGTCACAACAATTCGGACACCTCAATTTCAAACAGGTGATCATCGCAGAGCAACAACCACTGGGACAACTGCTCAACACCTTTGAAGACTTGTTGGAAAACCACAACAAACTGGTGGCGATCGACACCGAGTTATTACAGGAAGAAGACGATCAATCGCCTCACCTGTTGCGCTTCAAGAAACTCCTTCAGGAATCTAACCCGGCTCAAATCCTGCTACTGAATCACCACCATGGAAAAAATTTCCAAAGCGATTATGCCCATCAACTGATGCTACCGTCGACGCCCAGAAAATTACTGGCAAGCATTGAAAAACAGTCAACCACCCAAACAACAAAAGCCAGCCGCAGCCAGGTGTCTGCTGGCTCTCGAATTCTGGTGGTAGAGGACAATTTGATCAATCAACAGGTGGCACTGGCAACACTGGAAGAATACGACCTGCACGTGGACATCGCCGACAACGGCAAGGTCGCCCTGACCACTCTGGAACAGGCAGAGTCACCCTATCAACTGGTCTTTATGGATTGCCAGATGCCCATCATGGATGGCTTTCAGGCAACTCGGGCAATCCGCCGAGGTGAAGCCGGAACCGCCAACACCGACATCGCCATTGTCGCCATGACCGCCAACGCCATGAAGAAAGATCAGGAGGCCTGTCTTGAAGCCGGTATGAATGACTATCTGGCCAAACCCATTGACCCGGACAAGCTGGAACAGAAACTGGAAAAATGGCTACCTGAAAAAGTGGCGACCGTTGCAGACTCTCAAATCGAAAAATCGATCCCAGACAATAATTGCTGGGATCGCGATGCACTCTACAATCGTCTGCGCAACAAATCAGACCGGGTCGCCATCATGCTGAGAATGTATCTGGACGATACTCCGGCACGTATTACCGAGTTGAAACACGCCATTGACCACCAGGATGCCGACGAAGCAACCCGTCTGGCCCATGCCATCAAAGGAGTCTGCGCCAACCTTTCAGGATTGCAGATGTACGAGCTGATGAATCTGATGGAAAATGCCGGTAAGGAAGGCAACCTGCAACTGATGTCGCAACTGTGGCCGGATGTGGATCAGGCCGCTAATCACCTGAAGAACACCCTGCTAAGTGAACTGGATCAGATAGCACAAGCTTCTACCGAGGACGATCACTCGGCATAAATTCAGCGATCGTCTTCCAGTAACTGCTGCGGTTCAAACCCGGTAATCAACGCGCCCCAGTGCTTGCCATTCACGTACAGGGGAATCGATAAATCGTTCAACACCTGGCCGGTATCGCGGATAAAAGTTTGCAATAAAAATGGCGCTGTACTTGCTGCCCTGCGTATTTCTGCACGGCTGCCATTAAAAATTCGGCGATGCCGACTGTTGAGGTTATCCACTTCGAAATTGCCAGTCATTGGCTGAGACACCTTGGCGTGATGCACCGGCGCATAACCGTTTTTATCTACGGCAATGGCATAGATAAACTGCGGGTGCTGTTTGATAAAGCTCTCGAACAATGGCTGCATCGCGCTGGCAAACGCATCGACATAACCGACATTGTATTTTTCCGGCAGCTGCCCCTCATTGGCGCGAATGTAATCCTGATCAAACAGATTCTGACTTGCCGACAATACCTCAAGCTGCTCTGTGGTTTGCACGGCCCAACCACGCACAATCTGGATCATGTTTTCAAAACCGCCAAAGCCAATAATAAATTGCGACAACAACTCCTGACTCTGTTCAGTTGAAACCTCCAGATCTTCAGAATAGGTTCTGGAACCATCCATTTCTTCCGCAATCTGTCGTGCGATATTGGAAATATCAATCACACTCTGATGAGAGCCCTGATTGGTTTCAGCCAATTGATCAATGGCCGCCCCAATCCCGGACAACTGCTCACCCACCACCTGAAAATCCGTCACCAATTTGTCGAAGCGGGTATTGGCGGTGTCGACATGATCCACGGTTTTCGAAACGTGGCTCTGAATCGAATCGGCACTGCTTCTCGTTTCATCAACCAGAGCACTCATCTGGGCAATATTCTTGTCAATTTCTGTGGTGGCACTGCTGACTTTCTGCGCCAGACCTCTGACCTCATCAGCCACCACGGCAAAACCTCTGCCGGCCTCACCGGCCCTGGCCGCCTCAATGGATGCATTCAGGGCCAGCAAATTGGTCTGCTCGGAAAAATCCTGAACCATGGTCAGGATCTTGGAAATGTTATCGGAGTTATTGCTCAGCTGGCGGACCGTCTCCTGAAAATTCAGCGCCAGCTCCCCTACGTCAGATACCTGATGCAGCACTTTATCAAGATCCTGTCGTGACAGTTTGACTTCCGCTTGAGTGGCGTCATTGGTTTCACGGATGGTTGTTGCCGACAACGCAATATTATTGATCGCCAGTGTAGCCTCTTCGCTGGAGCGATAGACGCGGTCGGCACGCTGCTGTTGCTCACGCACGGATTCATCCACACCGGCCAGGGTTTTCTGCAGTCGGGTGGCACACAAGGCCACATTGACACTGCGACGACGCATTTCTGCAATCATCTGTTTGAGACTTTCGGCAAACTCATTGTAACTGCAGGCCATATCGGAAATTTCATCGCAAGTGTAAGCCGGCAGAGTGGCAGAAATATCGCCATTCTTGGTTTTGATATTGCTCAACACTTCGGTCATGGCCACCACCGGTTGCAGAAACAGGTGACGCATAAAAAAGATGGTAAACACACCGGCCAACAATGCCACCAACAACGTGGCGGCACCCAGACTCCAGAAATCATCCAACAATGTGTTCAACTGTTGTTGCTGTATTTCCGTCAATTGCAGGGATTCGATGACAACCGAGATTTCACCGGCGTAGTGATAACCGATCAACAGCAATGCAATGTGCGGCAACAACAGAAATACGACGTTGCCGGTAATTTTTTTCGACAACGAATTAAAAAATAAGCGCTCAATCGCACGATACCATGAAGCCATTGGCCCACCTGCCACAACATTTCAACAATGTGACCGGTAATCTTGCCCCAAGTTACTTTGCTGCACAGTACGACCATGGTCTAAACACTTACAATTATAATGGTTATTACCGCACTCAATTTAACGGTTCCCAAACACCGGAAATTTATCTGACAAACCAGTAGAATCACTCGGCATAAAGTCACAAACCGTTTCCACTATGGCAAACCTCAATCCGATCATTGAACTCAGTCTCGACATAGACGTCGGCAACGCCTCAACCAAATCCAGTCAGTTGCTGGCTGAGCATACCGGGTTGTCACAGGGACAAATAAAAAGCGCCATGCACAAGGGTGCGGTCTGGCTGGTGCGAGGACAGCGTAAACAGCGCCTGCGCAGAGCCAGTAAAACCCTACTTGCCGGCGACTGTCTGCAACTGAATTACAATGCCGAACTGCTCGAACAAACGGTTCCAGAGCCGCTGCTGATCGCCGACGAGGCAGACTACAGCGTCTGGTTCAAACCCTTTGGCCTCGCCTGTCAGGGCAGCCGTTGGGGCGACTTCGCCAGCATCCAGCGCTGGGTTGAAATTGAATTCAATAAAAGCAACAACCCCCGCCCGGTGTTTCTGGTGCACCGTCTGGATCGTGCCACCACCGGATTGATACTGCTGGCACACAGTAAGAAAGCCGCGCGCCTGTTCAGTGAGTATTTTGCCCAGGGTGACATGGACAAGCGCTACCAGGCCATTGTCCATGGCGACTTCAGCAACCAACCTAAGGATCTGAAAATAACAGAAGAGATCGACGGTAAACACGCCTGCAGTATTTTTAATGGGGTTCAATGCCAGCCACAGCGATCATTGCTTGATGTGCAATTGAAAACCGGGCGCAAACATCAGATACGGCGTCATCTCGCCGGCATTGGCTACCCGATTGTCGGCGACAGGCTCTATGGCACCGGCGAGAAAGATCACTGCGATCTGCAACTGCAGTCGGTCACACTGGCGTTCCTATGTCCGCTCAATCAGGAACAAAAACGCTATCAGGCTCCGCCCCAATTCCGACTTCAACTGCATCCTAAAAAAGACCCATAGCCGCAATCAAATTCCACTTTTTTCAGCTCTGATATTTGTTTTTAGGACGCTCGTCTTTTTCAGAAACACAGGCTGTTTCAAATGCTTTATTTAATAACAGCTTGATCTAAAACCGCCTCGATTCCCATTGTGATTACGTGCTAATGTCGAGTCATCCGTTTACAAAAAATCCTGAATTAAAGTGATCCTTTAACCGTCAGGGTATTGCCCGCCAAGCCAAAAGCACTGGCAGCGTTCACTTCTTTGATCATTGCGGACACGGCAATACCCTCCAGCAGGAGTATTGTTATGGGCCATTATCACGCCAGCCTGAAAGGCAGGGAGACAACCGTTCAACCGAGCCTCAGCATCCTCGGTGAAGACGGTCATTTACAGCAACCTCTGCCAGAATTCGTCACCGCCGAACTGCTCTTGTCGTTTTACAAAAGCATGGTTCTGACCCGCAGTTTTGATAAAAAATGTGTTGCCCTGCAGCGCACCGGGCAACTAGGCACCTACCCGTCTTGTCTCGGACAGGAGGCCATTGGCACCGGTATCGGCTACGCCATGCACCCCGAAGACATTCTGGTTCCGTACTACCGGGACCAGGCCACGCAATTGATACGCGGTGTCTCCATGGTGGAACAGCTGTTGTTCTGGGGCGGCGACGAGCGCGGCAACTGTTTTGCCAATGCCAGTCAGGATTTACCCAACTGCATTCCCATCGCCACCCAGTGCAGTCACGCGGCGGGCATTGCCAGTGCGCTTAAACTGCGCCAGCAGAAACATGCCGTGGTTTGCACACTCGGTGATGGCGCCACCTCCAAAGGGGATTTTCTGGAAACGCTCAATGTCGCCGGAGTCTGGCAATTGCCTTTGGTACTGGTAATCAATAACAACCAATGGGCGATATCCACGCCATCCTATTTACAGAGCGCATCCCGACATCTGGCCGATAAGGCTCAATTGGCGGGCATCGAGGGCATTCGCGTCGACGGTAACGATGTCATCGCTGTTTACAGCCAGGTTGCCATGGCACTGAAAAAAGCGCGCAGCGGCAAGGGACCGACATTGATTGAAGCCATCAGCTACCGGCTGGGCGACCACACCACAGCCGACGACGCCAGCCGCTATCGCAACAACGAAGACGTTAATCAGGCCTGGCAGCGCGAGCCGATAAAGCGCTTGCAGACCCTGCTGCATCAACAGCATTTCTGGAATCCGGAAGACGAAACCCAACTGCAGAGACACTGTCAGGAACTGGTAGAAAAAGCCGTGCAGCAATACTTGAACCTGCCACCACAGCAGCCCGAAGACCTGTTTGATCATTTGTTTGCCAGACTGCCCGACGCCTACCGACAACAGCGCGATGCGCTGTTACAAAAAGCCAGATTGCGCCACAACCACGGGGAGGGCTGAAGCATGCAAAACACAACCGAAAAACTGACCATGATTGAAGCCATCAATCTGGCAATGCAATACGAAATGCGCCACGACGAGGATGTGGTACTGCTTGGTGAGGATATTGGCCGCAACGGCGGAGTATTTCGCGCCACCGTCAATCTGCAACAACAGTTTGGCCCCCAGAGGGTCATCGATACGCCGCTGGCAGAAGCCCTGATCGCCGGCCTGACCGTCGGCATGGCCACCCAGGGATTGAAACCCGTGGCAGAAATTCAATTTATGGGGTTTATCTACGCCACCTTTGAACAACTGGTAAGTCACGCCGCCCGCCTGCGTCACCGCACCCGCGGCCGTCTGCACTGCCCCATGGTATTGCGCGCACCTTTTGGCGGGGGTATTCACGCCCCCGAGCACCACTCCGAGAGCACCGAAGCCATGCTGGCACATATTCCCGGTCTGCGGGTGGTTATTCCCAGTTCGCCTCGTCGTGCCTACGGTCTGTTACTGGCGGCCATTCGCGATCCCGATCCGGTTATTTTTCTCGAACCCAAACGGATTTATCGCGCGGTCAAACACAGTCTGGCGGACGATGGCGAAGCCCTGCCACTGGACACCTGCTTCACCCTGCGCCCCGGCGCCGATCTGACACTGGTGACCTGGGGCGCCATGGTAATGGAATCCCTGCAGGCCGCCAGAGCGATGGCCGAAGCCGGGATTGATGTCGAAGTCATTGATGTCGCCACCATCAAGCCACTGGATATGACCACCATACTGGCGTCCGTAAAAAAAACCGGACGCTGCCTGATTGTGCATGAAGCGGCACGCAGTTTTGGGGTCGGCGCTGAAATCGCAGCACAAATCGGCGAACAGGCCATGGCTTATCTGCAGGCACCGGTGGTTCGTGTCAGTGGTTACGACGCCATCATGCCGCTGCTGAAAAACGAAGATCTGTACATGCCCGACACCCATGACATCAGCGCAGCAATCAAACAATTGATGAAAGCGTAAACCCTGACCGAAACCGAGGAGGCTCTATGCGTTACTTCAAACTGCCCGATCTGGGTGAGGGTTTACAGGAAGCAGAAATTGTCGAATGGCAGGTTAATGCGGGTGACTGCGTCGCCGTCGATGACGTTTTGGTGGTGGTGGAAACCGCCAAGGCACTGGTGGAAATCCCATCACCTCAGGCCGGTGTTATTGCGCGCTGTTTCGGGCAGGCTGGTGACTTTATTCATATCGGCGAACCACTGGTGGAATACGACAACGCCACAGACGAAGACACGGGCACCGTGGTTGGCGAAATCACTCAGACCGAAACCGATCCGGAGGAAGAAGATTTTTTTATTATTGGCGCCGCACCGCCATCCCCGCCCGCTGACGATAAAGATAACGATGTGCCTATACCAAACCCGCCAGCCATCGGCGGCGAGCCGCTGCGTGGTCCGCGCCGGGCCATGGCCAAAGCCATTGGTGCCACACAGGCTCACAGCGCCAGCGTTACCCTGTGTGAAGACGCCGACATAGAACACTGGGATAACAAGACCGACGTCACAGTACAATTGTGCCACGCCATGGTGGCCGCCATCAGACAACAGCCTTTGCTCAACGCCTGGTTTGACGAACGTCAACTGACACTGGCGCCGCAACCACAGATTGATCTGGCCCTGGCCGTAAACACCGATCAGGGCTTGTTTGCCCCGGTATTGAGAGACATAGCCAATCGCGACGACAGCAGTTTGCGCCAGGGGCTCAATGCACTTAGACAAGACGTCCACCAGCGCAGCATTCCGGTCCGGGAATTACAGGGTGCCACCATTGCTTTATCGAACTTTGGCACACTCACCAACAGCGACCAACGGCTCTTGTGTGGGCGTTACGCGACACCCATGATCATTCCACCGGCGGTCGCCATCATCGGTGCAGGCGGGATTCGGCAGGAGGCGAAAGTCATCGCCAACAGAGATGGAGAAAAAAATATTGAGGCGAGAAAAACCCTGCCACTGTCATTAAGCTTTGATCATCGGGTGGTTACCGGCGCGGAAGCCGCGCACTTCCTGAGCGCTTTTATTGCCGCACTGTAAAGCCTAGCCGTTATGAAAGACATCGCCGTTACGAAAAACACCGCCTTTACGAAAGCCCCAAACGTTACATCAGGCAATCATTTTCAGGGCCAGATAGGGCACCAGCGACAAGGTAATGGTGACAATTTTAAAGTGCCCCAGATAGTTGAAGTACAACACATTCAACTGGTCTTTTTCGACGCCGCAAAGCTTGCTGTGAATCTCTATGGCCCAGTCGCGAAACCAGTACAAAAACAAACTGGAGAACACCAGAAAAGCCGTATTAAACACCAGACACCAGCCAAAGAACGCCGTTACCGTTGGAAGCTCTAACATGATTATCCCCCGTTAATAGTTTTCCAGCCTCTGCAAGTCACCCGCTTCAAACTTCCAGTGTCTGGTCAAAAACAATGCCGGCTTTTCGCTGAAAGCCTGATCCACCTTATAAGTATAGTAAGCCAGCATCAGCTGGCCATAATCATCTGAGTGAATTGGCACACCGGTAATGGCCGACACAGAACCCTCGCCATAAATGGACATCTCTTGCAGCACAATCCGATCGCCCAGAAATTCCTCAGCCACAAACTGCCAGCCATCTGAATCCGTGCCGAGAAACACGTTCAAATAGTAGAGCACACCGGAACCACTCGAATTGTTTACCAACACCACGGCCCGATCCGGCACACCGTCATTATTGAGATCACCGCTGACCATTTTTTTCAGAGACAGCTCGCCTCCTTCCAGAGAGCCCAACTCAACCCTGTTACCACTGACCACATAGCCAGGCGCTGCATCATCACTGGCTGCCCCCGCTGCGGCAAGCCGAAGATCACCACTGCAAGACAGCAGCATCGAACCAAGTAACGTAAAAATAACAATTCTCAAAACAACAACTCTGAAAACCATATCGACTACCAATAAGCCGGATCAGAAAAAGCCGAAACGCACTGGGTCTGACCCGACATGGAAGGCACATCACCGCCCTCTAGCAATTGGGCCATCCAGCCAATCGGCTGACTCAAAGGATAAGGAGGGCGGATGCAGGATTCATCAATTTGCTGGAAACCGACACGGGAATAGTAATTGGGATCACCATAGGTAAACACCAGTTCGGCTCCGGCAATCTTGAGCTGATTCAGGCCATAGCGAATCAGCCGCTGGCCAATGCCGGTACCCTGAAGCTGGGTGGCAACCGCCACCGGTGACAGCAAAAAAGCCAGCGAGCCATCTGGCACGGTAAAGCGGCTGAAGAAAATGCACCCGGCAATACGATCATCAACACGGGCAACAAAGCCGAGCAGATCATCCACTGATGTTGTGGTGATCAGGTTGGCAACCAACTCACCGATAACCTTGCCCTCCGTCTCACCTTCGGAGGCGGCAAAAACATCGGTATAAAGCTGGATGACTGGCTGTGTTTGATCTTCAGTAAAGCGGTTTAGCTTCATGGGCCTGACTCCTGTAACAAGTAACCGTCCGACCAGCCCCGAAGCCAGCCCTGATCAGCCAAACTCGGCTTTGAGCTTTTCTGCCCATTCAATGTAGAGGTCGGCCTTATACTGACCACCATCCATACCGTAAGTTTCCGGCGAATCCAGCACCTTGCCTTTCAGCAATTGCGCGGTGGGCTTTTCCGCCTTCTTGCCATTGGGGGTTTTCAACAGATAGGGGACAGCAATCAATTTGTGCGGTGTACACAGGCGGCCAACCGAATCGGAAATAATGGCTTTGATCTGTTTGCCCAGAGCGTCATCCAGTTCTGTGCCCTCGGCCATCTGCAAAAACAAAATGGTGTGCTCACTGCCAATACTGTCCTGAAAGCTGGCCGCCAGGGAATCCACCACCAGTGACTGCAACTGCGGATGCGCCATGGCATCGTAAATTTGTTGGGTTCCGAGACGAACACCGCCCTGATTCAGCGTCGTATCACTGCGCCCTTCAATCACCAGCTGACCATCGTTCATCCACTTGACCGCATCGCCGTGACGCCACACGGTGCAACCCAAACCGGCAAAATGCTCGAAGTATTCCGACTGGTAGCGCTTACCGCCCTCGTCCTTCCAGAAATACAGCGGTCTTGAAGCAAAGGGTCTGGAAACCACCAGCTCCCCCACCTGATCTTCAGCCAAGGCGTTACCCTGATCATCCCAGACCTCGACCGCCATACCCAGCACCGGCCCTTTTAACTGACCCGCGTAGGTGGCAGCCAGCGGATTACCGGCCGCATAGCAACCGACAAAATCGGTGCCACCACAAATCCCGTTAATGCTCATACCCGGCTTGATGGCACGGTCAACGTAGTTAAAACCTTCTTCCGACAGAACCGAACCGGTGTACATCATCTGCCGCATGGCGGACAAATCCAGAGACAGAGTATCCACCGAATTTTTCATCCAGACATCCTGAATAATGGCCGCGGCAATACCAAAGTGGGTACAGCCGTACTCGGCGGCAAACTGCAACTGGGCATCCATCGCCGGGTACACCGGGTTGCCGTCGTAAATCAACAGAGTGACACCCTGCGCCAGCCCTCCGGCCAACCAGTTGAACATCATCCAGCTGGTGGTGGAGTGAAAAAAGAAACGGTCCCCCGGACGGGTATCACACTGTAACTGATGCTCAATACCATGTTTTAACAGGGTGCCACCGACACCGTGGACAAAACACTTTGGCTCGCCGGTGGAACCGGAGGAAAACAAAATCATCAACGGGTAATTAAATTCCCGACGGGTAAAGGCCAGAGGTGCCGGCTGGCACTGTTGCAACAATTCAGGCGCCAGATAATGCTTGCCCGACAGCTCATGCAAATCCGGATTCTCCTCCAGATTGGGAATAATCACCGTCGCTTCCAGATTGGGAATTTGCTGCTGCAGCTCAGCGACGATCGGCAGCCGCTCCTCGCGCTTGCCCGGCTGCCCCGGACGAGCCATATGGGTGTAGCCATCCACCGCAATCAGTACCTTGGGCTCAATCTGACGGAAGCGATTGGCAGTAGCCTGAGCTCCCATCTCGGTACCCACGGATGAAAAAATCGCCCCCAGCTCGGCACAGGCCAGCAAAATCACGTAGGCCTCAGGAATATGGGTCAAATAGGTGGAGACCCGATCGCCCTCTGCCACACCCAGCTTTTGCAACACCTGCACCCAGCGACTGACGTCATCGCACAGTGCCTGCCAACTCAGCACCCGATCACTGTCACGACCAACCACCCGGGAAATAATCGCCGGGTCCTGCGGGTGGGTTTTGGCGCGATTGAGCATATTTTCCGTGTAACTGATGCTTCCCTCGGGGAAGAAACGGCTTTCCAGCATATTGTCCGGCTGCGCCAGCACCCGGCTGCCCTTGTCGCCCTGCATCCCCATAAAATCCCAGGCGAGATCGTGGAAAGTCTCAAGCTCATCCACAGACCATTGATGCAGCTTCTGATAGGCCGGCCCGCCCAGCTCGCCAAAATCCAGTCCCGTGCGCTTTGCCACGAAGTCCACAAACTCGCCACAACGGGTTTCACTCATGTCCGCAACAGACAGACAATGCAATGCTTTGGATTCAGCCATTCAAACGCCCCCACAGGTTCAGCCGTACTATCAGAGCACTAAATTATAAAAAAAAGCGCCTGAACCGGCATGGGATTTCGTGCCAAACTTATTCAACCTGTCAGCAACAATAAGGTTCATCAACATTCTTCAAATAGCACACACCTAATGCATGACTACAGTTGTCTGGCCATTAGCCTGGATTAACCCCATAAACTGCGAGTTAATTTCAGGAAGGAGTTTTTCATGCTTTTGATGAATCGCCGGATAATAGAAATAGGAAGCAACTCTTCCCGCACCGTAAATCGATGAATTCAACGGTACCCTTTGGATGTGCTCATTGACCAAGCGTTGAAAATCAACAAACAGGTCTAACTTTCCGGAACTTAGCATCGTTAAGCCGGTTCTCACGTCAGATACCGTAATAACTTGATCACTTATCGGTTCCAATTCTTTCTTCAAAATATTGGTACCGTTGACAATACCAATACGGTCACTCGGTGAAAAATCTTCGAATGTTCTCAATTGTCGACCGGGAGTATTGCTGTACACCTCAAGATGATCGATGACAGTGGGGACATCTATCATCAGAGCATTACGGCTGACTTGACGAAGATAGTATTCAGTTCGCGCGCAAGTGCCATCGATATTCCCTTTTTCAAGCTCAGTCTGTTCTCTGAGCCTTGTCATATGAACCATCCTGAAACCATATCCAATTTTCTCGAATATCTTTTCAGCAGCGGTTTTAAATCCATTATAAATATGCCCATTAAATTTTGTGGCACATCCAAAAATCATTTCGCTCTGATTATTCACCCGACCTATTTGGACATGTGGCTGAGCGACATCTCTCTTGTTAAGCGTGGATTTCAATGATCGGCTGAATGAATTCAGGTTTGGCCACCATTTTTCTGTCAGTTGCACATAACCAGACTGAGAATAAACAATGGCATGGCTCACAAAATTTTTAGCAAGCTTTTCATTATTTGACATCAATATCGCATCTGGCAATACCGCCAGGTCCACTACACCTGAAGCCAATGCTTCCATCAGCGCACCAAAAGAATCGAAGGGTACAATCTGACCATATCCCATTTTTTTTAATTCTACAGTTGCACTTTTGAATACGGGAATATACCCAACGGTAAGTCGGGCTCGGTCAGGCGAAATATCGACACCTCGAAACGCCATGGCATGCATCAACGTGGTCGCTGATGATTGTTGCAACGAAGCTACATTGGGTAACTTATGAAGTAATGAGAATTGTTTGTCCCGACCACAACTGCCATCAACTCGCCCTTCCCGCATCGCAATAATGGCTTCAGCTGGCTTCATCTGCTCAAATTCAACTCGATAACCAAGAGGACCCCAAGCTTCATTGTATAGATCAAGTAAAAAGTCTGACGCAACACTACCCGAGGCGAATGTACAACTGAGAGTCAAGGTTTGTTTGGACAATGAACTGGCATGCAACGCATGACTGAAAATTAATAAAAGAATACAAGACAAAGACTTCTTCAATTTCACTATAATTTATATCCTTATTAAATTATGCATCGTGCCTTTCATGCTAACTGGAAAACTGCCTTACCTATCCAGCACTTCGCCCTTAATCTTCATCAACTCTATCTTTACAAGCCGAATATAATGAATGGTTTATTATCAACTATCAGTTTAAGAAAGAACGAGAAATACGCCAACGGGTAAAACTGATTTTAACGACCAGCATTCGCAATACGGTCATTTCCCTTCGAGCCAAACTTATTCTACGCATCAGTAATCAAGAGGGCCAAGTCGCCGGCAATAATTAATTAATGGACATCATAAACCCTCCCGCCAAGAGGGCTTCCTAAATCATCAATGAACAGGCTTCTTCCATTTCAGCGTTTTCTCAATAGAAGCAATCATTGAACCGGCCACATCAATTCCTGTGGCGGTTTCTATGCCTTCCAGCCCTGGTGATGAGTTCACTTCTAGAAGTAGTGGCCCCTTGCTTGACCGGATAATGTCTACACCAGCAACTTTCAGCCCCAAGGTTTTGGAAGCCTTGAGGGCAAGCTTTCTTTCCTCTGGAGTGATCTTCACAATTGCAGCAGTGCCGCCCTGATGAATATTGGCCCTGAATTCTCCAGCCGCGGCAGTCCTTTCAATTGAGGCTACAACTTTCCCATCAATCACAAAGCACCTCAGGTCTTTTCCCTCAGCCTCTTTAATAAACTCTTGCACAAGCAGGTTGGCTCTTAATGATTTAATGGCATTAATAACGCTCTCAGCTGCCTTCTTGGTTTCCGCGAGAACAACGCCTTTACCCTGAGTCCCCTCCAACAGCTTTACGATAAGGGGCGCCCCACCAACCATCTCAATCAAGTCATTAGTATCAATGGGTGAATTGGCAAAACCTGTTGTGGGGATATCCAGGCCACTTTTTTGCAAAAGCTGAAGCGAGAACAGCTTGTCTCTGGATGACGTGATGGCATCTGAGCCGTTCAGGGTGTGGACACCCAGACTTTCAAAATGCCGTGTTAAAGCACAACCATAAAAGGTTAAGCTGGGGCGAATACGGGGGATGACCGCATCCAAATCGTTGAGTATGCGCCCACCGCGGTAATGAACCTCTGGATTATCAGCATCCAGGCGCATGTAGCATTGCTTGATATTGAGAAAGAGCATTTCATGCCCTCTCTCCTCACCGGCCTCCATGATGCGTCGATTACTGTAGAGCTCTGGATTGCTGGCAAGAACACCGATCTTCAAACCACCCGCTGCTTGTTCTGTAATGCCATACAGTTGTGACACTTCAGTGGCTGCCATATCTCCCAGACAAAAACTGGCAGAAGGATCAACCAGCATTCGACCGCTCATGGCCTCTCTGCCGAGCAACATTCGATAACCCATGCTGTCGCGATTGGAAAGAGTTAATTCAACCTCCCATACATCACCCCCCATCTGCAAAGGGGCACTGATTACAAATCGCTTTTCTCTTGTGCCACTGGAGCTTTTAACGTATCGCCGATCAACCACAGGGCTTTCGCATCTGACCGTGGTTTTTCGATCATTCTGGATGGGGTGAATTTCGAAACTAACCCAAGATTCACCATTTCTTTTGAACGATTGAATATTGAAAGCATGCATGGACGAAGTCTTAGCACCAGAGTCCACTCGCGCTTTAATTGCAGGAATATTCAAACTGGGAAATGTGCACCATTCTTCACTGCCAACAATCAATTTGCTGTCGATCATAATTGTCATCTCAACAAAGGTGGGTGGAGTCTATCTAGGGCGGATCATATAAGAATTTATCGTGGGTGAATATCGCCTTTTGACAGAAATTCAAAGGGGTATTTCTTGCGATTTTAACTGCAGTAATCGACGTAATAATGGCACCTGATAGACATTGAATATTTCTATGAAAGCCGGTATTCCAACTGCACCATGCCGGAGCCATGCAGCCTGTGATTGACCAAGGTCAGTCGATGATCTGCCGACAACTCCGCAAACAGGGGGATGCCCTCACCCAACAGCAACGGCATCAGCGATACAGACACATTGGTCAGGCAATCGGCTTGCAGCAAGGCAGCGGCCAAACCACCGCCTCCCACACACCAGAGATGTTCAATCCCCATTTGCCGGGCACTATCACACACCGTTTGCGGATCGGTTTCAGGCTGCAGATTGCAGCCCGACATCGGACTTTGAGGCGTTGAAGAGCACACCCAAACCGGCTTTTCGCCGTAGGGCCACTCGCCGAAACTGACGATCATCTCATAGGTTTTACGCCCCATGATCAAGCCATCCACCGTTGCGTAAAACTCTTCGTAACCGCTCTCGTCCATGGAAATGCCAAGTTGATCCAACCATGACACATCGCCATCAGCCTTGGCGATAAAACCATCCAGACTGGCGGCCACATAATAGGTCACTTTCATGCAGACTCCTCAGAATCAACGAGGCGGCCTTCGGCCCTTGGCGCTTTTTTCCGGTGAGTATTTGTCCTGCATCTGGGAGGCCAAAAGATCAAACACTTCCGGCGAATTTCCACGCAGGGCCGCTTCCTGCCAGAGCTCAAGGTTCTGATTAATTTTTGAATTTTTGCTGACCCAGAGATAGGCATTGACTTCAGTCAGACGCATGCGCACAAAATCCTCCGGTCGCTTCCTCTCATTATAGGCGCCGTATTGCAGAACAGGTCGCAACCCAACAACACCTGCCACGCGCTTGGCCAGCAGCATTTTCACCAGCGGGTTGGAAGAGGATTGAATCAACAAGTCACTTTTGTGCAATATCGGTTGCCGCGCAAAGATACTGATCAGAGCAATCTGGGCATCGGGCAGATCGAGATTGGTGGTCATGGGCTGCTCGGGCAGGCTCCAGAGTTCCAGCGGCATCGCACCGACATGGGACAACATCACCGCGTGATCGAACAGCCTCGGGTCGTAGACGCCATAGATAAAATCAACCTCACCGGCCAACAGCTTGTGCAGTAAACGCTTGTCGGTGGCATCGCCGTAATGCAGTTGAATTGTCGGATCAACTTCTGCCACTAACCGCTGGGCCATCTCGTGGAAAATACCTTGAGCCTTGCCCTGATCATCAACCCAGCCCATGGGCGGCGTGTGGTACATCAGGTAACTCAGACTGGTGATTTTCTTATTGTCTGGTGCCGCTGCGTGAGCGATCGTGCCCAACACCATCAAGCAAACCATTAACCCATTTTTTATTATTTTTTTCAGGTCAGAACCCCTGCAGGATCTCATGCTACCTCTCCAATCCTACCCAACAATCAACTAAAGCAATAAACCAGAGCAATAGAGCCTATCAATCAGGCCAATGCCATTGGCTCTTATTTTTATCTTAGACTTGAAGCAGGGAAATAACATCTGCCCGCCCCAAAGTGACCGAACACTCTAATGCAGTCACAAATCAACCGCAAGTAGCGGCATAAACGTGGTGATCAGGCCAATACAAACCAGATTCAACACCAGTCCCACCCGCATCATCTGGCGCTGTTGAATCAACCCGGTACCAAACATAATGGCGTTGGGTGGGGTCGCCACCGGCAGCATAAAGGCGCAGGAAGCAGC
Source organism: Candidatus Pelagadaptatus aseana (assembly GCF_040362265.1). Classification (NCBI taxonomy): domain Bacteria; kingdom Pseudomonadati; phylum Pseudomonadota; class Gammaproteobacteria; order Cellvibrionales; family Cellvibrionaceae; genus Candidatus Pelagadaptatus; species Candidatus Pelagadaptatus aseana. Next base: position 49,446 of record NZ_BAABNJ010000001.1, read on the forward strand.
CACGGCAATCGACAGTGACAGCAGCAGCGGCGACAGGCCGATCTGCGCCTCCGGCAGGGAATAGAAAATCGGGATAAACAACGCAGCACTGGCGGTATTACTGGATATCTCAGTGAGCAGAATCATCAAACCCACCGCCAGAGCCAGAAACAGGACAGCGGGCATACCGGCAAAGATGGCGACCAGCTGCTGCGCCAGATACTCGCTGCTGCCGGTGAGCGAAAGCACCCCGCTCAGGGCAATACCTCCGCCAAACAGCAACAGTACACCCCACTCGGTGTCCTGCTCAAACTGCTTCCAGTCCAGCAGCTTGCAGGCCAGCAACACCACCGCCCCCAATACTGCCACCAGGGCATCAAAGCCTTTATCGATGCCCAACAGCTGACTCAGTGGCTTGCTCAGTAACCAGCAGGTCACCACGCAGGCAAACACCAGCAACACACCTTTAGCCTGAGGCGTCCAGACAGTAATGTGGGGCAGCTCTTCGGTGAGCAATTCCTCCGATACCGGCCAACGGGGGCGTAACATCAGCCACAGCAGCATCAGTATGGCCGGCAGCAATACCATCACCATGGGAATTCCGATCTGCATCCATGAGGCAAAATCCAACCCCAGTATCGAGGCCGCAATGGCATTCGGCGGACTGCCCACCAATGTGCCGATGCCACCTATGTTGGCGCTGTAAGCCACCCCCAGCAACACAAACACAAAGGTCCCCGGGTGCTCATCCCAATCCAGCTTTTCCAGCAAGCCGAGCGCGATCGGCAGCATCATCACCGTGGTGGCGGTATTGCTGATCCACATGCTGGTCCAGGCGGTAACCAGAAACAGCAACAGCACCGCGATGCGCAAATTACCCCGGGACCAGCGAATTACCAGCAGCGCCAGCCACTGATCCAGACTGTGCTGGCGCATGGCGGCGGCCAGTGCAAAACCACCCAGAAACAAAAAAATGATGGGACTGGCAAAGCTGGAAAAAGCTTCCTTGACCGACATCAACCCCATAACGGCAGCGGCCACCGGCACCAACAGCGCCGTTGCAGTGATATGAATCGCCTCGGTCAGCCAGAGCGTGGCAATAAACGTCAGAATGGCCAGCCCCGCCGCCAGCCTGGGCTGTTGCGGGAACAAATGAAACACACCGGCCCCCGCCACAAAGGCGATAACCAGTAGGAGATATGAGCGCATGTTGGCAGAAAGATCTCTGTCTATTTAATGTCAGGATGCGCCCAATATAACCGAATCAGAATAAATCGTCAGACGCAAAACACCGACAACTGACGACTCATGCCCTGGGATTGTTCGGCGATATCGTTGCCGGCACGGGCCCCTTTCACCGACAGATCAAAGCCCATATCAATCAAACCATCAACCCGCTCAACGTTGCGCTGCATGGTGCTGAATGCTTCGATCTGGACTTCGGTAGCCGCCTGAATATCGCCGCTGGAACCGACAATGGTATTGAATATTTCCGTAATCTGCTGCAGGGCTGCGCCCGCCTGTTCCGCCTGCGACACGGAATTGAGGGTGGCATCCTCGGCCTGCTTCATCAAATCCGAGGAGGACTGAGTGCCGGCCTGAATCTTCTCGATGATTTCCTGAATTTCCTGAGTCGAACTGGCGGTGCGACTGGCCAGCTGACGAACCTCATCGGCCACCACGGCAAAACCGCGCCCCTGCTCACCGGCGCGTGCAGCCTCAATGGCGGCATTGAGGGCCAGCAGATTGGTCTGCTCGGCGATGGACTTGATCACATCCACCACCGTACCAATGGCTTCACTGCTGGCTCGCAATTCCGCCATACTGTCGGCAGTACTCTTGACGATGTGCTCTACCTGTAAGATCGCCTCAATGGTTTTCTGTACCGTGCTGTTACCATGGGCGGCAGTATCCTTGGCATCCAGCGTAATGCGGTTGGTGTCAGCCACTCCGGTAATCACCTGTTGGGCCGAATCGTTGGCCGCACCCATGCTGTCCATAAAGCGCTCCAGTTCCCGCTTCTGCTCTGACGACTGGGTTTCATTTTCCTGATTGACCTGCGCCAGCACCATGGCTTCACGCTCCAGAGAATCACCGCGCCCCTGCAACTCGCCGATCAATTCTGAGAGGGTCACCATCATGCGATCAAAACGGCGCCCCATATCACCGAACTCGTCCCCCTGAGGCATATCCATACGCAAGGTCAGGTTCTGGTTTTTTTCCACATCCGTAATCACAGCGAGCATGCGATCGACCCGGCGATTAATACCGGTGACCAACCACCAACCGAGACCAATGGAAATGATCGCCGACAACAGGGCAATGGCACCGAGCGCAATAAAACTTTGCCGGCGCAGATTCTTGGCTTCCAGTTGCGCCTCCAGTGCCAGTTGCTTGTGCAGACTTTTCAGCTGTTGCAGCAAGCCAATCATAGGCTCAACGCCGGGATACAACTGCAGATCCACAAACGAGCCCATGCTGTAACTGGATTTCTCTTCAATAAACCCCTGCAACTTATCAATGGTGGCGCTGGCAGAATCAAACGCCGCCTGATGTTCTGCAATCAGGGCTTGCTCCGTGTCACTCAAGTCACGATCGAGAAAAGCCTGCCAGCGAATATCCAGGGTTGCTCTGGCCTCATCAATCTGGGTTTTGGCTTCACCCCAGAACAGCATTTGGGCACGGGTTTTGTGGGCGAGATCCACCACCTGTCGGGAATAAATATCCGATAACTCGGTTAATTCCGTAATGGGGATCAATCGGTCTTCCGCAATTTGCGTGGTTTTGGTGGTCAGTTGATTGATTGAGTGGCTAACCCAAATCACAATCACCAGTCCCATCAGCAGCGGCAACCCAACCAACAGCAATAATTTATGTCTGACCTTCAACTGCACAGCTAAACCTCCCAAAGCAACCTGAAGTTATATCGCCGCATTATGTTTCACTGTTGTGAACTATTTATGACAGGCCAGACAACGGCGCTGGTCAGGCCAGCACCCGATTCAGGTCCGCCTGATCTTCAGCCCAGCCGGGAACCGCTCCGGATTCTCGCCAAAGGCGCCAAACCAACTCATCCATGTTGTTGCCATTGTCGCTGTTGAAATTCCCCTGCTGCAGCCACTCCACCAAGGCGGCGGAAACGTCCGGATAGACGACGCGGGAAGCCTGACCATTGGCCAGCCAATCGCGCAGGACGGCGTGATCGAAGGTGTCACAGACCGTCGCCAATCCCAGCTGCTGCAGAGCCAAACCATTGGAGAGCTGCTCCAGTTGACCGTGCACCGGCTGGACCAGCAATTTTTTACCAAGGCTGATGCTTTCGCTGGGCAGTTCGAAACCACCTCCGCAGATAACGCCGGCCACCCGCTGCAAATCATTCTGAAAACCCGCGCGGGAAAATGGCCGCACATGGATGTGCCCAATATCGATGGGTTCGTCTACTGAGTGATAAATAAAGAAATGATGATCACTGAAGGGCTCAACCAGACTGATCAGAAAATCCAGTGTCTGAAACGGAAAGTAAACCAGATAATGGTTATCCACGACCGCCTCGCCATCCCCATGATCCTGCTCAATCATCGGCGGCAGTATCCGGCCGTTGAAGTGCCCCCAGTGAACACCAACCGGCAGATCCACCGGCGCAAACCACTTCATGATCAGATCGGTGAAAAAATTATTGCCACGCTTGGGAATGTCGTAGTGAAACGCACACTGATGCGACAGCCCCAGTGATCGCTTGCCCTGGCGTCTGGCGGCCCAGGCAGTGACCGGTTCAAAGTCACTGATCACCAGATCGTAGGCACTTAAATCGAGCCCCGCGACATCCTTGAAGAACTGCCTGAGGTTCAGTTGTCGGGCGGTTTTCCAGGGTTTGATACTGCCCTTCTCGGACACATAGGTCAGCCCCTGCAACGTGCGGTAATTGCCGAAACACTCCATATCAAAGTAATCGGATTGCGGCCGACCGGTAAAGACCCAGTCAACTTCCACAGCGAATTTTTCGAAGGCCTTGGCCATGGTTCTGGCCCGGGTGATGTGGCCATTACCGGTTCCCTGAACGCCGTATAAAATTTTCATAAACACTCAAATACTGTGACAGACAAATAGCACTGCGCCCGATTCAAACCGGCCGCACATGGAATAACTGAGATCAAAGACTGGTGTAGAAAGCCAACCCCTGTGAGGCACTGAATACACCCAACACCATGCCGGCCAGAATGTCGCCGGGGTAGTGGACTCCCAGCAGCACCCGGGACAGGCCAATCAGTGCCGCCCAGACAAAGGCGATGACGCTGTAGGCCGGGTAAAACTGAAACACCATAAAGGCAAACACAAACGCCGCCGCCGTGTGACCGGAAGGAAAACTGAATTTATCGGAAGGTTTTATCAGGGCCGAAAAATCCGCAAGCTGTTCTTGAGGTCGCTCGCGTTTGATGCCGTTTTTCAGCACCAGATAGGCCGTCAGCTCAATACCATAGGCGCACAGGGTCGCCATAAAAAAAGGGGTACCCCTCTGCGGCTCAAGCCACAACAACAGCAGGCCAATGCCGACGTAGAGATAACCGTCACCGGTGCGGGAAACGCCCTTCACCAGCCGTTCAAAGTGATTACCGAGCCGGGTGTTCACCCAAACAAAAGCCCGGGAATCGAGATCATTCATTTTTTCCAGTATCAGTCCCATACCATGTATCCTAATAACGTCATGGTAGAAACTTTCGGGCACCACGATTGCCGTTTGGTTACCCTTTAATGAACATTCAATGACAGGGCCACCGAATAGTTACCCGGCAACAAACTAGCCGCGGTAATTCTGTTCCCGATATTCGGCCGGACTGATACCAGTCCACTGTTTGAAGGCCCGGGTAAAAGAAGCCGGCTCAACAAAACCCAGCAATTGACCGATCTCGGCCACCGACAGATTTTCATTAACCAGCTTGTCGATGGCAATGTCGCGGCGCAAACCGTCTTTGATGTTCTGGTAGCTGGTATTTTCAGCCTGCAACTTGCGCCGCAGGGTTTGCGGGCTGACACACAATTCCCGGGCCACCGAAATAAAATCCGGCAAGCCCAGACCCGCGCGCTGTTGCGTCAGCACCATGCCTTTGATTCGGGTGGTAAAGGTGTTATCCGTACCCGGGGTCACCAGCAAATCCGCCGGCGCATGCTTCAGGAACTCTTTCAGTTCTTCGTAACTGACGGCCACGGGCAGTGACAAATATTTTTTGGAAAAGCTGAAACCATTGCGACCGGCCTGAAAATGGTGGTCTGCATCAAACAGGCCTTTATAAAAAAACGAATGCTCCGGCTCGGGATAATCCCAGTAGAGATTGTTTACCAGCATTTTGGTATCCGTCAGCCAGCACAGCGTGCGATGAAACACCACCAGCATAAACTCGACCAGAAAGTGGTGGGTGTCGAAACTGTCATCGCTCAAGCCAAAGCGCATCTCCACTTCATCTTCGAGGATTTCCACCGACACCGAGATATCATCGCGGGTAATATTGTAATAGCGCACAATCTCTTTGAGCACCGCCCGCAAGGTATCCTGATGGTGAATGTAGCGCACCATCAGACTGTAATGGCCCTGTTTGCACGGTGTACCCGACAAGCCCATAAACTCGTCGTTGAGCAACGCCCAATTCTTGCGAATCAGGCTCAGGTATTGTTCAGAGCGCACCAGGCCACGGGGGTCATCCAATACCGCGACCGGGATACCCAGCTCGGCAAAAACCTCGGCGACATCGTATCCGGCCTTTTGCAATGGCTCACACAGCACCCTCAGAAAATGACTGGCGGTGGTGATAATTTCCGTATTGTCCACAGGTTCGTTTGCCATAAGGGCGGTACCGATTTGATTCAATGCTGGTGGGACAATTGTAATCAAAAATCCTTCCGGCCGCAGGAAGGATTTACCCTGAGCAACGATTCTTTACAGCAATCTTTGTGACCCCCAGGGCTAGACCGGTTCTGTTTCCGACTCGCTGTCATAGCTGGCGACACAGGCACGATCGCGCCCGGAATGCTTGGCGCGATACAGCGCCGTATCGGCCGCGTTGATAAAGTCAGACGCCGACTGCACCGGGCTCCACTGAGCCACGCCGGCACTGGAGGTAATGCCGATGACTTTGCCATCGATACAAATCTCCACTTCCCGAATGGCAGCCAACAGTCTCTGCGCCAACTCCAGGGCACCGATCAGCGGTGTATTGGGTAACAACAGACAGAACTCTTCACCGCCATAACGGGCGGCAATATCCGTCTGCCGGGCCAGACGTTCGATCTCTGCCGCAACCGCTTCCAGTACCTGATCGCCGACACCGTGACCGTAGTGATCATTGATGTGTTTGAAGTGATCCAGATCGAGCATCAGCAGTGACAGCGGTTCACCATAGCGCTGACTGCGACCGACCTCCCGATTCATCAACTCAATCAGGGTTCGATGGTTATAAAGCCCGGTCAGGCCGTCGTGCTGAGACTGATCCTCGTAATAATCCTTCAATTGCTGCAACTGTGCGGTGCGTTTTTCCACCATGGCCTGCAATCGGGTAACCGCCAGCCGCAAGCCAAAGAACAACAGCAACTCAATGATCACAAAACCGACCAGCGCAATCTGAATATTGGCCCGCAAATGCTCCCGGGTCAGTTCCACCTGCTGGGTAATGTCGGTCACAATCACCACGGCGCCGACAGAGTCTTCAACGGCATCAAGAGAGTCTTCAACGGCACCCAAAGAGCCTCCTCGCCCCTCAGCCCGGTGTTCACTGTAATAGTCAGACAGAGGAATCCGGATAATGGCGTACTCGCGCTCCTGATGCAGACGGCGGGTCACTGTCGGTCCATGCCCGTCAGCTGACAATCCCTGACAGGATTGCAGCACCTCAACCGCCAAAAGGGACGACGCGGCTTCCACAAAACAAGGCGAGCCCGGCAACAGACGTTTCAGTTTGGATTCGATAAACTCTGGCCACATAATGCCCTGAACGTGGTCTTCGTTCAGCAGCACCACACTCTCTACCCCGGCACGCTGTTTGAGCTTTTGCAGAACCGTTTTATATGAGGTACCTACCTCCAGCACCCCCACCAACTCCTGCTCCCCGGAGCGCTCGGCTACAATCGGTACCGTGCCTCTCAAACCGGAATAGACCCGGCCGGTTTCAAAACCGGTTTTGGATTGCTGATCGGCATAGGTATCGACAATGATGTGGCGAACATCGTCCATACGATCGCCAAACTTGCCGGGCTTGTGCACCCGCAGAAAACTCAGGGATCCCGGCCCCAGATGAAAGTGCAGCTGGCGCGCATCAAAGCGCTCCATCAGGTTATTCCAGCTCGGCGCCACCTTCTGATAAAGTCGTTGCCGCACCTCTGCCGCCTGCGCTCCGCCGGCGCCACCGCCCTCTTGCGCCACCGCATCACGACCCTGCAAAAACAACTGCTGCACCTCCCGATCACTGCCAATAAAACTGGCCAGTTGCAGCATGTTTTCATACACCAGTGACTGGGTCAGATTCAGAGAGCGCTCAAAGTTAACCGCCTGTTTGCGCAGACTGGTTTCAAGAGAATCCTGATCCGCACGATAGTTGATCGTGACAAAAATAAGATCACTGATGACGATGATGGCCGTTAAAATTAAAAACAGCCGCTTAATGCTTTTTTGCATGTACCAATACATCCCGGTGTTGCTGTGCAAGCATCCTGCTCGGTAGGGGCGCTCCCTGCCTACAATTTCAGTATGTGCCTGGCACAGGCACAAAAAAAGCCGCGTAACTCAAGAGTCACGCGGCTTTTTTCACTAGATTACGGCTTCTTGATCCAGATCAGATCAACTCAGCACAGAGCGGCTAATCAGCTCTTTCATAATCTCGGAAGTACCACCGTAGATGCGTTGAATACGGGCATCAACAAAAGCGCGGGATACACCGTATTCCTGCATGTAGCCATAGCCGCCGTGTAGCTGCAGACAGCCATCGGCAACGCGGCCCTGCATTTCGGTACAGGACAGTTTGGCCATGCTCACTGTCGCCACATCCAGATCGCCGGTCATAAAGTTGCGCAGACACTCGTCCACAAAGGCGCGATGGACGCGCACTTCGGTGGCCATCTCCGCCATCTTGAACTTGGTATTTTGCAATTTGGCAATTGGCGCACCAAAGGCCTGACGCTCATTGACGTAATCCTTGGTGAACGCCAGACAACCTTCAGAGGCCGCAACCGCACCAATCGCCAGTGCCAGACGCTCGCGCTGCAACTCGCCCATCAGCACCGCAAAACCGGCATCCAATTTACCCAGAATGGCGGATTCATGAACACGCACATCTTCAAAGAACAGCTCGGAAGTATCACTGGCGTGCAGACCGATTTTTTCCAGATTGCGACCGCGGGTTACGCCCGGAGCATTGGCGTCCACTAAGAACAGGGTGGTGCCCTTGGCGCCCGGCACGTCCAGATTGGTCTTGGTGACCAGAATGATCACATCGCAGTGTTGACCATTGGTGATAAAGGTCTTGCTGCCGTTGATCACATACTCATCGCCGTCTTTCTTGGCGGTGGTGCGCACACCCTGCAAGTCAGATCCGGCACCCGGCTCGGTCATGGCGATGGCACCAATGCACTCACCGGTAACCATTTTCGGCAAGTATTTCTGCTTCTGTTCTTCGCTGCCGTTGTTGAGAATGTAATGGGCACAAATGTCGGAGTGAACCATCATTGAGCCACCCAGCCCACCGAGATTGGCGCGACAGAATTCCTCGGCAACCACCATGGAAAACTCAAAGCTGGAACCAAAACCGCCGTACTCTTCCGGAATATCTACCGCCAGAAAGCCCTGCTCACCCAGCTGATTCCAAACTTCGCGGGGAACGATTTCAGCCTTTTCCCAGGCTTCGTAATTGGGCACGATCTGCTCGTCAACGTAGCGTTTGACGTTATCGCGAAACAGTTCCAGTTCACTGGCGTCTGCAAATTGAGTCATAACAACCTCTCTAAAAATTAAACCGCCACCAAAGCTTCACCCACCAGAGTCTGGGTGCCGTCAGCTTTAGCCGCCTGAATTTCACAACGAGCAATGGTTTCACCGTTTTGCTCGATCATTTCAACCACCTTGCCGGAGCAGGTAATCACATCCGCCAGCTGGGTAATCGCCGCAAATTTGTTGCTGAAGCGACGCAGCTTGGCCTGAGACTGCCAGTTGGTCAGCATGCGTCCCAGATACGCCATGGACAGCATGCCGTGGGCAAATACGTCTGGCATACCGGCTTTCTTGGCGAAGTCGATGTCGATATGAATCGGATTGTGGTCACCGGACGCACCGGCAAACAACGCCAGGGTGGTACGGTTGATGGGTGGCAATTCCAAAGACGGAATTTCAGTACCTACTCCAATCTTGTCTGAGCTCAAGGCTGTATCTGACATAACTAATACTCCGTAGAATCAATTGCGGTAAACGATGGTTTGCTGGGCTTTGCCCACCAACTCACCGTCTTGATTGGTGTAGGCGCTTTCCAGCACGATAAACTCCAGTGCGCCGCCTTTCTTGTCGAACATATCCAGAATCTTGCTGGTCTGGGTAATGGTGTCGCCGGCGTAGATCTGGCCGATGTATTCGAAGTCCTGGGCACCGTGCAACACGCGGCCCAGATCCATTTCCAACAGGCTCAGCATGGGCAGGAATTCAGGCGCATCCAGATCCACCGACATCATAAACGTCGGCGGCGCAGGCAGTGCTTTAAAACCGGCTGCGCGAGCGGCCTCTTCGTCGGTGTAAACCGGGTTGGTTTCACCAATGGCCTTGGCAAAAAACTTCAGGCGACCCTTTTCAATATCCACGGAAAACGAGGGAAACTCGTGACCGATTTTGCTGCGATCTAACATAATCAAAATTCTCTAATTCCGGGTCATTGCGAAGAATGAAATGATGAAGCAATCTCCTGACGGATAGTCCTGATACAAAAGATTGCTTCGTGGATCGCAATGACGAATTAATCGATAGACTTAAACTGCCTTGTACATGGTGACAACCGCTGCACCACCCAGACCCAGGTTGTGCTGCAGCGCCACTTTGGCACCTTGAACCTGACGCTTGTCAGCGGTACCGCGCAGCTGATGAACCAGCTCGTAGCACTGAGCCAGACCGGTGGCACCCAGCGGGTGGCCCTTGGACATCAGACCACCGGACGGGTTAACCACAAACTTACCGCCGTAGGTGTTGTCGCCGTCAGCAACAAACTTAGTGGCTTCACCTTCGCCACACAGGCCCAGACCTTCGTAGGTGATAACTTCGTTGGTGGTAAAGCAATCGTGCAGTTCAACCACGTCAACTTCTTCCACGCCGATACCGGCCTGCTCGGTTACTGAAGCAATAGCGCGCTGGGTCATACCGGCACCGACCAAGGCAATGGGATCAACCCAGGTATCAGGAGTATCGGTAGTCATGGCCTGACCCACGATCTCAACACCGTTGCTGATGCCGTGTTTCTTGGCGAAAGCTTCGCTGACAATTACCGCAGCACCGGCACCACAGGTAGGCGGACAGCACATAAAGCGGGTCAGGTAGTCCATGTAAACCACTTTCGCGTCCAGTACTTCCTGCTCGGTCAGCGGTGTGTTCAGCAGCGAGTAGGGATTGTTCAGAGCGTGGTTACGGGTCTTAACGGAAACCTTGGCGAACAGATCGGAAGTGGCACCGTACTTTTCCATATAGTAGTGACCGGCGGCACCGAAGCAGCGCAATGCCAGAGGCGCATCCGGGTAGCCTTTGTCATCCAGTACTTTCAGGAAACCATCAAACGGTGACTCGCGATCGTCCCAGTGAGAACCCAGCGCACCGGGCTGCATTTCTTCAAAACCAAACGCCAAAGCACACTCAACCGCACCGGACTGCACCGCCTGACGGGCCAGGAACAGTGCAGAAGAACCGGTAGAACAGTTGTTGTTGACGTTTACAAACGGCATGCCCACCTGAAAAGCATCGTACAGGGCGTGCTGGCCACAACAGGAGTCACCGTAAACGTAACCACCGAAGGCCTGCTCAATCAGTTTGGGATCGATACCGGCTTCCTTTACAGCACCTTTAATAGCCGTGGACGCCATCACGCGATACGGCTCGGACTGACCCGGCTTGGCGAATTTGACCATATCGACGCCGGCAACAATTGCTTTACTCATTTCCAATCTCCTGTCTTGAGAAACTTGGCCCGGGGTTATCCCGCAGCGATGGCAACACTATGCGCCAGCGTCGAAATGGAATGAATGTGCGGAAATAACAAGCGACTTGTCGAATTTGCTCGTTTTAAAAAGCTGATACATTTAGACAATTTCAAAGGTAATACCAGAACATTCCCTCCCTGTTTAACTCCATGCAGAATGGCCTCGTTCTAACCGGCAAGCCCAATGGCGCCGGTATTAATTCGCAAATATTCCCCAGAAAATCGAAGGAGATCAGGATGGAATTGCAAGGTAAGGTTGTTGCCATCACCGGTGGTGGTAAAGGTATTGGTCGTTCTATTGCGGTACGTCTGGCCAAGCAAGGGGTCAAACTGGCGCTGCTGGATTTGGACGATGCCGCCATGGCTGAAACCGTTCAGCTGGTTGCTGACGCCGGTTCTGAAGCACGCCCGTACAACTGTAACGTTGCTGACGAAGCCACTGTTGAAGCCACCTTTAATCAGATCGTTGCCGATTTCGGCGCCATCCACGGTCTGGTAAACAACGCTGGCATTTTGCGTGACGCCACTCTGATCAAGGTAAAAGACGGCAAGGTCGTTAAGAAAATGACTGGCGACAACTACAGCCTGGTGGTTGACGTTCACATGAAAGGCGCCTTCCTGTGTGCCCGTGAAGCCGCTGCCCACATGGTAGAAGGTGGTGTGGAAGAAGGCGTTATCATCAATATGGCCTCCATCGCTTATCACGGCAACTTCGGCCAATCCAACTACTCCGCCGCCAAAGCCGGTATCGTTGCTCAGAGCAAAGTATGGGCGAAAGAGCTGGGTCGCTATAACATCCGCTCCATGGCCATTGCTCCAGGCACCATCGAGACCGACCTGCTGCGCACCATGCCTCCGGAGGCACTGGACAAGCTCGCTGCCATGGTTCCCCTCAAGCGCATCGGTGACGTGGACAACATCGCCCAGACCGTGCAGCACATTCTGGAAAACAATTACCTGTCCGGCGATGTGATTGAAGTATCCGGTGCTGTGACTCTGTAACCGAGTCCCTTACCTGAGCACTCTCGGTTGCTTGCCATTCGACTGTTTGCCATCGACCGAGAAACCAAAGGCGCACGCTTCAACGTGCGCCTTTTTTATTTACAGGGATGTAATGGCAGTTATTTGCTCCTGCAATAACTGCACTTCCACCATCCATGGTGGTCGTATCTCGCGAGAGGCAGGAAGCCGGCAGCGACGATTCCCTCAGTGGCAACAGCAACCGATATCAGGCGCTGGTTCCAAGCTCGTGACTGTCGTCGGCCCCGATCTGCTTTTCAAAGGCATTCAGTCGCTTATAGATCGACATCAGCTCGACGATCGTAGCCCAGGAATGCACCAGATACTGGAAGGAATCCTCCACCTTGCTGAACGCCCGAATCACTTGTTGCAGCACACCCAGGGTGATGGCACCGGCGACAATGGTGGGCGCCATCGCAATGTAGGGAATGATCACCGAGAACTGAATGTAGGACCACTTGGCGATATCGAAATACAGGTAATGCTTGTAGAGGTTGAAGTAATTCTTGCGAACATTGCCATAGAGCTCGCGAACTGTGGGAGGATCGGCACGATTGGCCTGATCTTCACCGAGCACCAGTTCTTTGCGGTACGCCGCCTCCACCATCTGGTTCTTGAATTCCAAACCGGGCAACTTGATGCCGACAATGGCCAGCAGCACCGTGCCAAAGGTGGCCGATACGATGGCCACAAACACCAGCGCCTGATCCACGGCACCAATCCAGGGCAGCTCCGTCACATGTTCACTGAGCCCCCACAGGATGGGCAAAAAGGCAATGAGGGTCATCACCGAGCGAATAAAGGCCACGCCCAGCCCCTCCATGATTTTGGCAAACCGCATGGTGTCTTCCTGCACCCGCTGCGCGGCGCCTTCAATATGCCGAATTCCGGGCCAATTTTGCATATAGTAATCGTTCATGGCGGTACGCCAGCGGAACACATAGTGACGAATGTAGAACTCCAGAATCACCGCCACCACGATGTAGGTACCGGCAATACCGGCAAAGGTGAGCAGATAACCCAGAAATTCCTCAAAGGTCACGACGCCGGGCTCCGTCAGCGCCTTTTGAATGGTGTCGTAGAAGCCACCGAACCACTCATTGATTTTGACGTCCAACTGCACCTTGTACCAGGTCACACCGAAAATGATGATGGTGCCGAGCAAAGACCAGTGGAGCCATTTTTTATTCAGAAAGAAGGATTTAAACATCGGGGAAGTTCTTATTTATAATTCCATGGGGTTTATTGATCACGCTATTGCAATACCTGCCCCGCCAACCATAACAAATTTTCCCTGATATTTAAGGATTCTCAGCAAGCCCTGCTTAACCGGGAAACATTCAACTCAGGCGTTTTTTAAATAACAACGGCCTTCCACCTTGCCAACAGTCCATAGGGCATGGCAGGTGCTATGCTAAAGTTTCTGAAACAGCGCGAGCAACACTTTCCATCTCCATGAAAAAAATACTGACGTTTTTGATACTGATCAGCCTGACATCCCAAGGCTTGGCTGACACATTCAAAAACACGGCCCGATATATTGCCGAAGAAGGGGCGTGGCCTTACATAATTAACGACGCGACTGGTATTTATGGTGTTTTGCCGGATTCAGTCTACGCGATCATGGCCTCGGCCGGCGTAGAAGTTTATGCTCAAACAGCCCCCAACCTCAGAAAAATATCTGAACTATTCAAACAAAAGGCCGACATAGCCACGATTCTCCTTGGCTATAAAGACATTGCAAAATCCGATTATCCGCCGTCCATGCATCTGTGCCCCGAACCAATATTGATGGTTGATGTGCACGCCGTATGGCACCCTGATTCGAATATCGACCCACACAAGACATACAATCTGGACAACTTCAAAGTGGGCGTGGTTAAGGTCTCACCCAAAGATCTGGTCACCCACAGAAAAGACAAGAGAATCGAATTCATCAACATAGAACTGATGGTTAAAAACCTTCTGGCCAAGCGGGTCGATGCCATCCTCATGAATGGCCGACACGCTCAGGCTCTGGCCAAACGACTGGGCGCAAAACAAGACGTCGTTCCCGGTCAACGGGTATTAACCATGCCCATTCATTTGATCGTGGGAAAACACTGGTTGAATCAAACAGCCGCGTTGGATCATCTGTGTGGCCAGATTGTTGAACTGAAAAAAAACAACACGTTTACAACCATCGAAGACAGCTACTTTCAATAAACATCCACCTGCAACCAAATCCGTCTTCAATTAAAAACTACTGTCCATGAACAGCCATCGTAGGATTCAGTTTGGGTAGACATAGGCCTCGGCAATTTGTCGCAAATTGATTTTGGCCCGCAAATGGCTGGCCAGCAAAAACACCCCACCCAATTTGCGATGCAGAAAAATTGAATCCGCCTTGGGCACATGCCAGAACGCCTTGTCCTGACTCAGCGCCATGCCTTTATTGTGCAGCCGCCGCATCAGATCGGTGCGACCGAAATCATAGACGCCGTCGTAACACACCGGCTCACAGGCCTCTGTGCACATATCGACAATGCAGTTCTGGTAGAAGTCATCCAGCTCCCGACTCATCAAACCGATATCCAGCGCCGCTGATAACACTCGATCGCGCTGATGGTGAAACACGCCCGACAGCAATTCACGATACAGGTCGACAAACTCTTTCTGGTATTCCCGTGTGGCACCAAAGTCCAGCAGCACAATTTTGCGGGTGACCGGGCAATAGCGATAGTTGGCAAAATTAGGATCGGTTTGCACCAGTCCATGCTCAAAGGTCTCTTTGAAGAACAATTCAAACAGGGCGGCGGCCGCATCATTGCGGGTTTGCTGATCCGCCTCGTACAAAAGCTCAATGGGCTCACTGTTCATAAAGCCCATGGCCAGCAGATTGGCGGAGGTAAATTCGGCAAAACCCTTGGGCATACTGAAGCGTTCATCACCCGCGACCACCTGATGATAGCGCTGCATCATGCTGGCCTCAGTCAGATAGTCGGCCTCAGCGTGAAGCTGCCTTTTGGCCTCGTCCAACAGCGGCGCAAAATCGATACCCTTGGGTATCAGCCCCGTCATGCTTAACAGGGTCGCGACGTTATCGACGTCGCTGTCGATACTTTCACGAACCCCCGGGTACTGAATTTTCAAGGCCAGCTTATCGCCATCGTGGGTAATGGCTTCATGCACCTGCCCGATGGAGGCCGCCGCGACGGGCTCGTCATCAAAAAAGGCAAAGCGGTCGCGCCAGTCCGGCCCCAGTGCCTGCGCCATGGCCTGATGCAACTGCGCGCGTGGCATGGAATCAGCCTCGCTACGCAATCGGGCGAGAATCTCCGTCAGCGCCGGCGGCAAAATATCCCCCGCATCCATGGACATCAGCTGTCCGACCTTCATGGCCGCACCGCGCATACTGGCCAACTGATCGGCGATGCGGGCGATGTTTCTCGGCGTCAGCAGCAGATCCTTGACCGCCGGGCGCTCGCCCTTGATCAACTGAGCCGCCCCATTGGTCAAGACACTGCCGGCGACGCGGGTTGCCAGCGAGCCCAGTTTACTGAATCGATTCAAGCGCCCGGATGGTACTGCTCGTTGTTTCTTTGTCACTGTTACGACCTTTGTGTTTTTCAGGCTTACCCAACCATGCCCGAACCATCTTGCA
Source organism: Candidatus Pelagadaptatus aseana (assembly GCF_040362265.1). NCBI lineage: Bacteria > Pseudomonadati > Pseudomonadota > Gammaproteobacteria > Cellvibrionales > Cellvibrionaceae > Candidatus Pelagadaptatus > Candidatus Pelagadaptatus aseana. The sequence goes on from NZ_BAABNJ010000001.1 coordinate 65,292, forward strand.
TTCAGGTGACATGACTCCATTGGTTTTACGTATCAAGGCACTTCCCGGTTCAAGCGGGCCAGAGCCATTCAACCCTTTTGACAGGTACTGATACGCGGTACCGCCATGCTGCATCGGGGTCATCCAAAATGCCTTATTCTGCGTAGCACTGGCTAATAACGTTAAACCAGAATAACCGCTATGAGTCAGGAAATTGCCATCTGCTGGTTTCGCCAGGATTTGCGAATCAGCGACAACCCCGCCCTGCTGGCAGCAGCCGAGCACGATCAGCTGCTGCCGATCTACGTACTTGATGATGACAGCGCCGACGAGGTTGCCATGGGTGGTGCCAGCCGCTGGTGGTTGCACCACTCTTTACAGTCACTCAACAGTGACCTGATTGGCACCCTGCAATTTTTCCGGGGCGATGCCAGCGTCATACTCAGGGAACTGTGCCAGCGACACAATGTAACCCATGTCTATTGGAACCGCTGCTACGAACCCTGGCGCATTGATCGCGACCGCGAAATCAAAACCGAGTTGCTGGAACAGGGCATCCACGCCGAAAGCTTTAACGCCTCGCTACTGCAGGAGCCCTGGGCCATCACCAAAACCGATGGCAGCCCCTATAAAGTCTTCACCCCTTACTACCGGCGTTTTATGGTCCAGAGCCACGCTGCGCCCAAAGCCACACCTCGGTTTATGCCATCACTGCTGGAGGACAGCCACAGCTGTTCCCTCAGCGATCTGGAGTTGCTGCCCAGCATAAACTGGGCTGAGGGTTTTAAACCGCACTGGCAGCCGGGTGAGAAATGGGCACACAAGCGCTGGCGCAGCTTTCTTGACGAGCGCCTCAACAATTATCAACAGGGTCGCGACTTCCCGGCCAAGCAATCCGTGTCGGGCCTGTCGCCGCACTTGCACTTTGGTGAAATCTCCCCCAGACAATTACTGCAGGACCTGCAATACGTTGGCGGCAGCGATACCGACAACGACAATCGCGAACACTTTATTCGGGAACTGGCCTGGCGCGAGTTTTCCTATTACCTGTTGTATCACTGGCCAGACCTGCCCGGCAAAAACCTGCGCCCGGAATTTGATTACTTCCCATGGCAGCACGATGAAACCCTATTGCGCCAGTGGCAACGGGGCATGACCGGCTACCCGCTGGTGGATGCGGGCATGCGCGAACTCTGGCAGACCGGTTTTATGCACAATCGGGTGCGCATGATCACCGCCTCGTTTTTGGTGAAAAACCTGAGACAGGACTGGCGCTCGGGGGCCGCCTGGTTCTGGGATTGCCTGCTCGATGCCGATCTCGCCAGCAACAGCGCCAGCTGGCAATGGGTGGCCGGCTGCGGCACCGATGCCGCACCCTATTTCCGGATCTTTAACCCCGTAACCCAATCGGAAAAGTTCGACCCCGGCGGCGACTACATTCGCCAGTATGTACCCGAGCTGGCCGCACTGCCCAACCGCTACCTGCATCGCCCATGGGAGGCACCGGATGACCTACTGGCTCAGGCCGGTATCACTCTCGGCAAAGACTACCCACACCCCATGATTGATCTTGCCGAATCCCGGGCCGCCGCGCTGGATGCTTTCGCCGCCATCAAAACCGTCGAACCAACAGTAGCAGTGAATCAAGCCGCCCAAAAAGTATCGGCTCTGTAAAAATTAACCCGCCATAAAACCCGTCTCTGGGCGGGTTATTTTTTCTCGTTAATAAAATCAACAGACCTCTAGGAAACAGTCCTCCTCGCAGGCCCAACAAGCATTTTGTTGCGGTTAAGGTACAGTGGCTTTTTATTATGAAAGAATTGTCTCAAGTTACTATGAAAGAATTGTCTCAAGAGAATATTGGCTGCCCTTATTGTGGAGAATCCATTCAGGTATTGATTGATCCCGAAGATGCTGGACAACAATACATCGAAGATTGCCAAGTGTGTTGCAGACCCATCACGTTCAGTGTTTCTGTGGGCATGGACGGCGAGTTAACGGTTATCGTAAAAGATGAAAATGATACGCTGTAGTTATACACATAACAAAATGATCAAGTGCACTCCGCCCCTTCGGGGCTGCGCGGTGTTATCCATTATTTAATTAGAGTCATACGTAAGATGCTAGTACCGAAAACATACACCGTGCCTTTATCTTTTTCTGCTCGGAAATTTTATCTCGAGGTGCTTCGGCCGGAGTTAGTTGAGATAGACTATGAAGCGGTGATGTCGAGTAAAGAAAGACTCAGATCTGTTTTCGCTTCACAAACCGAGTGGCCTCGCGACGACATGACATTACTTGAAAATAAAAACGATCTGATTCGACACCAGCGCGAGTTTGAGAATCGGGAGGCATTCGCCTACTCGATATTCACACCAGACAGGCAGGAATACGTCGGTTGCGTTTATATCAATCCCACAAAGGTACAGAAATACGATACTGAGGTATTTCTTTGGGTTACAGATGAATACATCGAAGCAGAAGAGCAGCTACTTTCAACAATGAAAACTTGGCTGTCTGATGAATGGCCGTTTCAAGCGATCGGGTTTCCGGGGCGAGACATACCTTGGCATGATTGGGAATTGCTGGATCGCGACAATATCTGAAACTCCGCACCGACATGCAACTGAAGCAACTCTTAGGATGATCGACCGAATCACGGGCTATACTCTCGGATCATTTTAATCACTCGAACGTCTAACTACGGATTTCTGCACTATGAGCAAATTGATTGTACTGGGCACCGCCGCCATCTTTGTGGTGTATGGATTATTTTTTATTGCCCTGCCAGTGGAGACCCTGCACCTGGTTGTGGATGGCACCGTAACTTCCAGCTCGGGGATCACCGATGTGCGGGCCACCTATGGCGGCATGACCATCGCGGTGGGAATCATCCTGTTTATGCTGGGAAGAGATCCGCAAACCCTTCGATTGGGATTGATGTCGGTGTTGCTGTTAATGCTGGGTATGGCCACTGGTCGTACTCTGGGTATGGTTGTGGACGGCCACCCCAATCTTTTTATGTACATTTATCTGGGACTTGAGCTGACCCTGATTCTGGTGTCATTCTTACTGCTGAATAAAAACAACAACACAACGCCAGCGTAACCGGCTTAACCACCATTTATACAGGGAAGTCTCCATGGATCTCGCACAAACCTACTCGATTACCATTGCCGCCTTGGGCGCGCTGTCGGCATTGATGTTTTGCCAATTGATTGTCGCCGATGTGGTTGGCGTGCGCGCCAAGCACCTGCCCGGCTCATCTGTCCCGACTGACCACAGCAACCTGCTGTTTCGAACCACGCGCACGGTGGCCAACACCAATGAAAGTATTGCGATTTTTATTCTGGCGGTTCTGTTCTGTGTACTGAGTGGCGCTTCGCCCACTGTCACCGCCTATGGGGCCTGGGGGTTTGTGATCAGCCGGGCGCTCTACGCCATTTGCTATTACGCCAACCTGCCGCTGCTGCGCTCCACTACCTTTGCTCTGGCACTGCTGGCCATAGTGGCACTTCTGATCACGGGATTTTCTGGGTGGTTCTAAGCGACCTTTTGCCCAACCCGGCTGGCGCCAATAACCGTTTATGAAAGTCATCAGCTTCGCTCTGTCATTGGTGATAGCCGTGGCCTCAGCCCAGGCCGCGGAATCAATCAAACCTTTTACCACCGATGGCTGCAGTGCGTTTCCCGATGGCACTCTGGCACAAAACCAGTTGTGGTTGGCGTGCTGCACCGCGCACGACATTGCCTACTGGCAGGGCGGCACCCATGAGGAACGTCTGACGGCAGATACAGAGCTGGAAACCTGTGTCGCCGGGGTTGGCGAACCGGCCGTGGCGGCCCTGATGCTGGCGGGAGTCCGCATTGGCGGCTCGCCCTATCTGCCCACCGAGTTTCGCTGGGGTTATGGCTGGGACTACCCGCGGGGCTATCGGGCACTGACGCCTGAAGAGAAAAACAACGCGCAAGCCGAGCTGGAAAAATTCGGCGTGGGCCGCAGCAACTCAAACAATCCGTAAACAGGTCAGCAGCCTGATGGTTCAATGCCTATTTTTTAAACATTCAAGGAGTGATGCATGTCAAAAGGCAAATTACTGGGCCTGATCATCCTGTTGCTGGCAGTGGGGTTGCTGGCGGATTTCTACGGCAAAGTGCAGGAACAGAAGCGCATGCAACTGGCGGCGCAGGAACAGGCCGCGAGGGAAAAAGAACAGCAGGCCCACGAGCAGCGCATGCAGGAGTTACAAGAACAGAATCGACAGCGCGAAGCCTTGCTGCGCCGAGAGGAAGAGCACATGCGCCTGCGTCAGGATATGCTGGAGCAGTCGAACAAGTTGCAGGATCGGGCGGTAAAATCGGCCAAACTGGCTCAGGGCCTGCAAATGGCAACGCACTTTAAAATGGCCATCAGCCAGTTTTACCAGACCCACGGCTACCTGCCAGACTCCAATCTGGATATTGGACTCGGCCAGCCGCTGGATTACGCCGAGGGCGCAGTGGCCGCCACCGACATTCGCAACGACGGCATCATTGCCATTGGCTACACCCGTGAGACCGGTATCCCCGGCGGCGAAATTTATCTGCTTCCGCAAGAGCGAGACTTCGGCCTGAGCTGGCGCTGTGAATCGCCGGACTACAAAAACATCAACCAACTGCTTACTTCGTGCAGTTATAACCGCAATCGTCACTGATCACAGCAGCGGCTTACTCATTTGTTTATCCGGATTCAATTGTTTTCCTGATGGGCCTCTTGCAGGCAATCCCAGAAGGTTTCCACCACCCGTGATGGCTTCGGCGATATGCGATGCATGGCGACAAAGTCACACTGATAGTGGTACTTGTCCTTGGCGATGGGTCGGATCAGACCCTTGCGCTCAAAGGAGCCGGCGTAGTGATCCGGCAGATAGCCGACGTAGCGGCCAGACAGCAAGCAGTGAATAATCGCTTCCTGATCAAACACCGTAGCATCGCGCTCCCAACCCAGTTCCGAGCTGAGCTCCATATTGGGTGAGTGGTAACCCAGCCCGGCGTATTTGGTACCGCGCACATCCTCCACCGTTACGGTGCGTGAATCCTTCTGAAACAACGGGTGTTCGGCGCCGCAATAGAGGTACATCTGCTCGTAGAACAGGTGCTGGTACACCAGACTGCTGGATTCCCGGTGCGAAGGGATCACCGCAATCTGGATGCGTCCCTCCATAACCCCGCTTTCCAGCTCGTTGAGAGGCTCGACAATGATATCCATGGTCACTTCCGGCGCCAGATCATCAAACGTCTGAATCGCCTTATGGATACGTGAATCGGGGTTGGACGCGGTTTTATCAAACAGACCAATTGTGATATGGCCGGTCATGCGCTTGTGCACATCCGCCACCTCGCCCCGGAAGTGATCCATCGACGCCAGCAACCGCAGGGTAGCCTGATAGATCTGCTGGCCCTCATCGGTCAACGCAAAGCCACTGCGACCTCGATGGCACAGGGTAATCCCGAGCCGCAACTCGAGATCCTTGATGTGGCGGCTGATGGTGGAGCGACCGATATTGAGCTTCAGCTCCGCAGCGGAAAAGCCACCGGCCTCGGCCACCGCGCGAAACACCCGCAACAGGCGCAGATCAATATCACTCAACTGTCCCAGCAGGGCTGTCTGTTTACGTCCCATAAAAAATCACCATCACAATCACGATCACGATCGCCAAAGGGCTGAAATTAGTTATCCGGCGGGCATTCTGCCATTAGTTTCACAAACCGTCACGTAAACTTGGATTTTTAATTATTTATACAACTATAAAACAGCACTACATTAGCCTCACCCAAACCAAAAACATCGATGAAAAGAGACTGATTCAATGAGTGACAAACTTGCCGGCCTGAGCCAGAAGCAACTGGACGCCCACTGGATGGCCTTCAGTGGCAACCGTGCCTTTAAAAAGGACCCGCGGATCATTACCGCCGCCAAAGGCGCCTATTTCACCAGCGCCGATGGCCGCCAGATTTTTGATGGCCTGTCCGGTCTGTGGACCTGTGGTGCCGGTCACTGCCGCCCGGAAATTACCGAGGCCGTGAATCAGCAGATGCAGACTCTGGATTACTCTCCCGCCTTTCAGTTCGGTCACCCCAAAGCTTTTGAGCTGGCCGACCGCCTGGGCGACTTTATGCCCGAGGGCATCAACCGCGTTTTCTTTACCGGTTCCGGCTCTGAATCCGCCGAGACCTCACTGAAAATCGCCCGCGCCTACTGGCGCAAAAAAGGCATGGCCACTAAAACCAAGCTGATTGGCCGCGCCAAGGGTTACCACGGCGTTAACTGGGGTGGCATCAGCGTTGGCGGTATTGGCGGTAACCGCGCCCTCTACGGCAATGCCGTAGAAGCCTACCACCTGCCTCACACCATGCTGCCGGAAAACAAATTCGTGAAAGGCCTGCCCGACGATGGCGCCAGCAAAGCCGATGAGCTGCTGGAAATGATTGCCCTGCACGACGCCTCTAACATCGCGGCGGTGATCGTTGAGCCCATGGCCGGTTCTGCCGGGGTACTGCCACCGCCCAAGGGTTACCTCAAGCGTCTGCGTGAAATCTGTACCCAGCACAACATCCTGCTGATTTTCGATGAAGTGATTACCGCCTTTGGTCGCGTTGGCGCCAATACCGGTGCCGAAGCCTTTGGCGTGGTGCCCGATATGATCAACATCGCCAAGCAGATGACCAACGGTGCCATCCCCATGGGCGCGGTGATCACCAGCGAAGAGATCTACGACACCTTTATGGAAAACAGCGGTGCCGATCACGCAGTAGAACTGCCTCACGGCTACACCTACTCCGCTCACCCGATTGCCTGTGCCGCCGGCCTCGCCGCTCTCGACCTGCTGGAAAAAGACAAGTTGATCGAACGCTCCGCCGCCATGGCACCGATCTTTGAAGAGAAGATCCACCAGCTCAAAGGCACCCCGCTGATCACCGACATCCGCAACTGCGGTCTGGCCGCCGGCCTGACCATTGAAGTCAAAGACGGTGATCCATTGCTGCGCCCCTACCAGATCGGCCTTAAAATGTGGGAGAAGGGTTTCTACGTTCGCTTTGGTGGCGACACCGTACAACTGGGCCTGCCGTTTATTGTTGAAAGTGATGAAATCGACGCACTGGTTAACGCTCTGGGCGACAGCATTACCGAGGTATCCAAAAGCTAGCTCTCGATCAACAGTCCTCCGTTGGTCTTTGCCGGTCCGGATACCGCTGTCCGGGCCGGCTTTTTTAACGCTGCCGACGATGACTCGAGCAAAGACCAAAGACCAATATCAACCACAGAACAACTGTTCTTTAATAACGAATCAAAACAATCCAACCTGACTAGAGGCAGATTATGAATATCGTAGGTCACCTGATTAATGGCGAAATACGCACCGATGCAACCACCACGCAAGACGTGTACAACCCGGCCTCTGGCGAAGTCACCAAACAGGTGGCACTGGCCTCTCAGGCCACCGTTGAAGAAGCCATTGCCACGGCCGAAGCCGCTTACCCGGCCTGGCGTCAGACGCCACCGGCCAAGCGCGCCAAGATTATGTTCCGCTTCAAGCAGCTGCTGGAAGACAACGCCGAAAAGATTTGCCAACTGATTGGTGAAGAGCACGGTAAGATTTCTCACGACGCCATGGGCGAACTGACCCGCGGCATCGAAAATGTCGAGTTCGCCTGCTATGGCCCAGAGATGCTCAAAGGCGAGCACAGCAAAAATGTTGGCCCGGGCATTGATTCCTGGAACGAAATGCAGCCTCTGGGTGTGGTCGCCGGTATTACTCCGTTCAACTTCCCGGCCATGGTGCCACTGTGGATGTACCCACTGGCCATCATGTGCGGTAACACCTTTGTGTTGAAACCCTCCGAGCGCGATCCGTCCTCCACCCTGTATATCGCCCAACTGCTGGAAGAAGCCGGCCTGCCCAAAGGCGTTCTGAATGTGGTTAACGGTGACAAGGTCGCAGTAGACACTCTGCTGACTGACCCGCGCATCAAAGCCGTCAGTTTTGTTGGCTCCACACCGATCGCAGAATATGTTTACAGCACCGCCAGCGCCCACGGCAAACGCTGCCAGGCTCTGGGCGGCGCCAAGAACCACGCCATCGTCATGCCGGATGCCGATATGGACAACGCCGTTGCCGCTCTCACCGGTGCCGCTTTTGGTTCCTCCGGTGAGCGCTGTATGGCCCTGTCGGTTGCCGTTTGTGTGGGCGATGCCGCCGCCGATGCGCTGGTGGACAAAATGACCAACGCCATGCAGGACCTGAAAGTCGGTGCCTACACTGACGCCAGCAACGACTTTGGCCCACTGATCACCGAAGCCCATCGCAACAAAGTCAGCGGTTACATTGATTCCGCCGAACAACAGGGCGCTACCATTGTGGTGGATGGTCGCAACCCTGAAGTTGCCGGTTACCCCAATGGCTTCTATGTGGGCGGCACCCTGATCGACAACGTCAAGCCGGGCATGACCTGCTACGAAGAAGAGATCTTTGGTCCGGTACTGCTGGTGCTGCGCGTCGACAGCATGGAAGAAGCCATGCAACTGATCAATGATCACGAATACGGTAACGGTACCTGCATCTTTACCCGTGACGGTGAAGCGGCACGCTACTTTGCCGACAACATTCTGGTGGGCATGGTGGGCATCAACATCCCGCTGCCTGTGCCTGTGGCCTACCACAGCTTTGGCGGCTGGAAGCGTTCACTCTTTGGTTGCCTGAGCGCCTATGGCCCCGATGGTGTGCGTTTTTACACCAACCGCAAAACCATCACCCAACGCTGGCCGTCCAGTGGCGTTCGTGAATCTGTGCAGTTCTCCTTCCCCAGCAACTGACACTTCCCCCATCAATACATGGCGATCATAATTTGATCGTCATGTATTTTATTTAACCTTTTCCAAACCCTCTCCCGGTTATACCACGCCATTCCTCTCGACTTAATTTAAAGATTACAGCGGTCACGCCGATAATTGTGAAGTCAAGTGCCCGTTTATGAATCTGAGTTCAGTAGCTATACTTTTTATTAGATAGACTGTCTCAAAAAATAAAAAGCTCGAGAGATCAACATGCGAATTACGATTACAACTAAAATCATTGCCGGTTATGTGCTGGCCATCCTGTTGTCCCTAGGCATTATGTTTGTCGGTTTAATGGGGATTAATCGCATCAACGACGGCCTGCAAAATATCGTTAATGGTTCCATGCCAATGATTGGTGCCGTCAGCGAAGCCAATGGCAGCATGCTCACCGCCGATTTAAAAGTGATGCAGTTTGTGCGACTGCCCTCTCTCGAAGGTGCCGAAGAAATTGAGAGCGACTTCAAGCAGCAGAGCGCGATCAGCACCGAGCAGACCAAGATCATTCAGGGGATTGCGCAAAACCACCCCAAACTGAACGACGCCGCCCAGCCCATTGAGGGCCAGTTCAAACAATTTTATGAGGTGGCACAGTCAACCATTGACAGCCATCGCGCCACACTGGAAGCCAAAAAAGTATTTGAGCAACAGCAGGAAGCGGTACTCGATATTTCAGATACTCTGATTGACCTGACCTACGATCTGCAAGAGCTGCCCCTGATTGAATCGGACAGCAATATGATAGGCCTGGTGATTCGCGCGCAAAACAGCATCGATATTTTTCTCGAAGCCATTGGTGACGCCGCCAGCGAAAGAACGCTGGATGCCACAGAGACGGCACGCAATATGATCATCAATGAAATGGAAACCATTGAAATCCGGGTATTCAACGGCCTGGGTATTCCCGGCGTGTTCGATAACGATATTTTTATCCAATTCAAGGAAATGGCGCAGGGCGAGTTTATGGACGCCATCACCGGCGATCAGGGCGCGCTGAAACTGCTGGAAAATGAAATCCAGTTACGTATTGCCACCGACCAGCTGAAAACCGACATGGACGCCGTCAGCGGCGATCTGCGCAGCACCCTCGGTGAATTCTCGGCACTGGTGAACAAAATCTCCGACGAAGAAGTCAAGGCCGAAGCCGAAGCCGCCGTTTCCACCAACACCACCCTATTAACCGTCTTCAGTGTGATTGCAGTGGTGGTCCTGAGTGCCATTGCCTATCTGATCACCCTGTCCATTCGCGCACCGCTGAAGCACATTGTCGACAACATCACCAAGGTGGCCACTGGCGACCTGCGTCAAACCTTCAAAGTGGAGAGTAACGACGAGCTGGGCGATCTGAGCCAGGCCATGCAGGAGCTGGTCGACACCCTGCGCAGCATGATCGAGAAGATCAACACCAACTCAGATCAGCTCGCACAAACGGCCGACAGCACCGCCGGCATCGCCCGCAGCAGTTACGACAACATCAACTCCCAGACCGAGCAAACCAGCCGCGTGGCGGTATCGGTTCAGGAAATGAGCGCCACCGTTGCCGAGGTTGCCCAGAGTGTCAGTAACACCCTGCAACAGGTGGAGAGCACCCACAACGACGTCAACAGTGGTGAACAGTTGCTGCAGAGCAACATTCATGACATCAACGAACTGGCGGGCAATATCGAACACGGCTCCACCGTGATTGAACGCCTGAATGAAAACACCAACAACATCGGTTCGATTCTGGATGTGATTCGCGGTATCGCCGAGCAAACCAACCTGCTGGCACTGAACGCGGCGATCGAAGCCGCTCGCGCCGGTGAACAGGGTCGCGGTTTTGCCGTGGTGGCCGACGAGGTTCGCACTCTGGCCAGTCGCACCCAGGACTCCACCTCTGAAATTCAGGAAATGATTGGTCGCCTGCAACAGGGCGCCAAGGAAGCGGTGGACACCATGAGCCAGAGCCGCACCGATGCCCAGCAAAGTGCCGAGAAGATTGCCGAAGCCGGCCGCATGCTGTCGGACATCGCCCGCTCTGTGGACGTCATCAAGGACATGAGCACTCAGATCGCCAGTGCCACGGAAGAGCAGAGCCAGACCGCTCGCGAACAGAGCGAAATGGTGAGCAACATCTCCAGCCTTGCCAGCTCTACCGCCGAAGGCGCTCAGGAGTCTCTGGACGCCAGTCAGGAAATGGCCGGCATGGCCGAGACCCAAAGCCAGCTGCTGAGCCAGTTCAAAGTTTAATACTCAAGCCTGTTATCCAGAGCCGCCCTGCGGCTCTGGCATTATCATTCTGATCCCCGCAGTACCTCTACAACTGTCACCCTGAACCGCACTGCCCCCTACTGTCATCCTGAACCGCACTGCCCCCCTACCGTCATCCTGAACCGCACAGCGGTGAAGGATCTCTTGAGCCTGCACAATCCTCCCAAAGAGATCCTTCGTCGCCAGGCTCCTCAGGATGCCGCTTTAGGCTCCTTTACCGAAGTTATCGGCTTGCCCTTGCGGCTCAACAGCCACAACATCACCGCCGCTCCCAGACCACTGGCCCCGAGCACCATGGTCATGATCATGATTTGATAGCGCACCGCAATCAGAGGCGAAACACCGGACAAAATCTGGCCGGTCATCATGCCCGGCAACGCCACCACACCAACGGCCAGCAAACTGTTGACCTGCGGAATCATCGCCGCCCGGAAGGCCGTCATTCTGGCTTCCAGGACCTCCTTGCCTTCGGCCAACTCCGAGGCATAGCGCTCGGCCGCCAGACTGATGGCGTTCATGGCGTTGGAAAAGTACATGCCCGCCAGAGGAATCAGCACCCTCGGTTCGTACCAGCTTTCCACCCCCATCACCAGTTTCAAAGAAATCAGCAGGTGCACACTGACCGCCACCCCCAGCGCAATCAACGCCGGCTTGAAGTAACCGTGCAGACCTTTGACGGGCCGAATCGAAATCCAGGACGCCACCACAATCATCAACAGTAATACCGCCAGCGATATCCAGGGGGAGGGGTTGTTGAACAGCGCCACCAGCACGTAGCCAACACCGATCAGCTGCAGAGTCATGCGGGCACTGGCTGTCAGCACTTCGCTCACGTCTCCGCGCCAGCGCCAGTAAATGACACACACCAGCACCACCGGCACGGCACACCAGGCCAGAGACCACCAGGAAATTGTCGGCATTGAGTTACTCCCTCTCCATATCGAAACCAAGACTACTTGATATAAACCAATAGAACAGCGCCCATATTTGGCTATAGTTTCACAATCATTGATTCGCTGTTATCTGAACGGCAACTTACAAGGACAGACTGCCGATGGCCACAATTACCTTTATCGGTGCCGCACAAAAAGTAACCGGCTCCTGCCACCTGCTGGATTCACCGGCGACCGGCAAGGTGCTGCTCGATTGCGGCATGCATCAGGGACACGATGCGATTGAGCGCATGCAACAGGAGCGTTTCGCGTTTGAGCCTGCCGAGATTGATGCAGTCATTTTATCCCATGCCCACCTCGACCACTCCGGACTGCTGCCCAAACTGGTCAATCAGGGCTTTCGTGGGGATATTTTCTGCACTCGCGCCTCCAAGGATTTACTCAATATCATGCTGCAGGATTCCGCCGGCCTGTATCTGCGCGATCTGGAGCGGGAAAACTTGCGACGGGCGCGACGTGGCCAGAAGGCCTTGCAACCGGAGTACCGCCAGAGCGACGTCAAACAGGTACTGAAACAATGTCAGACGGCGGATTACGGCGAACAACTGGCACTGGGAACTGAGGCCACTATTGAGTTTCACGACGCAGGCCATATTCTGGGGTCATCGATTATCGATATCACCTTGAAAGAACAAGGTAAAACCAAGCGTCTGGTATTTTCCGGCGACCTCGGAAAAAAAAGCGCGGCGTTAATGAAAGACCCCGAGCATTTGCATCAGGCCGATGTGGTATTGATGGAAGGCACCTACGGTGACCGCAATCATCGCTCTCTGGATGATACCTTCGGGCAATTGCGCGACATTCTGCATCAGGCCTGGGAAGATGGTGGCAATGTCATGATTCCATCCTTCGCGGTTGGCCGCACTCAGGAAATCCTGTTTCATCTGGGCAGACTTTTGAAGAGCGGTGAACTGGATCCCTGGCAAATTTTTCTCGACAGTCCCATGGCCATCGAGATCACCAAAGTCTATGACCGCTGGATCAACCTGTTGGACAAGCGCGACACAGAGCCCTTGTTCAATGGCAAATCTCAACCACTGCAAACCTTTTTGCCCAACTTGCAGTTTGCCGTCACCCCCGATGAATCCATGGCCATCAATAAAATTCGCAAGGGCGCCATCATCATTGCCGGCAGTGGAATGTGTACCGGAGGGCGGATACGCCACCACTTCAAACACCGCATCTGGAACAAGCGCAATACTCTGGTGTTTATCGGCTTTCAAGCGCACGGCACTCTGGGACGGATTCTGGTCAATGGCGCCAAGCGGGTGCGAATGTTCGGTGAAGAATACGTGGTCAAAGCCAACATCGAGACCCTTGGCGGTTTTTCCGCCCATGCCGGACAAAGCGAACTGATTGAATGGGCTGGTCACTTTCGAAACAACCCCAGATTGATGCTGGTGCACGGTGAACCCCAGGCGCTTGACGCCCTGTCACACAAACTCTGGGAAAACCGGATCAGCAGCGAGGTACCACGGCAGGGGCAAAGCATAGTATTCTAGGCGGCAGACGAACTACCCAGAAATAGGCACCATGAAAACCTTTCTTAACACCCCGACCAATATGAGCATTGTTTGGGGTATTACCCTGGCCCTGATCACCCTGCTGGACTGGAACACCCTCGAAAACAACCCGATGACAGAGGAAATTCTCACCCCCTTTATCAGCCGGCACATCACTCTGGCCGCCATACCGGATGCACCGGCCACTGAAATTCCGGGGCAACCCCAACCGCCTGCGACCTTGCATCAACTGCAATATCAGGTAGAACTGGAATTCAACGGGCCGCTGTTTTTGCTGTGCTTTTTTCTGCCGCCCGCCCTGTTCTTCGGTCTGGCGGCCCTGTCGCGCAAAGCCCGTTCGCAGTAGCCCTAAGTTCTCGATAACACATTGCCCAGCCACTAGCACACTCACAAAACCGGACAGCCCTGTTATTTTTTAGGCCAGAGAAAGCGTTATTACCACTGCGCGAGGTTTGGCATGAACAATATAAAGGGCTTCACCCTGATAGAACTGATATCGGTGATTGTGATACTCGGTGTGCTGTCGGCAACCGCCTTACCGAAGTACCTCGATCTGAGCAGCTCATCGCGAGCGGCCATTATTGAATCTCTGGGCGGCAGCGTCATCAGTGCCTCGGAGATGATCCATGCCCGCGCGCTGGCGGAAGGGCAGGCTAATGCATTCAATAGCACCACCGACGTTAACGGCCATCAGGTGTTGCTGCACTTTGGCTACCCGGTGATACTCGATGACGAATCCTTTATGCACAACATCATCGACACCAGCATTTGTTTTGTTGATCGCGACTCCGGTTGCGAAGGCAATAACTCAGTGTTTGCAATGGAGTATGTGCCGACCAGCAGCGTTTATGACGGCGTCAAACTATTGGACACCAAAGCCCGATCCCCAGAGCAATGCTATCTGCTGATTCGCAATGCCACCTATGTCGATAACGGCAACTACCACTACAGCGTGGGCGATCCTCTGACTGTAATCACCGAGACTTCGGGCTGCTGAATATTGGAAACAGGACGACAGAACCGGATCACTGGCTTGGCAGTGGGATTTTTTCCGGGTCGAAGTGCAAGGTACCCAGGTGTTTGATCGACTCGGGAAGCACCTGCCAGGGCACATTACCCTCGCCCCAAAACCGCTGCAGAATTTTCAGGTAGGTCCCGTCTTCGACCACTTTATTAAAGCCCTTTTCAAACTCGGCCTTCAGGTATGCGGTGCGGGGATTGGTCTTGGAAAATGTCAGGGTACAATCGAGCGGGGCAAAACGCAGAAAGCCATAATCATCAATAGCACCTGAGGCCAGTTCACGTAGTTTGATCCAGGCAGTCAACAGGGAAGAAGACGCAAAGGTCGCGCGACCGCTCATCACCATCTGGATTTGCCGGTCCGGATTGTCGATCATAACCTGCTTTACCCCCTTCTCAAGAATGACTCTGTCGTAGGGCGTTGGCGATTGAATCGGCGCGGGGGTCACCAGGGTAGTCCCTGCAAAATCGGTCATGGTATCCGGGTGATTTTCCCCCCTATACACCCAGCCATAGAAGATTTTAAAGGTGGGTACCGACACCACCAGCTCTTGCATCTGCTGATCCTGAATAAACAGGAGCCCGGGGGAAAAGGCATCGACGTTGTGCAACATCATCTCCGTGATGCCTCGCGCCACCGAGTACTCTTTGACCTCCACACTGATACCCTGATGCTCAAACGCCTCAAGGTAAATCTCAGACATCATCCCCTCACCGTTAACGTAGTAGGGATAATAATTATGGGTAGCAATACTAATCACCGACAGATCGCCCAAGCGGGGATCATCGGCCGCGGACAGTGGCGCTGCATCAGCAGACTGCGCCAGAGCGACCAGAAGAATTACGCGCAACAGTGCCAGCAATACCGCCTCCAGTTAACTGCCAGAAATTTGGACAAAACATCCGGTTACGCATTTAACTTTAGCAGCAAAGCTACAACTCTGCGTAAGACCACAACTCTGCGCAAAACCGTAAATAACGCTGGATCAATTCTCCGGATGTTGAGGCAACCGCCGCACGTCAAAATGTCGGGAGCCCTGATACCGGATGCTTTCCGGTAGCACCTCCTGAGGGACATTGCCCTTTCCCCAATAGCGCTCCAGTATTTGCAGGTAGGAGCCATTGGCAATAATGACCTGCAAACCCTGTTCAAATTGTGCCTTCAGGTAAGTGGTTCGCGGATTCGAGGTGGAAAACGCCAGCGTGCACATCAGCGGGCCATAGGCGGCAAAACCGAACTGATCCAATTGCTGTGGCCTGAATTTTTTCAGCATCAGCCAGCCGGGCAACAAAGGCGCTGACGCAAAGGTGGCGCGTTCACTGGCAACCATTCTCAGTAACCGATCAGGGCTCTCAATGGTCTCGATTTTGGCACCGCGTTCATGAAAAAACTGATCGTAGGGCGCCACCGATTTTACCGGGGTCGGCGTCACCAGAATGGTCCCCGTTAAATCCTGCCTGCCTCTGGGATCGTTATCGCCTTTGTAAAACCAGCCGTACTGAATGCGAAAAGTGGGAACAACCGTCACCTGCCCCTGAGCCAGAGCGTCATCAATAAAAAACAGGCCGGGGGAAAAGGCATCGACCTTGTGCTCGAGCATTTCTGCGACACCCCGCAGAATCGGGTAGATATGAACATCAAGGCGGATATTCTGCATCGCCAGAGCCTCGCGATACAGCTCGATCATCATACCTTCACCGTGATGCTGATACGGATAGTAATTAAAGGTCGCCAGACTGACGCTCGACAAGTCCCCTAGATCGACGGTGTCGGATGCAGGGCTTGATTGCGAGGCCAACGCCCCGGGCGCGCACAGCAACCACACAACCAGCCAAGCCATCACTTTAACCAAGAAACTTTCCCCACATGATTCGCCTGAACCCTTCAGGCAACGGTAAAAGCATAGCACTGGTTAAGACCCTGCGGTTGCGGTCAGACAGAAAGCAGCGCTTTAAAACCCGACCACCAGTCATCCCGGGGCTGGCAATCGAAGCCGTCGAGGATCATATGAATACTCAAGCCCAGACCATAGAGGCGGGTCTGGGCGGGCAGACACAGCAACAGATAGACAATCACCGGGCCAAGCCGGTGCAGCGGATGAAACCCGAGACTGCAACGCTGCGGGTCGTAAATGGGATTGGCCAGCAGATGATCGAGATCAACCAGCATGGTTGCCGCCATAATGACAAACGCCAGACGCCAACGGCTGCGAAAAAAAACCAGCGCCACCAACAGCGGCAGCAAAAAGTGTAGAGCAATATGAATCATAGGCCGGGCATTATGCGGATCTGCGACAGCAGCGGCAAGTCGATCTTTGAGCCCCTGACTGGAACCAAATCAGGACCCCAGCCACGCTTTCAGATCCAGCCACCACTGCCCCAGACGCTCGTGCCAATAGGCCCGCAGGCGATAAAAATTGCGCTCATCGGGCAGGTAGAAAAGCCAGTGATCCGGGCTCGGGTGATAATCGCGATTGGCCGGAGCCGCAATGGCTTTCAAGCCACGGGCTGTCATCAATCGCATGGCTCTGGGCATATGGCTGGCCGAAGTCACCAGCAAAAAAGGCTGGTCGCCCACCAGCGATTCAATGGCCGCCGCCTCTGATTCAGTATCCATTGGCTGCTCGATGCGCTGCAACACATCGGCGGCCAGACCCAATTCCTGAGCGGCCCGGAAGTAGACCTCTGCACTGCTGGTGCCGGCGTTAAACACCCCGCTGCCACTGAGCAACAACCGGGATTCAGGCAACAACCGCTGCAGCCGAATGCCCTCACTCAGACGCGCCAGCGAAGCCACGCCCAACTGCGCCAGTGCCGGCTGCCCCGGCTCGGCCCGATGCACACCACCACCGAGCACCACAATCCACTGCACCTGATTCTCTGGCAGCGCCAGATCCGGTGATCTGTATTGCCGCTCATAATCTGAGAACAGATAGAACCCCACCGGCGTTATGGTCAACAGCGCCAACACACAGATACCTCCAAGCGCGATGGCACCAAGCCGTTGTCGCAAGGATTTAAAGCACAGGCAACATAACAACAGGCACAGAAAAAACGGCCAGGGCATCAGCAGGTTGCCAATGATTTTTTTCAGTAAAAATCCAAATTCCATTTGGCGAGCTACTGCTCCTGTAAATGATTCAGCAAATATTGTTTGATGTCTCGCCAGGCCTCTTCGGCGGTGTCCACATAGCGGAACAGCCAGGTATCGGACGCCGAGATCATGCCTTCTTCAACCAGCACATCAAAGTTGATCAGCTTTTCCCAGTACTCGCGCCCGAAGATCAGAATCGGCAGCGGTTTGATCTTTTTGGTTTGCACCAGAGTCAGAGTTTCAAATAGTTCATCGAGGGTGCCGTAACCGCCGGGAAACACCACCAGTGCTCTGGCACGCAACAAAAAGTGCATTTTCCGCAGGGCGAAATAGTGAAACTGGAAACACAGGTCCGGGGTGATGTAGGGATTGGGCGTCTGCTCATGGGGCAACACAATATTGAGCCCGATGGACGCCCCATCGGCGTCGTGGGCACCGCGATTGGCCGCTTCCATAATGCCGGGACCGCCACCGGTTACCACATGCAGTTGCGGCAAGCCGTCCTGACAGCAGGACTCGGTAATCAACCGCGCCAACTCGCGGGCCTGATGATAATAGTGAGAATTTGCCTTGAGACGTTTTGCCGCCGACAGCCTTTGTTGCAGCTCGGCAGAGTCGGGGTTGGCCGAAAGGGCACTCTCGGCCGCCTGTATCATCCGTTCACATTGGCCCGGCGAATTGAGACGAGCACTGCCAAAAATCGCAATGGTGTCCTCGATCTGATAATCCTGCAACGCCTGCTCGACCTTGGCCAACTCCAGCTGCAGGCGCACGCCGCGCTGCTCATCGTGCATGATGAATTCATCGTCGGTATACGCCAGTTGATAGGCACCGGAAAGCGCCTGTGGTGATGTCACCGGATCTTTTAAGGCGTGATGAACGTCTTCTTTGGCGCTGGGAAAAATTTTCTTATGCTTTTTGTCGTCCATGGTCGCTCGCTTTTGTTTGGCTGCTATTCGCGACGCTTACCGCGCATCACATCGAGGCCCATGCCCATAATTTCAACACCGGTTTTGGCCATGGTCTGGGTCGTTCCCTTGAGGGTATCGGTGGTGGGGATTTCGGTGACCGCCTGCAACACTCCCTGACGAACCGACTCGCGCACCTCCTTGGACAGCGAATCCAATGCGATTTCGAGCTTTTCTTCAAACTCGACATCGATCTGCCGGCGTAGATCCGGTAACCAGATGCGCATGATCAGAAAGTAGGTTATCGACAGCGTAATGGCCGCCGAAGCAAACGCCGTAAAGAGAATCTCCAGTAACGTCATTGCCATATCCATTTCCTCGCTTTAATCGGTCTTCATCGCCTTGATCAATCCGGCAGGTCCGCCACCTGCATCACGTTGTACACCACTTCTACCGGTAACAGTTTATTGGCATCTTCCAGCTGTGACTGCAGTTCACTGTCAAACTCTATCACGCCATCGTCGTTAACGGTGATGACCGACGCCTTACGCAGCGCTTCGATAAAGCGCCGGAACAGGGTCTTATCGAAAAATTCCGGCGCATCCAGACCATTGAGCAGGGACAGGCGCTGCGCCATCAATTGCGATTGCTGCTCCAACTCGTCAGCCTGACACTGGCCGCTGCCAAAGCGCACCAATACCGACAGGCCGATAAAGTAGCGTTCCAGCGCCGGCAGGGTAATATTGACCAGCAACTCCAGTTGCAGACGGGTTACCTGACCTTTCTCGGGAGCAAACCAGCGATCGTCGTCACAGGTCACCAATTGGCGCTCGGCAAAAAACTGCAGCCAGAGTTCAACACTGTCGACCGCCTCTTCAACGGTCGGCATCAGAAACAGCTCATTGCGAATATAGGGATACACCTGCCGCATGCGTCTCTGCAGCAGGTACAAACTGGCACCATCGCCCTGTGCCACCAACGTTGCCACCAGTGACGGCAAGGCAAAAAGGTGCTGCACATTGTTGCGATAGTAAGACATGGACACCGTACTCTTACTGCTCAAGCCGTACAAATCACCCAGCGGCTGGGGAATGTGATGCAGGTATTCCATGGAGCCGGTGTACTCAATCCACTCATCAACATCGCCCAGTGGCAAACTGGTGTGCTCGTTGTAGCCGTGCACCTGTTGCATTTCCAGCAGCAGCGCCAGATGCTTTTTCAGCAACCGGCCATCAATGGCCTGACGGGAGGTTGCCAACAACGCCGTAGCCACCATATTGACCGGATTTAACGCCGCCGCGGCATTGATGCGAGTCACCAGCAAGGTGGCCAACTGATTGACAAAACCCGGCAACCACTCGGGTTTGTCGTCAGGGCCATAAGTGGTCTCACGCCACTTCGGTTGTTCGTTGTCGAGCAGGTTATTGAGATGAATCGCCTCACCAAAATTCAAATAGACCTTGCCGTTGTTTTTCAGCTTATTGACCGTCTTGGCCAAATCAAACAGGTTTTCTTTCTTCTTGGATTTACCGCGCAACTCACCCTGATAGGAGCTGCTTTCAAAGACTTTTTCGTAACCGATATAAACCGGCACAATCACGATCGGTTTGGTGTTGTCACGCAGGTGACTGCGCACCGTCATCGCCAGAGTGCCTGTGGCCGGTTTCAATGAGCGACCGGTGCGCGAGCGTCCGCCCTCAACAAAGTACTCCACCGAAAAGCCACTGGTAAACAGATTGTGCAGGTACTCGTTGAATACCGCGGTATAGAGTTTGTCACCACCGAAACTGCGGCGAATAAAGAAGGCACCACAGCCGCGCAAGATGCGCCCGACCACCGGCATGTTCAAATTTTCCCCGGCGACAATGTGCGGCACATTGAGGCCGTGGTGGTACAGCTGATAACTCAGCAACAGGTAATCGATGTGACTGCGGTGACAGGGAGCAAACACCAGTGAGTAATCTTTGGCCAGCTCGCGCACCGATTCAATGCCCCGCATTTCAATGCCGTGATAGATCTTGTTCCAGACCCAGGACATGATGGCACTGAGAAATCGCACCGCGGTATTGGTCAGATCGGCGGCGATGGCATCAAAGTGTTTGCGCGCCAGTCTGGCCGCCTCGTCTTCGCTGATGCCCTGCTCCTCGGCGTATTGAGCGATGGCACCGCGAATGTGATCGGAGTGCATCACCTTGCCCGCCAGCAACCGCTTGCTGGACATATCCGGGCCAATCACCGCAGCCCGCACCCGACGAAAATGCACCTTCATCAGGCGACTGATTTTTTTCACCAGCAGGCTGTAATCTTCAGAGCTGCTATCACTTTCGGTTTCTACCAGGCTGCGCAGCGAAACCGGGTCATTGATTTCAAAATAGGTGTTGCGACCGTTGATCAGAACGGTCAAAAACTTTTTGAAGCGCCCCATCATTTTCCAGTTACTGTCGAGCAACACCTTGATGGGGTTGGTGCTGTTATCTGCCGCGCGTCCCCAGTAAAGCGCCACCGGCAACAGGATAAAGTCGCTATCCGGATCCTCATCCAACTCCGACAGCAGGCGCTCAAGGTTATCCGCCAACTGGTCTTCGCCCCGGCCGAACAGCGGCTTGCGATCGCGGATCGCCAACAGCGGACGCCGACCCTGCATTTCACCATCGTCAATCCGCTCCAGCGCCGAGGGCAAACCGTGCTTGCGGCACTGGCGATCGAGCACCAGCAGATCGGCCAGGGAGTTATGCTCCAGCACATAGATCAGCTGTTTGCCATCGGCCAATTGCTTATTTAATGCCGACACATCGGTGTGGTGAGGGTTATCTCCTACCCGGACCCACCAGAACATAATGGCTTGTATAAGGCGACTGAAAAGGTCGTTGATAAAATTCATAAACTTGGGAACCACATCAGATCAAATTTGTTTCAATGGAGGTAATCGGCCAGCCACTGCGGGGGAGACAATTCGGCGTCCAGTGTCGTCATGACATTATAGACGCCCAGCAACTTGCGACTGATAAATGCAAACTCTTTGGGCGGCATTTCAAAGTCCGTGGTCATCGCCTGTTTGGCTCCGACCTTGGCTGCCCGCTTGGGCAAACCGCTGTGCGCCCAACGGTAGTCACCCTGTTCATTGAGGGCACCTTCGGGCAAGTCATCCGGGTGATAGTTCAACGGCTCGATGATTTGCAGCAACAGGGTGGAGAAGCGCTCCTGGGCATTGCGGCTGCTGTCGCGACGCAACAGTGACATCCCCAGAATGCCGGCAATCACCTGCTCGCGGTCTTTTTGAAACGCGCCGCGAATCATGGTTTTTAAAGGCTCGAAAAACGCTTCGGGGTAACTGCAAACGGCACCAAAATCCAACAGCACCAGTTTGTCATCTTCACCCTCGGGATCAATCTGCACCCGGTAATTGCCAAAATTGGGGTCTGTCTGCATTTCATGCCAGTCAAACACCTCTTTAAAGAACAGATGCAGAAAGGCCTCCGCCAGACGATTGCGTCGCGCCTGGGAAAGCGCCTGAACTTCCGGAGAATTAAAGGCATAGCCCGACTCAAAGCTTTGCACCAGCACTCTGGGACTGCTCCAGTCCTCATAAACCCGGGGCACCCTGAGCATCGGATCGCCCTTTAACCGCTCAGCAAAGCGGCGCATGGCGGAGGCTTCCAGCTCGTAATCCACCTCCTGATGCAACACCCGTCGCACCTCACCAAGCCAGTCTTCAAACTCATCGCCCATTTTGATCAGGCGCGCCACCTTCAGCATCTGGGTTACCGCATCGAGATCGGTATCAATGGCATCGGCCACCCCCGGGTACTGAACTTTGAGGCACAGGGGAACGCCATCGAGGGTCGCCTTGTGCACCTGACTGAGGGAGGCGGCACCCAGTGGATGAGTATCGATCTGCAGCTTCTGGCGATGGGCATCGTCCAGCTCTTCGGCCAGCACCTCTTCTATCACATCCCAGTGAACCGGGTGGGTTTGCTCTTCGAGCTTGCGAAAGGCCAGCGCCACTTCATCGGGCAACACATAGTCACCGTAGAGCGCCATCACTTGCCCTACCTTGACCACCCCGCCTTTGAGCTTGCCCAGATCATCGGCCAACTGGGAGGCATTGTTCGCCAGCACTTCGCGGCGGTGCGCCTGCCGCTTGTCTTTGGATTTCAGCAACCCGCCCCACAGCTGGGTGGTGGCCCGGGCTCCGGTTTTAACACCCACCCCGGCCAGACTCAGGCGACGCTCAAGCTTGCCGGTTTTGAGACGCTTGATGTGGGATTTGGACTTCTTCATAACAACCCTTGGACAGGTAAAAAACAGGCCGAACCTTAACACATATGTGTTTGTGACTTGATATCAATCACATATTTGGTGCTCACTAATGCTATAAAAGACGCATCCATAACAATAAACCGAAAAAACGGATTGAAAGCCACCATGAGCGAGTCACTGAGCAACTCTCTGGAAACGGTCGTCGACCAGATCATCGAACGCTGCGGACCACACGTTAAACTGTTTATTCCGCTGGGCCTGGGCAAGCCGGCCCAGCTGACCAACGCCCTGTACCAGCGGGTCAAAGCCAGCCCAAATCTGCAACTCACCCTCCTGACCGCCCTGACACTGGAGCGCCCTAGCCCCGGCAAGGGCCTGCAAAAAGCTTATCTGGAGCCTATTTTCGAGCGCATCTTTGGCGGTTTTGTCGGCTATGACTACATGGCGGATATTCGCAAGGGTGCAATCCCGGACAACGTCACCGTGCACGAATTCTTTGTTAAATCCGGTGGTCTGATCAATGTCCCCAGCGTGCAGCAGAATTACATTTCGTCCAACTACACCCACGCGGCCAGAGACGCCCTGCATATGGGCGTCAACTGCATTGCCCAGGTAGTGGCCGTACAAGGCGACCAGCGGGACAAAATTTCTTTTGGCTGCAACCCTGAAATCACCCTCAACGCCATGGCCCAGGCCGAAAAACTGGGGTTAAAGCGCCCTGTGCTGGTTGGCCAGATCCACCACCAACTGCCCTACATGGGCAACGACGCCGAAGTCAGTGCCGACACCTTTGATCTGTTGCTGGATAACCCGGACTATTCCACCCGCCTGTTCGGCGCCCCCAATATGCCGGTGACCATGAACGACTTTCTGATTGGCCTCTACGCCAGCCGCCTGATGAAAGACGGCGGCACCCTGCAAATCGGCATCGGCGCCCTGGGTGATGCCGTGGCCTACGGGCTGAAATTCCGCCACGAGCATAACGACCAATACCACCAGCTGATGCAAGAGCTTCAGGTCCAGCAGCGGTTTGGCGAGGTCACCAGTCACTGGGGTGAAGACGATACTTTCGAGCAGGGCATCTATGGCAGCAGTGAGATGTTTGTCGATGGCTTCCTCTACCTGATGAAAGCCGGGGTATTGAAGAAACACGTGTACCCGGATCTGCGCCTGCAGCAATGGGCCAATCAGCATCCGGAGGCCAGCCCCAAAGGCGGTGCCATAGCGCTGACGCCCGAGGCATTCAGGCAATGGCTAAGCGATGGCGTCATTCCATCCACGCTGACTGCCGAGGAAGTATCGCGACTGCACACACTGGGCATCCTCAACCAAAACTGCCAGTGGCAAGACAGCGGTATCGTTGTTGACGGCCAAACCTTCGAGCGAGCCGATCTGACAGACCCGGCATTGCTCGACGCCATTTGCCAGCGGGGTTTGGGCGAGCAACTCAACAGCACGTTTATGCACGGCGGCTTTTTTCTGGGCCCCAACCAGTTTTATCAGGAATTGAGAGAGCTGAGCGAAACCGAACAGCGCGGCATCAATATGACCGACATCCGCTATATGAATCACCTCTACGACAATGAGGAACTCAAGCGGGCCCAGCGCCAGCACGCACGTTTTATCAATACCTGCTTTACCGTCAGCCTGATGGGGGCAGCCACCTCGGACGCCCTCGAAAACGGCCAGGTGGTCAGTGGCGTGGGCGGCCAGTATAACTTCGTCAGTCAGGCCCATGAGCTCGATGGCGGGCGCTCAATCCTGATGATCAAAGCTACCCGCGAGAAAAACGGCGTGGTCAGCTCCAACATTGTGCCCCACTACGGCCACGTCACCATCCCCAAACACCTGCGCGACATTTACATCAGCGAATACGGCATTGCCGACGTCCGGGGCAAATGCGATGCGGATATCGTCAAAGCCATGCTCAATATTGCTGACTCGCGTTTCCAACCGGAGCTGCTGGCCGAAGCCAAACGCTCGGGCAAGCTACCAGACGATTACCAGATCCCGGAGATCCATCGTCACAACACCCCCGAACATCTGGCGCAGATCTGGCAACGGAGCAATGGTGCCAGCGCCTTTCCGGCGTTCCCCTTCGGCTCGGAATTTACCCCTCTGGAACAACAGCTCGGCAAGGCCCTGAAGCATCTGGCTGCGGCAAAGAGCAGTAAACTGGCGCTGTTCAAATTGATTTGGCAAGGGCGCGATCAGGCCGAAGCAGCCACCCCTTACATGGAGAGAATGGGACTGATGTCGCCGGCAGGTCTGGCACAGAAAATGGAAGCGATGGCACTCAAGGGTGCCCTCAGGGCCACCGGGGTGATCTGATCAGACCAGTTTGTAAGCCACCAGACGAACGGACTCGTCACCGAGGGCCAGCTGCAAAATATGCATAAAAATGCTGATGCGCTGGCCCGATTTACTCACGGCAACCGCCTGATAATCAGAATTCTGTTTGCGGGAAAGGTGCTTGGTAATCTCGGAGAAAGACGCCACATCAAACAATCGCCAGGCGTTCATGCCCAGCATTTCACTGACGCTATAGCCAAAATCCCGCTCTGTGTCATCGGTCACAGCCAGCACAATACTGTCCTGATGCAAGCCAAAAATACTGAAGCCCTGCTCACGTAAACTGCGGCACTCAGCCTCGAAATGATTTAACAGCGACTGCGATGGTTCCATCTGTTCTCATCCCACTCAGCCGGCAACTGCCCTGCGCGAGTGAAGCTATCCCCCAAAATTATCTCCGGGAATTATGCTGACACAGGCACAGCAAAACAAGTCATATGCCGCCAACGAATACCCCCAGCCGACCGACTGTCGGCGTGAACCTAAACGTCAACAGGCTTAAAGAAAATGCCTATTGCACGACATCTCCAGCTCTGCTGGAATTGATCACTTATTGCCCATAGATAATACCAACATCAGCTATAACAATAACGGAGCACACATGGAGTACCGACTGCCCCTCGCGCAACAACAACACAACGTTGCCCAACACCCCGATAAAATCTGGCTGCACCAACCCGTAGACCGGGTATGGCACAGTTACACCTGGGCCGAAGTCGATGATCAGGCCCGGCGCATTGCCAGCGGTCTGCTGGCTAATGGCCTGACCAAGGGCGACCGGGTTGCCATTATTGCCAAGAACTCCATGGAGTGGTTCGTGACCGACCTGGCCATCATGATGGCGGGCATGATCAGCGTCCCCATCTATGCCACCGCCGGTATCGAAACCATTCAGCACGTCATCAATCACAGCGGCTCCAAGGCAATCTTTGTCGGTAAGCTGGATGATCAGGGCCCCATCGAAGCGGCCATGCCGAAAGACATCCTCAGCATTGCCTTTCCCTACCCCACAGCCCAGTGCAAAGCCCAGTGGCATGACTGGCTGCAACAATACGAGCCCCTGCAGGAGCTGCACGAAGCTCAGCCCGATGACATCTTTACTCTGGTCTATACCTCCGGCAGTACCGGCCTGCCCAAGGGCGTGGTGCTGACCCAGCGCAATGTCGCGGCCTCTGCCTACAACGCGGCTACCATTGTCGACAGCGACGGCAAAGAGCGCGGCATGTCTTACCTGCCTCTGGCCCATATTACCGAGCGCTGCGTGGTGGAACTGCCGTCGTTTTATAATCCCGCGGACGTCTACTTTGTTGAGTCACTCGACACCTTTATCGAGGACCTGCGTCATGCCCGTCCCACCAACTTCCTGTCAGTACCGCGACTCTGGACCAAATTCCAGTCTCAAATTCTGGCCAAGATGCCCAACAAAAAGCTCCAGCGTCTGCTGAAAATCCCCATTATTGGCAAACTGGTGGCGAAGAAAATCCGCACCCAACTGGGTCTGCAACACGCCACCCGGTTTGGCTCGGGTACCGCGCCCATCGCTCCGGATGTTCTGCGCTGGTTTCGCGGCATAGGCATCGACATCGGCGAGGGCTGGGGCATGACCGAGACCTCGGGCCTGTCCTGTGGCAACATTCCCTACGACCCCGACCATCTGAGCACCATTGGCGTTACTCAGAAGTGCGTTGAGATGAAATTGTCTGACGCCGGTGAAATTCTTATTCGCGGTGATGCAGTGTTCAAGGAGTACTACAACAACCCCGAAGCCACCAGCGAATCCTTTGTCGAAGGCTGGTTCCGCACCGGCGACAAGGCCAAGCAAAACGCCGATGGCTCCTGGCAGATTATTGGCCGGGTGAAAGAGCAGTTCAAAACCGGCAAGGGCAAGTACGTTGCGCCCGTGCCCATTGAGAGCAGCCTGGGCCGCAATACCGACATTGAGCAAGTCTGCGTGATGGGGGTTGGCCGCAAGCAACCCATTGCCATACTGGTGCTGGGTGAAGGCAACAGCAAAAGCCAGCAGGAAATCCGAGCAGAACTGGAAAAGACCCTGCAAGAGGTAAACAGCGAGCTGGAATCACACCAGACTCTGGATCATTTGATTGTCTGCGACGAAGCCTGGGGTATCGATAACGGTTTGTTGACACCCACATTAAAACTCAAGCGCGACAAGCTGGAAGAGCGCTATGGCCATTTCCTCACAGCACCATTGAAAGGCAAAGTGGTCTGGGAGAGCGAAGCGGCCTAAGCGGCGCGGCTCATCCACACAGCCAAAAAAAGGGCCAGTACAGACTCACTGTACCGGCCCTTTTTAATATCCCTGCAAGCTACTGATACCCTTCGGGATTATTGGATTGCCAACGCCAGGAATCCGCCATCATCCGCTCCAGCCCCAGCTCGGCCTTCCATCCCAGTTCCCGCTCAGCCAGCTCCGGGTTGGCAAAACACTCGGCAATATCTCCTGGTCGACGGGCCTCAATCCGATAGGGCACCGGCTTGCCACTGACCTGCGAGAACGCGTTGACAATATCCAGCACACTGTACCCCTGACCGGTACCCAGATTGTAGGTGTAACAGCCGGCATCGGCCTGACGCAGCACATCCAGAGCCTTGACGTGACCACGTGCCAGATCCAGCACATGAATGTAATCGCGAACCCCGGTACCGTCTTTGGTGGGGTAGTCATCCCCGAAGACACTCAACTGCGGCAGGCGCCCCACCGCCACCTGAGCCACATAGGGCAGCAGGTTATTAGGGATACCTTGCGGGTCTTCGCCGATCAGGCCGCTTTCATGGGCACCCACCGGATTGAAATAGCGCAACAGGGTAACCCGCCAGTCGTTGTCTGCCACCTTGCACAGATCCCGCAGTATCTCTTCGACCATCAACTTGCTTTGGCCATAGGGGTTGGTGGTTGAGGTGGCAAAACTCTCATCGATGGGCACACTCGCCGGATCACCATAGACCGTGGCCGACGAACTGAAAATCAGGCGCTTCACGCCATACTCGGCCATGACTTCGGCCAGCACAATCGTTCCGGAAACGTTGTTATGGTAATAGCGCAAAGGCTGTTCACAGGATTCGCCAACCGCCTTCAGACCGGCAAAGTGGAGAACCGCACCAAAGTCGTGCTGGTCAAACACCGACCTAAGCGCATTCCTGTCAGTTATATCGGCCTCTACACAGCTGACAGCCCTGCCGGAAATCTGTTGTAAACGCTCAAGCACCAGAGGCTTACTGTTGCAAAAATTATCAACAATAACAGGTTCATAACCGGCCGCCATAAGCTCCAGACACGTGTGACTGCCAATGTAGCCGGCGCCGCCAGTAACCAAAATTTTCATAACCAAAGCCCTTAACAATTGCTTCTATTTTACACGAGAAGATAACCGACAACAGGTCATAAACAGCGCCCCGGTAAAAACATGGCCCGAACTTTGATTGATAAAATTTAATAGAGCAAAAACGACAATTAATTGTCAGAGCATAAGATACAGCGTCTATGCTGAAAGAAACTAAAACCTTTTTATATACGTAAAAGCCGGAGAACAAAGCAACACATAAATATTATTTTCCAAGGGGAGACGTGCCATGAGCATATTCAATCATTATCGCGAGCGCTACGAGTCCACACAGGAAGAAGAACTCTCCATTCAGGAGTATCTGGAGCTGTGTAAATCCGATCCCGGTGTCTACGCCACCGCAGCCGAGCGCATGCTGATGGCCATTGGCGAACCCGAGCTGATCGATACCTCCAAAGACCCCCGCCTGAGCCGCATTTTTTCCAACAAGGTCATCAAACGCTACAGCGCCTTTGGCGATTTTTACGGCATGGAAGAATGCATCGAGCAAATCGTCTCCTTCTTTAAACATGCCGCACAGGGGCTCGAAGAAAAGAAACAGATTCTCTATCTGCTGGGCCCGGTGGGCGGCGGCAAGTCCTCTCTGGCGGAAAAACTCAAGGCCCTGATGGAAAAAAGCCCCATCTACTGCATCAAAGGTTCTCCGGTCTTCGAATCCCCCCTTGGCCTGTTCGATCCGGAAGAAGACGGTCAGATACTGGAAGAAGACTACGGTATCGCCAGACGCTACATCAAAACCATTATGTCGCCCTGGGCGGTCAAACGTCTGCATGAATTCAACGGCGATATCAGTCAATTCAAAGTGGTGAAGATGTACCCGTCCATTCTCGATCAGATTGCCATTTCCAAGACCGAACCGGGCGACGAAAACAATCAGGACATCTCCTCTCTGGTGGGCAAGGTCGATATTCGCAAGCTGGAAGACTTCCCCCAAAATGATCCGGATGCCTACAGCTACTCCGGCGGTTTGTGTCGCGCCAATCAGGGTTTGATGGAATTTGTGGAAATGTTCAAAGCCCCCATCAAAGTGCTGCACCCGCTGTTAACCGCGACCCAGGAAGGCAACTACAACAGCACCGAAGGGCTGGGCGCCATCCCCTACGATGGCATCGTCTTGGCCCACTCCAATGAATCGGAGTGGCAAACCTTCAAGAACAACAAAAACAACGAGGCTTTTATCGATCGGGTGTACATCGTCAAAGTGCCCTATTGCCTGAGGGTCTCCGAAGAAATTGCCATCTATCAGAAGCTGCTGGAAAACAGTTCACTGTGCCAGGCCCCCTGCGCGCCCGACACACTGAAAATGCTGGCCCAGTTCTCTACCCTGTCGCGGCTGGTGGAACCGGAAAATTCCAATATGTATTCCAAGATGCGGGTCTACGATGGTGAAAACCTCAAGGACACCGATCCCAAAGCCAAATCCATTCAGGAATACAAGGACTCCGCCGGAGTCAACGAGGGCATGAGCGGGCTGTCGACCCGCTTTGCCTTCAAGATTCTGTCGAAAGTCTTTAACTTCGATCCCACCGAGGTGGCCGCCAATCCCGTGCACCTGCTCTATGTACTGGAACAGCAAATCGAGCAGGAGCAATTTCAGCCGGAACTGCGCGAGCGCTATCTCGGCACCATCAAGGAATATCTGGCGCCACGCTATGTGGAATTTATCGGCAAGGAAATTCAGACGGCTTACCTCGAATCCTACGCCGAATACGGCCAGAATATTTTTGATCGCTACGTCACCTACGCCGACTTCTGGATTCAGGATCAGGAATTCCGCGATCCGGAAACCGGCGAAATCCTCGATCGCCCGGCCCTGAATGAAGAGCTGGAAAAAATCGAGAAGCCGGCGGGCATCAGCAACCCAAAAGACTTCCGCAATGAAGTGGTCAACTTTGTACTGCGCGCCCGCGCCAATAATCAGGGCAACAACCCGATCTGGAGCAGCTACGAAAAACTGCGCACCGTGATTGAGAAGAAAATGTTTTCCAACACCGAAGATTTGTTGCCGGTGATTTCGTTTAACGCCAAAGCCTCTGCTGATGACCAGAAAAAGCATCAGGATTTTGTCGCTCGCATGGTGGATCGCGGCTACACCGACAAGCAGGTTCGGCTGTTGTCTGAATGGTACTTGCGCGTCAGAAAATCGCAGTAAAAGCCTGACACCCACAACGAGGGAAGAGCATGGCTTATATTATTGACAGACGCCTGAACAGCAAAAACAAAAGCGCGGTTAACCGCCAGCGCTTTTTGCGGCGCTATCGCAAGCACATCAAAAAAGCGGTGTCCGATGCCGTCAACAAACGCTCCATTACCGACATGGAGCGCGGCGAAAAAATCAGCATCCCCAACAAGGACATCAGTGAGCCCACCTTTCATCACGGCAAAGGCGGTCTCAGCGAACGCGTACTGCCGGGCAATCACGACTTTGTCAGCGGCGACAATATTCCCAGGCCTCAGGGCGGTGGTGGTAGCGGCGGTTCCGGCAATGGCGCCAGCGACTCCGGCGAAGGTATGGATGAGTTTGTGTTCCAGATAACCCAAGATGAATTTCTGGATTTTATGTTTGACGATCTGGAGCTCCCCAATCTGGTCAAGCGACAACTGGCGGGCAACGAAGAATTCAAAATGCGCCGGGCAGGCTTCAGTGAAGAAGGCTCGCCCGGACGCGTCAATATTGTTCGCACCCTGCGCTCGGCCAACGCCCGGCGTATGGCTCTGACCGGAGGCAAACGCAAACGGGTAAAACTTCTGGAACAACAACTCGAGCAACAACTGGGGCTGGACAAAGCACTGCAAAATCAGGACAAAATCCACGCATTGAGAGAAGAGATTGAGCAATTGCAGGCGCGCATCAAACGCGTTCCCTGGCTCGATGATTTTGACTTGAAGTACAACCTCCATGTCAAACAGCCCATACCCCGATCCAAAGCCGTGATGTTTTGTCTGATGGATGTGTCCGGTTCCATGACTCAGGCCACCAAAGATATGGCCAAGCGCTTTTTTATTTTGCTGTATCTTTTTTTGCAACGGAATTACGAGCACACCGAAGTGGTGTTTATCCGTCATCACACCAGCGCCAAGGAAGTGGATGAGGAAGAATTTTTCTACTCCCGCGAAACCGGCGGCACCATTGTCTCCAGCGCTTTGCGCCTGCTCGATGAAATTCTGGAAAAGCGCTATCCCGTTGGCGAATGGAATATCTATTGCGCTCAGGCCTCTGATGGCGACAACTGGAATGACGATTCATCGTCCTGCTCAAGACTGCTGATGGAAAACCTGTTACCCAAAATGCAGTACTACTCCTATATCGAAATCACCCCCAGAGATCATCAGGCCCTCTGGCAGGAGTATGAACAGGTTCAGGCCAATTTTCCCGAGGCTTTTGCCATGCAACAAATCGTCGAACCCGGTGATATCTATCCGGTATTTCGTCAACTGTTTCAGAAAAAAGGTCCACAGAACTCATGACCGACTGCGATACCAATGTCGACAACAATACCGACAACAATCTCGGCAACGACAGCCGACTGATTGCCGACACCAATGAGTGGTCGTTTGAGCTGATCGCCGACTACGATAAAGCCATTGCCGAGGTTGCCGCCGAGTACCAACTCGACACCTACCCCAATCAGATTGAAGTCATCAGTTCAGAACAGATGATGGACGCCTACGCCGCCGTCGGCATGCCGCTGGGTTATCATCACTGGTCTTACGGCAAGCAATTTCTCAATATCGAGCAATCCTATTCCCGCGGACAAATGGGCTTGGCCTACGAGATTGTGATCAACTCCAACCCCTGCATCGCCTATCTGATGGAAGAGAACACTCTGACCATGCAGGCACTGGTGATTGCCCACGCCTGTTACGGCCACAATTCTTTTTTCAAAGGCAACTACCTGTTTCGCGCTTGGACCGATGCCGATTCCATCATCGACTATCTGGTGTTTGCCAAAAATTATATTGCCCAGTGTGAATCCCGCTATGGTATTGACGAAGTGGAAGCAATTCTCGACTCCTGTCACGCGCTGATGAACTACGGCGTGGATCGCTATAAGCGCCCCTACCCCATATCCGCCGAAGAGGAAAAGCAACGCCAAGAAGAGCGGGAAACAATCCGCCAGCAACAGATCAACGATTTGTGGCGAACCATCCCCCAGAATCAGGACAAGGCCAGCGAAGAAAAGGTCGCCACCTTCCCCGTCGAACCGGAGGAAAACATCCTCTACTTTATTGAGAAAAATGCGCCGTTGCTGGAGCCCTGGCAAAGGGAAGTGATTCGCATTGTGCGCAAGATCGCCCAGTACTTTTATCCCCAGCGGCAAACCCAGGTAATGAATGAAGGCTGGGCCACCTTCTGGCACTACACCATTTTGCAAACCCTGTTTGATCGCGGTCAGGTGGGCGAAGGCTTTATGCTGGAGTTTCTGCAGTCACACACCAGCGTGGTGTACCAGCCGCCCTATGACAGCCCCTACTTCAGCGGCATCAATCCCTACACTCTGGGGTTCAGTATGATGTGTGATATACGTCGCATCTGCGAAGAACCCACAGATGAAGACAAGCACTGGTTTCCCGACATCGCCGGCAGCGACTGGCTGGAAACACTGCACTTTGCCATGCGTAACTTCAAAGACGAGAGCTTTATCCTGCAGTACCTGTCACCCAAGGTGATGCGGGATCTGAAGCTGTTTCAGATTGTCGACGACGACCGCAAGAGCACCATCCGCGTTAACGCTATCCACGACGAAAGCGGTTATCAGAAAGTTCGCGAGGCACTCGCCGGGCAATATAACCTGAGCAATAGGGAGCCGGATATTCAGGTGGTGAGTGTTGACGTGCGCGGTGATCGCTCCCTGACACTGCACCACACCCAGCGCAACCGCAACCCACTGGGGGATTCCACCGATGAAGTGCTCAAGCACCTGCATCGCCTGTGGGGCTTTGATATTCACCTGCACTCAGTCAACGACGGCGAAGTGACCGCCAGCTATCACTGTCCACCACTCAAAGCCGATATAACACTCGAAGAGCAGACAACTACCTCATTCTGACAATATTGGCCAAGAAACGGCTAGCGGCCGGATATTTTATCGATCGTCTTTAGCGTGGTGTGCAGAACGGTATTTTTGAGTTTGGCCACAGCCGGTTTCGCGACTTTTTGCAATGGATTGAGTTTCGCCGGCGTCCAATACACCTTGTCACCCACGCTGATATCACCCGCTTTAATTACCGAGGCATTGATACCCAAGTTGCGGCCCGAGTGTTTATCCAGCGAGCGAACCACCTTGCTGTCTTTTTCCAACCCCGCCTGGGGTTGTGATGGCATGGAGCAACGCACCGTGGGCGATTCGCATTTGATCACTGCCTCACCAATCTGCAAGGTGCCATCCACCCAGCGAAATTCATCAAATTCCACCTCCTTGTTGTGGCTTTCGATAAAAATATTAGGCCGGAACCGCTCGACACAAAAATCACCTCTGGGCTCAATTTGTTTCATGGTATCAAGGGAATTATCCGTCAGTATGTGCAACGGATAGCAATCGTAATAGCGCCCCAGTGGCGTTACAAACAGGGACAACTCCGACAGTAATTTCCATGAAAAAGACGACAGATCCGGCAACTCTTTCGACGCAAACTGTCGCTTCATGGCCTTGGCCCCATTGATACCGGAGAGGCGATAGTGACGCCAGTTGCGCTTGGGCTGCAGCGGCCACAGAGACAGGTTCTTGCCTGTCACCTCGGAAATCTTCTGATTAACCTGCGGATCATTGGAGCTGACCTCACTGCCATCGGGCAGCGTAATCATGACGTTTGGGATGTCCTCGCCATTTGGCACCTCCAGATAGCGGGAGCGACATCGCAATAACTTGGGCGTGTTTCTGACAATGGTCAGTTCATTGGCATCCTCATCGCGCAGAATCCAGCCACGATCTGCCTGCATGCCATAAGACGCAATATGAGCCTGATCCAGAGTTTCCCCCACCATGGACTTTACAGGGTAGCGCCACAGTTGTTTGATGCATCCAACAAGCTCTGCCATAAAAACCCCCTCTGATAACGATTAAAAAGCGATAACAATTAAAAAACGATAGCGCACCAATATCAGGGCATGATGAACAGATTGCAAGCAACAAGATTTCAAACAAACGAAGCAACCGCAATCCAGAAGAGCTCAAGTTCGAGGCATCAGAGCCTTACCCCCTGTAAGCGGGGTAATTACACAGCTTCAACAATATCCTCGAAGCGGTTCTCTTCTATATTTTTCACCGAGTTGGCCGCATCAAATAAACGGCCATTCATGGCAATGTAGATGCCGGGCGGCAAAACCTGCACGGCCATCAAGGCACCGCCCAGATTGAACACCGCATCGCTGTCTCGATACTGGGCCGGAAACATGGAGCCGGTCAGCACCACGGTTTTATTGACCACCGATTCCAGAGACTCCGCCGTCTGAATCATGGTATCGGTACCATGGGTGATAATGATTTTGTCTTCCTGACTAGTGCTCACGGTGTCGCGAATCGCTTCTCGATCTAATGCGGTCATTTCCAGGCTGTCCTTCTGCATCAGCGGGCACACACTGTAATCAACCACCACATTGGCTCGCTGCAGCACACCATCCACCTGGGGTTCGCCAACCTGATAAGTACTTTTCTGATCAAAATAGGTCTTATCAATGGTGCCGCCGGTAGTAATTACTTTGATCTTCATAACTCACACTCTTCACAGACTATTTGCTGTATTCACTATAAAAAGTGTTGCCCTCCGGGTATGTGTGAATCAACCTGCCACAAGTGTGTACTCTGTTTTCAGCCTCAATTCGCGGTATGATTCCAACATCACCAAACCGTTTTGCCATTACCATGACCAAACCTGTAACTTATCTTGTCGGCGGCGCCGTTCGCGATCGCCTGCTCGGATTCCCTTTTAGCGAGAAAGACTGGGTGGTGGTGGGCTCTACCCCCGAAATCATGCAGCAACAGGGGTTCAATCCCGTCGGCAAAGACTTTCCGGTATTTTTGCATCCAGAAACCAAGGAAGAGTACGCGCTGGCGCGCACCGAGCGTAAAACAGCTCCGGGCTACAGCGGTTTTACCTTTCACACGGCCCCCGATATCACGCTGGAAGAAGATCTGCGCCGCCGCGACCTGACCATCAACGCCATGGCCGAAGATGATCACGGCACAGTCATTGACCCCTATCATGGCCAACAGGATCTGAAAGACAAGTTGCTGCGCCACGTATCCGATGCGTTCAGCGAAGACCCCGTGCGCATACTGAGGACGGCGCGCTTTGCGGCTCGCTATCACCATTTGGGATTTCGTGTCGCCAGCGAAACCAATGAATTGATGCGCAACATGGTCAACAACGGCGAGGCCAATCATCTGGTGGCCGAACGGGTCTGGAAAGAAACCGAGCGCGCTCTGGGAGAGCAGTCGCCTTGGGTATTTTTCCAAGTGCTGCGCGACTGCGATGCCTTGCAGGTGGTATTTCCCGAACTCGACAATCTGTTCGGGGTACCCCAGCCGGAACAGCACCACCCCGAAATCGATACCGGCGTACACAGCCTGATGTCGCTACAGCAGGCCTGCCGCCTGAGCGACGATCGTCAGGTCCGCTTTGCCGCACTGGTTCACGATCTCGGCAAAGCCTCCACCCCCAAAGAAAAATGGCCGCGCCATATTGCCCACGAGGCTCGCAGCATCCCATTGATCAATCAACTGTGTGAACGTCTAGCCGTGCCCAAACACTATCGCGAACAGGCCCGCTACGTGGCCCAGGATCACACCAACTGCCATCGCATCGAAGAGATTACGCCGCCCAAACTGATGGCCCTGTTGCAGCGTCTGGACGCCTTTCGCCGCCCCGAGAATCTGGATAAATTTGTGCTCGCCTGCGAAGCCGATGCCCGGGGTCGCACCGGCTTTGAACAGCGACCCTATCCTCAGGCCGATTACCTGAAACAGGCGCTGGCGATCTGCAACCGGATTCAAGCCAAAGACATCATTGCTCAGGGCATTACCGGCAAAGACATTGGTGACGCCCTGAAAAAACAGCGCCAGCAGGCACTGAAACAATGGAAACAGCAGCATGAATCAGCAAATTAACGAACCGATCAAAGTCGCCTTGATTACCGGTGCCGCCCGGCGGATTGGCGCCGAAATTGCCCGCCAGCTGCATCAACGCGGACTCAATATCGTCATTCACTGCCGCCAGTCCACCGGTGATGCCGACACACTGCGTCACTCACTGAATCAGCAGCGCCCCGACAGCTGCCAGGTGGTACAGGCCGACCTGTCGGACAACCAGCAGGTCATTGAACTGGCGCAGCAAGCAAAAGACTGTTTCGGCCGTCTGGATGTGCTGATCAACAACGCCTCCAGCTTTTACCCCACCCCCATTGGCGAGGGCAGCGAAGCCCAGTGGGACGATCTGTTTGCCAGCAACGCCAAAGCCCCCTTCTTTCTGAGTCAGGCACTGGCACCGGAGTTGACCAAACGTGGCGGCAGCATCGTCAATATTTGCGACATTCACGCCGACAAGCCACTGGGACAGCACACCATTTACTGCATGGCCAAAGCCGCCAACGTCATGCTGACCCAATCGCTGGCCAAGGAACTCGCGCCCGATGTAAGAGTCAATGGAGTATCACCCGGTGCCATTTTATGGCCGGAACAGGAGGCCGAACTGGAGCCTCAGGGGCAACAGAAAATACTCCGCCAGATACCCTTGGCACGCACAGGCAAGCCGCACAACATTGCCACAACCGTGACCTTTCTGGCGCTGGACAACGACTACATCACCGGCCAGATCATCCCGGTAGACGGCGGCCGCAGCCTAGGCCATTGAAGGCAGCCTGAGCCTCCGGGAAAGTCCTTGAGGTTAGCCACAGAGCTTTTGACTTGGCTCAAAGCGATTTCGCTCCGCTGTTCCATACTGGGTACATTCACCAACAACCGGCGTGTGCGCCTTACAGGAAATCCGTATGACCCAGGACAACATCAAGCAAACCCTAATCGACCTGCAGGCCAAACTCGAAGAGCGTCTGGCCGCGGTACAGCGCGACCTGCAGAAAGAACACAGCAAGGACTGGGAAGAACAGGCTCAGGAACGGGAAAATGACGAAGTTCTGGAAGCTCTGCAAACCGAGCTGACTCAGGAGCTCAACCAGATCAAAACCGCCCTGCTGAAGATTGAGAACGGCGACTACGGCGTCTGCTCGGGCTGTGGCGAAGACATCGCCTCTGAGCGCCTGAAGGTGTTGCCCGATGCCGATCTGTGCATCAACTGCGCCAACGCGGCCTGATACTGACCCTCAAACTACCCCTCATAAACACAGATGCCTGCCAACGCGGGCATCTGTGAAATTCAAGCCTTGGAAATCTTTCGGCCCCGCCAGTCAAAATCCACCGACCACAATTTCTGATTGCGATCGTAATCGCGCCATAAATCCCCGTAACGGCGATCAATCAGCGGATGCACCGCGTCGCCGGCAATATCCGCCAGAGGCAGCAACACAAACGCATTCTCGGTAATTTCCTCACGGGGCAGATCAACACCATCCACCTCACCAGTCACCTGATCGTAGGTGAGGATATCGATATCCAGAGTTCGGCCACTGAAGCGCGGACAACTGCGATCGCGACCGTTATCGTCTTCAATGGCCTTTAACACCGCCGACAGCTCACCCACCGGTAAAGCCGTTTCAATACCCACCACCAGATTGAGAAAGTGATCGCCATCAAAGCCGACCGCCTCACTCTCGTATACCGGCGAAATCGTCAACTCACCAAATTGGTCGCACAACGCATCCAGCGCCGCCGTCAAATGGCGATAGCGCTGAATATTACTGCCCAGGCTGAGATACACCGTTGCCATCAGGGCTTTTCTCCCCGCTCAATGATCAAACCCACATCCCGGGCACCGCGCAGGGCACCAGGCTTACACAGGCGCAACTTCACCCAGGCGACATCAAACTCTTCACGGACAATGCGGCAGACCTCTTCGGCCATGGTTTCCACCAGCAGAAATTCACTGCCCTCAATAAAGGCGATCAAACGCTTTGCCACCGATTTGTAATTGAGGGCGTACTGAATGTCATCGGTCTCTGCCGCCTTGCGAATATCGGCCGACATCTCCAGATCGAGGCTGACGGTCTGGCGCACTTCGCGCTCCCAATCGTAAATGCCAATGATGGTATCGATGCGCAGATCCCTGATAAACACTGTATCCATTTATTTATATCCGGTTAGAACGAGTCACTGAGAAAGAGGGGGTAAAGTGTCCAACGACCAGCGGGGCTGCGCCTTGATCGGCAAGCCCTGATGCTGATCAGCCAACAATCGCTGACACCCCGCGTAGGCGATCATGGCACCGTTGTCGGTGCAGAACTCATGACGGGCGTAGAATACTTTGGAATCAATTTTCGCCAAGGCCTCTTCCAGCTTGTCGCGCAGGCGGGTATTGGCCGAGACACCACCGGCAATCACCAGGGTTTTAAATCCGGTTTGCTGCAGAGCTCTGCGACACTTGATCACCAGCGTATCCACCACCGCCTCCTGAAAGGCGCAGGCGATGTCGGCGCAGGTCTGATCGTCCGGCAAACCGTCTTCCAGCGCGTGCTTTTGTACGGTATTGAGGGTGAAAGTCTTCAACCCACTGAAACTGAAATCCAGCCCGGGGCGATCCACCATGGGCCGTGGAAACTGGAAGCGATCCACGTCGCCCTGTTCGGCCAGGGCAGCCACCCGTGGCCCCCCCGGATAATCCAGATCCAGCATTTTGGCGCACTTGTCAAAGGCCTCGCCAGCAGCATCGTCTACCGATTCACCCAGCAACGTATACTCACCAATGGCATCCACCTGCACCAGCTGGGTGTGACCACCGGAGACCAGCAGGGCAACAAAGGGAAACAGCGGTGGGTTTTCTTCCAGCATCGGCGCCAGCAAATGGCCCTCCATATGGTGCACACCCACGGCAGGAATCCCCAGCGCATAGGCCAGACTGCGCCCCACACAGGCCCCCACCATCAGGGCACCCACCAAACCGGGGCCTGCGGTATAGGCAATGGCTTCAATATCGCTTTTCTGCTTGCCCGCAGCCTGCAACACCTCGGTTACCAGCGGCAGGGTCTTGCGAATATGATCGCGAGACGCCAGCTCCGGCACCACACCGCCGTATTCGGCGTGTAGCGCCACCTGACTGTACAGGCGATGCGCCAGCAGCCCCTGCTCACTGTCGTACAATGCCACTCCCGTTTCGTCACAGGAGGTTTCCAACCCCAAAACCAGCATATTGATGCCTCAAATAAACAGGCCCGCAGGCCCAAATTACGCCACAGCCAAAAAATAATGAGGCGCATAATATCAGCATCGCGAAAGCTATTGCAGTATTGAAATGAAGTGTATAGAATTTGCGCCCCTTGGAGTTGGGGAAGAGTCTGCGCGAATCTTTTAAAAATCCCGCACACTCCCCGCCGAATTAACTGAAGAATTGTTTATACAGGTAAGAAAATGCCAGCTGTAAAGATTAAAGAAAACGAGCCATTTGACGTAGCCCTGCGTCGCTTCAAACGTTCCTGCGAAAAAGCCGGTATTCTGGCTGAAGTTCGTCGTCGCGAGCACTACGAGAAGCCAACTACTGTTCGTAAGCGTGCCGCTGCCGCTGCTGTTAAGCGTCACGCCAAAAAAGTACAACGCGAATCCCGCAAGTTTCAGCGTCTGTACTGATACCCCCCAACTGAAACAATTCGGTTAATTCCAGCACTGCAGGGTGACTTGCAGTGCTTTTTTTGTTTGTATTACCGCCTGATTTCAACACCCCGGAGCGACCAGCATGTCCACTGAACTGAAAGACCAGATCAAAGAAGCCATGAAAGCCGCCATGCGCGCCAAGGAAAAAGAGCGCCTGGGCACCATCCGCATGATCCAGGCCGAGGTCAAGCGCATTGAAGTCGACGAGCGCATCGAAGTCGATGACCAGCGCCTGCTAGCCGTACTGGACAAAATGTGCAAACAGCGCCGCGACTCCATTATCCAGTACGAAGACGCTGGCCGTCAGGAGCTTGCCGACATTGAGAAGGCGGAAATGGCGGTCATTCAGGAATTCCTACCCGCGGCACTCACAGAAGCCGAACTGGAACAGCTGATCAGCAAAGCCATTGCCGACTCCGGTGCCGAGAGCGCCCGCGATATGGGCAAGGTCATGGGCATTTTAAAACCCCAGGTTCAGGGGCGCGCCGATATGGGCGCCATCAGCAAAATCATCAAGGAAAAACTGGCATAACGCCTGATGGCCGGCCGCATACCCCAGACCTTTATTGATGACCTGCTCGACCGCGTCGATATCGTCGACGTGGTGGACGCCCGCGTCAAACTGAAAAAGACCGGCAAGAATTACAGTGCCTGCTGCCCCTTTCACGACGAAAAGACCCCCTCGTTTACCGTCAGCCCCGACAAGCAGTTCTATTACTGCTTTGGTTGCGGCGCCAGCGGCACAGCACTCGGTTTCGTTCTGGATTTTGACCGCACCAGTTTCCCCGAAGCAGTGGAAACACTGGCCCGCAGCGTCGGCATGGAAGTCCCCCGCGAGCAACACAGCGATCGCGACAACAAGGCCCAAAAGCAGCGTCGCAACCTCTACCAACTACTGGAAAAAGCCGACCAGCACTACCAGCAACAGCTGCGCCACAGCCCGGCCAAACAGCACGCCATCAACTACCTCAAGCAACGCGGCCTGAGCGGTGAAATTGCCCGCGATTTCGGTATCGGCTACGCACCCCCCGGATGGGACAACCTGCTCAAAGCTCTGGGACTGGAAGAACACGACAAAAGCCAGCTGACCGAAAGCGGCATGATCATCGAGCGCGAAGAAGACAACAAGCGCTACGACCGCTTTCGCAACCGCATCATGTTTCCGATTCGCGACGTTCGCGGCCGGGTCATCGGCTTTGGCGGGCGGGTACTGGACGACTCCAAACCCAAATACCTCAACTCGCCGGAAACCCCCATCTTCCACAAAGGCAAAGAACTCTACGGACTGTATGAGGCCAAACAGGCCAACCGCCAGCTCGACCGGATTCTGGTGGTCGAAGGCTATATGGACGTCGTCGCTCTGGCCCAGTTTGGCATTCGCAACGCCGTGGCCACACTGGGCACCGCCTGCGGCGAAGACCACCTGACGCTGTCTTTCAAACACACCAGCGAAGTGGTGTTCTGTTTTGATGGCGACAACGCCGGGCGCAACGCCGCCAGCCGGGCTCTGGAAAACGCCCTGCCCACCATGCAGGACGGCCGACGCATCAAGTTTCTGTTCCTGCCCGACGGCGAAGACCCGGACACGCTGGTGCGACAAATTGGCCCGGAAACATTCAATCAGATGATCGATCAGGCCGTCCCCCTGGAAGAGTTCCTGTTCGACAGCGTTTCCAGCGACATCAACCTGCAAACCATGGAGGGCCGCGCCCAGCTGAGCAAAATGGCCGCGCCACTGCTGCACAAGCTACCCCAAGGGGTCTATAAAGAGTTAATGTTTACCAACCTGGCACAGCGCACCGGCATTTCCACCGAAACACTGATGGAACTGGTCGAAGCTCCAGCGCCGCCAGCCAGACCGGCACAGACACCCAGACCAGCACCAACCAGAGCTCCGGCACCACCCCCCCAGCCGGCCGGCCAACAACCTGCCGTACAACAACCGGCAACACATCGCCCCCCGGAAAACCCTGCAGCGGCCGAACCTTTTCAGCCTGATTCAGCGTCAGAAGCGCCTCCCGAATACCCTCAGGATATGGGCTATTACGAACACCACGGCCAGACCGCCAGCGAACAGCCGCAATTACCGCCAGCTCGTTACAAAGGGCCGGTACACCTGCCCGCCCAAAAACTGGTCAGCATTCTGCTGCTGCATCATCCCTCGCTTGCCAGCCTGACACCGGAGCTGCCCCATATTCAGCAAAGCCCCGACCCGGATTTACAGCTTTTCTGTGAGCTGCTGACACTGCTCAAACAGCGTCCACAGTACACCCAACAGCAGATTCTCGGTCACTGGATCGGCACCCGCCCCAAAGCCGATGTGCTGCAACTGGAGCAACTGACCAACACCGAACTCATCAGCCAGGCCAGTCAGTACGAGCAATTCAGCGGGCGCGAGGAATACATCCATACCCTCAATAAACTGGAAGCCGATCTCAAGCGGCAAAAGCATCGCGAGATTCTGGAAAAACTGACGCACAAGAACTTCAATGAGCTCAGTGATGAAGAAAAACAACTCCTCAAGGACGGGGCACAGCAAAAATGACGATCTCACCGTCATAACCACCTCCATAACCGATCAAAAATCACACTTTATGCCCTTGATTTAATGGTGCGAGCCACAAGATATGGGTTATAATTCCGCCTTTTTGCGCCCCCAGTTTGGGCCGGGCATATTTTCAAGACATTAGGGTTACGAATGGCCGAGCACACCTCCCAACAACAATCCCGAATCAAAGACCTGATCGCGCGAGGGCGTGAGCAGGGCTACCTGACCTACGCCGAAGTGAACGATCACCTTCCCGAGGACATTTCCGATCCGGATCAGGTTGAAGACATCATCCAGATGATCAACGACATGGGTATCCAGGTGTTTGAACAGGCACCGGAAGCCGATGAACTGCTGATGAACGACGGCGAATCCTCCCCGGATGAACTTGCCGCCGCCGAAGCCGCCGCCGCACTGGCCGCCGTAGAAACCGAAGCTGGTCGCACCACCGATCCCGTGCGCATGTACATGCGCGAAATGGGCACCGTGGAACTGCTGACCCGCGAAGGCGAAATCGCCATTGCCAAGCGCATCGAAGAAGGCACCCGCGATCTGATGCACGCCCTGGCCTACTGGCCCGGCAGTGTTGACATGTTGCTTGACGAATACGATCTGGTGACTCAGGAAGAGCGTCGCCTGCCGGATGTTATTACCGGCTGGCTCGACCCCACCGACGAAGTTCCTTCCGCCATGAACGCCGCCAACAAAGACGACAAGTCTGATGACGACGATGACGAAGAAGAAAACACCGGCGTCGACCC
This sequence comes from Candidatus Pelagadaptatus aseana, assembly GCF_040362265.1. Classification (NCBI taxonomy): domain Bacteria; kingdom Pseudomonadati; phylum Pseudomonadota; class Gammaproteobacteria; order Cellvibrionales; family Cellvibrionaceae; genus Candidatus Pelagadaptatus; species Candidatus Pelagadaptatus aseana. The sequence goes on from NZ_BAABNJ010000001.1 coordinate 108,930, forward strand.
GGAAGAGGCCAAGCAACGCTTCGGCGATCTTGCCAAGCAACTGAAAAAAGCCGACAAAGCCATCGACAAGCACGGCCGCGAAAGCAAACAGGCCGACAAAGAGCTGGCAGCTCTGGGCGATATTTTCAAATTCTTTAAACTGCCACCGCGCCAGTTCGATCCGATCTACGATCGCGCCCGTGTTGCACTGGATCAGGTTCGCGTGGAAGAAAAACGCATTATGCGTTTGTGCGTACAAAAAGGTCGCATGCCCCGTAAAACCTTTATCAAGGAATTCCCGGGCAACGAAATCAATGAAGACTGGATCCCGGAAATTATTGATAAGAAGCGCGACTACTCCGACCGCATTCGCCCATTTGCCGCAGAGATCATGCGCTCTCAGCGCAAGCTGCAGCAGATCGAAGAAAAAACCGGTTTGGATCTGGCAACCATCAAAGAAATCAACCGTCGCATGTCCATCGGTGAAGCCCGCGCTCGCCGCGCCAAGAAAGAAATGGTGGAAGCCAACCTGCGTCTGGTTATTTCGATCGCCAAGAAGTACACCAACCGCGGCCTTCAGTTCTTGGATCTGATTCAGGAAGGCAATATCGGCCTGATGAAGGCCGTCGACAAATTTGAATACCGTCGCGGCTACAAATTCTCGACCTACGCCACCTGGTGGATTCGTCAGGCCATCACCCGCTCCATTGCGGATCAGGCCCGCACCATCCGTATTCCGGTGCACATGATCGAGACCATCAACAAGCTCAATCGCGTATCCCGCCAGATGCTGCAGGAAATGGGTCGCGAACCTACTCCCGAAGAGCTGGGTGAGCGCATGGACATGCCGGAAGAGAAAGTCCGCAAAGTCCTGAAGATCGCCAAAGAGCCCATCTCCATGGAGACGCCAATCGGTGATGACGAAGATTCGCATCTGGGCGACTTTATCGAGGACGTGACCATCACCTCCCCGGTTGAATCCGCCACCTCACAGGGTCTGGAAGAAGCCACCAAGAAAGTTCTGGCCGGCCTCACCGCCCGTGAAGCCAAAGTACTGCGCATGCGCTTCGGTATCGACATGAACACCGACCACACCCTCGAGGAAGTGGGCAAACAGTTCGACGTTACCCGTGAGCGTATCCGTCAGATCGAAGCCAAGGCGCTGCGCAAACTGCGCCACCCATCGCGCTCCGATCACCTGCGCGGCTTTATCGACGAGAATTCCTAACAGAACTCTGGCCAACCAAAACGCGGCGCACTATAATGCGTCGCGTTTTGTGTTTTAGGGGACCCAAAAATCTTCTAAATCAACAACTTATCAAACTATCTCAATGAAACACCACTTTCAAAAAGATAGCTTTGAGGCAGGACTTTTGTTCGTAGGCAAGGAGCCGCGCAGCTTAGTCGGCAGTTATTTGCTCCTGCAATAACTGCATACACGCCATCCATGGCGATAAGCACGCGACGCAGCATACGAGCAAAAGGACAAGTTATACTGGAATTGCTCCCGGCAATTCTCAGCATACACCCCATCCTTGGGGATAAAGGGCCCTTAGCTCAGCTGGTTAGAGCACTCGACTCATAATCGATAGGTCCACGGTTCAAGTCCGTGAGGGCCCACCATTTTTCCTTTAGCTTCAAGCCGTTATATCTGCCCGACCGGGCGACTCCTGTGGAATATTACCAAAAGCCTCCTCGGCAAAGAAAAATATCCATGATACCCGTTCGGCACTAACATCTACCATCACCTCCAAGGCGGCCCCTACCAACGCCCAACATAACTCAATAATTATTTTTAAAATTGCCAAAGCCAACTTAAAAAATTCAAATAAAAAAGGGGGCTTAACGCCCCCCTTGATAAGAATTAATGCAGCTCGCATACTCAGAGTCAATTAAGAGCGGCTACAGACTCACACTCTGTTTGAATTTGAGAAGAAACCGACTCTGGCAACTCGAACATTGCGCCTGTTGCTGGATCGACAATAAGCATACCAAGTATCCCACCAAATATAATATTCCCCCAGTACCAGCCGTCAACACTGCTATCGATCGAAGAAACCTGAACATCGCAGTCAGACTTATACTCAATAGTATATTCAGCACCGTCAAAGTAACCATCAGACGCACTCAAAACAACCATATTAGGAGTTATTCCTGATGCGACATTTACCCCGTGCTTATTCTTAATCTTGTATCTGATGCCTTCTGAACCAGTAATATTTACAGAGTACTTATCATCACTAACTATAGAGGCGCATGCAGTTAAATTTATAACTGCAATAGCTGTAAGAACCTTCATTGCTTTTTTCATAAGTAAAAATCCCATAGATAAAAATTAATTTGAAAAGCTATCAACATAACTCCACAAACCCACGAAAAAATCGCGCCGAAAGGTATCACCTAAATACAGAGTTCTTTTATCTAAAAACCGAAATAGGATTATGATTTTTATTTATGTTCATAATGAAAATTCCTCACACACTCCATTCTGTGCACAAGCCATTTTTAGAGCTGATTATATTGTTCAATAAATTACTACCCATAGGCTTAGGAAATGACTCGATAGCCTTCAGCGCTTGTGAGTCAATCTCAGGAATATCAGCCCACTCGTCAGGAAATTTTATTCCCCTGCATATCTTCTTGACCCGACTGCATTCAGATTTATTAAATCTACGCAATTCAATTTGGTTACTAAAGTGCGCAATAATTTGATCATATCGAATTGCCCTCGCCTGACACATCTGAACAAACTAAACTCTTCACTAATCATTAAAGGCTATGAATACGAAGATATTTCATACAAACACGATCAATTTCAGTCGATCACCTATGCCATTACTAGCAGAAATCTTATTTCATTCATCTACAAGAAAGAAAAACTGGAAAAATCATGCCAAGACATAAGCCCGTACAAACTAATAAATATAAAGGGAATTTGGTACTTAGCAGCCTTGGATGAAGGAAAGCTAAAAACCTTCTCATTTTCATTAATCAGTAACGTAATGGTCAGCGACACCACATTCAAAAGGAAAAGTTCTATCGAAGAAAAAATAGAATCAAATGAGGGAGTCTGGCTAAGTGATGAGAAAATAACTTTAACCTTACAGGTTTCTTCTGAGGTATCGAAATATTTCAAAAGAAGAAAGCTCGTGCCAGCACAGGTTATTGAGAAAGAGATGGAGGACGGCGGAATTCTTATTTCATCCACCGTCAGCCACACAAATCAAATTCTACCTATAGTAAAATACTGGATTCCTCACCTAAAAATCATTACTCCCAGCAACCTCCAAAAAGAAATCGAAAACCAGCTATCATCCTATCTGGAGCAGAACTAATTATTTTTTTACTTTATCCATCAGTGAACTTCCAAGCTTTGATATTGACTTAGCCGCACTAGACGCACCATCAGATACCGACTGAAAGCCTTTCTGGCTCGACTCTTTAATAGACTCCATGCCTGAAGAAGCTGACTTTGACACCCTTGTAGTAAAGGAACCTGTATCTTCGAATATTTTCTGCACTCGCTCTAGAGCCATTTCTTCTCTTTCATCAATAAAATCGTCTGATTCTACAACCTCATTAAGAAAAGAAATTATCTCTTTGGTCATAGAATCATAGTTGCAGTCGGGATTATTCAATTTAAAATCCGCAAGCTTCTGAGCAATCGATTTTATTGTATGCTGCCCCTCTTGAGACTCCATTTCAACAAGAGCGCTTGAAATAAAATTTTCGCTATAGCCCCATTCTTTAACAAAGTAGGCACTTATACAATCTCGCTCTCTAGCATCGACACGACCATCAATTGCTGCCACCTTGATACTAAGCATGCCTATCAAATCAAACAGCCCAACAGCGAGAATATCCAAGGGTGTATTGATGAACTCAGGAATTGTTGAAACCCGCTTAGAACCACCCCTAGTGAAATGCTTTCCAATAGCAACACTGAGACCTGCCCCCAAAACTCCCGCAGCAACAGCCCATCCAACAAGTGTTGCAGCTGCACCTATCCCAATAGCACCAAGTAGTCCGGAAGGGGCAAAGAAAGTACCTGCGACTACTGATGATTTAGCTATCGCCACCCCAGTTAGCGCACCATTACCAGCATCTACTGCATCTAAAAAATACGTCTTCATTTTGAGTGACGTATAAGCTTCCTCACCTATATCCAATTTAATTTTAAAGCGGATAGGATCGTGAACTACTTCATCTATTCCATTGAGCCATTTTGGCTGACTTTCATCAGAATTCATGATTACCCCTTCAGAGAATTGAATTCCATATTTACTCTATTCATTCTCGCAATAAGCGCCTTATCAGAAACATCCTGCTTTAGCCCTAAGACCATCCCATAAGCTGAAAGAAGCGGGGTAGCCAACGCCCCTAAAGCAACTCCAATAATCGGGATAGTGCCAATCAATACACCAAGAATTCCACCTAGGATTAGTCCCATCCCAGCATTTGGAAACTCTTCAAAAACCTTGATCACGCAATCAACTATTTTTCTTCCAATTCTTACAATCGCACTCCCCACCCTAATTGTTGTCTTGGCAATGGCATAGAAAAGCGATTTCGCATCCGCCGAAACATCCATTCTCTCGATAATAGATTTTAATTTATCATCGCTGTAATCTAAATCCGCGATCATAGCCAACACTTCGGAAGTGATTGATGGCAACTCCCCAGAAAATGTCTTCTTCCCATCTGGTGATAACGCTTCAGCATGCATTGTTAATCTCCTAATAATTCATTTTTTAATATTATATTCACCCAAGCTTCTTGGCGCCCAGCTGACCCATTACTCACAAATAGTAAACTTATTTCCACCTTTGGCCTTGGACTCGTACATAGCCATATCGGCCCTCTTGATAACATCGTCAGCACTTTTATCGCGAGCACCTATAACGGTACAACCTATACTGACACCCAACTGAAATTCTTCACTATCCACCCGAAATTTTCTGTTCAGAGTCTCAATCAACTTCAGGGCAACATGCTGAATATCGGAAGCGACTTTCTCCGGCGTTTTTTGCAGTGATTCAAACAACACCACAAATTCATCACCTCCGATTCTTGCCAGCGTATCGGCCTCCCGTATTGAAGTTTTGAGGCGTCGGGCAACTTCTTCCAGAATAACGTCGCCCACCGAGTGACCGAAGACATCATTGGTTTTTTTGAAACCGTCCATATCTAGATAAAGCAAAGCTCCAAATTTGTTGTATCGGCGAACTTGCCCCAGCACCCGCTGTAATCGATCATTGAGCAATCTTCTGTTAGGAACCTGGGTCAAAGGATCATGTAACGCCAAATCCCTGATGGTTTGTTCCGCCATTTTCCTATCGGTAATATCGCGATCCATCCATAGCACATGCCTTTTCTCTGGCGCTTCCGGCAAATAATGATCGAGCCTTGTGACTCGTCCCTCAAAGATACATTCACCTCTTGGCACTTTCAGGTCGTACTCACAGACTTCAACTTTTCCGCTCTCTAAGGTTCTGGCAATAACCGCCATGACCTCCTTGGCACTGTCATCAGGCAATATGTCGGTCAGTTTTTTTCCTATCAGGGACGATGGCGATGCCACCACCAGGGATTTATCCGCACCATAGATATCCACGTATTCACCCTCGTCACTAATAACCATGGCGAGGTCCGGAATCACAGCGGTGAGCGCTTTAAATTTATCATTGCTCTGCTGTAATTCCGCTATAAGACTCGCTTCTCGGCGAGCAGATTTATCCTTCTCTATTGCCAAGCCGGACAAATGCGTAAATCGGTCAATCAACTCCAATTGATACCCTTCGGGCGCCAATTTTTCAGAGGTATACACCGCAAATGTCCCAAGCACTTCATTGTTTTGCGAAAGAATAGGGGTTGACCAACAGGAGCGAAGTCCATGGATTAATGCCAGATCTTTGAATTCATTCCAAAGAGGATCGCTTTCGATATCAGAGACAATGACCCGAGATTTTGTATAGGCCGCCGTTCCACATGAGCCGACCTCAGGACCAATCTTGCCTCCATTAATAGCCTGAGAATAAGCGGCGGGTAAAGATGGTGCAGCTCCCAGCAGAAGGCGATCATTTTGTAGAATCAGGATAGAACAATACGCAGTAAGGTCCGCATACAGAGATTCAATCGCTAAACAGATATCACTTAGGGATTCCTCCAGCGAAGAGCCCAGAGCAATTTTTGCAATAAGGTCCTGCTGTGCACTCATAATGCTGTAATAACCATTTTTCATTCATTAACACCAAATAATCTCGGCCCACTGAATGCCAAGCATAAAATTCATTAACCACCCTAAATGGTCATGGAAAAATCACTCAACAACCACAACCACAACCCCGGAAGCAAGAGATCAAATAACAGCCGATTCGACAAACTAGCATTCAAAAAATCCAGAAAACTTCAATACAACGAATTAGAATTCATTAAACGGCAGACCTCTGCTATCAAAAATGCGAACTCACTCTCTTTACCACTAGCTCACCCGACGACCTGTCGCCAGATACACGAGTGTCCAGTTTCGGTTTTCGGTCGGTGTCCGGTTATCGGGAGTCGTCGGCCTATATGGGGGCAGCCCAGAAACACGGCTCCAGGCTGCCTCCATAAGTTCGGAATAGGTTCGGTTTCGGAAAGTCCGGAGGGAAAAACTCTTACTTTTCTTCGAGCTTGTGATCGGTTACTTAGCCCTCATAATCGATAGGTCCACGGTTCAAGTCCTTGAGGGCCCACCATTTTTTCTTTAGTTTCAATCCGCTTGTTCATGAACTCATAAGTTGGCCATTTAGCCACTTTATGATTTATCCACCTCCACCCCTCGCAAAAGACGAAGCGGCAGAGCTGATCCGTTCTCTCTCACTTTACTCTCCCTAATTGCCTGCAATGTGCATAATATGGGCTGCCATGTTATTTGTAACGTCACCATAGGGGTTATATTTCCAATGCCTTCCGATTCTATATTTCCCGCTACGCTTTACGGCTCCAGCATCTCCTACTTCACCGGTAAGCTGGAGAACTACTTCCGGATCAAGGGTATCCCCTATCAGCTGCAAGCCCTGACGCACCCCACTCAGGCCAAACGAATAACGGCCAAAACCGGATCGTCGCAGATGCCCGCTCTGGAGCTTGCCGACGGTCGCTGGATGAGTGATTCCACCCCCATCATCCAATGGTTTGAAGACGAATACCCTGCCACCACGGTGACTCCCACTGATCCACTGCAACGCTTTTTCAGCCTGTTGCTGGAAGATTACGCCGATGAGTGGCTATGGCGCCCGGCGATGCACTACCGCTGGCACTACGAGCGGGGTGCGCGCTTTGCCAGCACCCATCTGACGGAAGAGATTTTAACCGAGCTACCTCTGCCAAAGTTTATGACACGCAGATGGATTACCCGTCGCCAGAGAAATGGCTACACCCTGGGCGACGGTATCACCAAAGATCAGGTAGCGGGTGTTGAGGCAATTTACCTGCGCACTCTGGATCAACTGGAGGCCATTTTTCGCGAACGCCCGTTTCTATTGGGAGACACGCCCAGCCTCGTCGACATCGGCTTCTCCGGCCCCTTCTTCCGCCATTTCGGGCTCGATCCGGTTCCGGCGGAGCTGATGCGGCAACGGGCACCAGCTGTGACGGAATGGGTCGCCCGACTGTGGAATACCCGACTGGAAAATTGTAAAGGCAGCTTGCTGCAGGGGATTCCCGATGACTGGGGCCCGATCCTCGATGAAATCGGCGGCCACTACCTGCCCTACCTGTGCGCCAATGTCGAGGCGGTCGCGGCCGGCCAGCGGCGGTTCGACGCAGACATCGGCGGCGTACAATACCGCCGCGCCCGCTGGTCAAAATATCGGGTGTGGTGCCTGCAACAGTTGCGCGGCCACTTTCAGGCCTTGGCGAGCTCGGATCAGCAGGCCGCGCGCGTGCTTCTGGAACGACACCACTGCTGGGAACCCCTGTGGCGCCATAAGGAGTTACCCATCGACGACACAGTCTGCAGCCAGCTGCCGTTTCAGGTGGATGTAAAGATGATCGATGTCTACGACTAGCAGGCGGTTAACTAGCAGGCAGTTAAAAAGACACCGTCATTTTTTAGAAAATACATCGAAGGCACCAGCGCACTCGACTCACATTCGACATTGATACACCAGCCCATGCTCAAACCACCAACCCTAGGCCCCAGGCTGTCTGCACTGCTAACAGACATTATCGAACTGCAAACAGTTAACAACTACGACGTCATCTGGGACTGTTGCTGCGATCACGGCTACCTTGGCCTCAACCTACGCTACCAAGAAATTGCCAGACAGCTTGTCTTTGTTGACCTAATCCCGACCTTGATCGAGCAGGTCGAACAGCGCATTGAAAAATATGAAGCCACTGGCTGTCTGGCCATAACCGCCGATGTGGGGAAACTGGAATTTAATCCCGAGCAAAAACATCTGGTCATTATTGCCGGCATCGGCGGCGAAAATATTGCCGTCATACTGGAAGCCATCAGACAGAAACGGGGCTTTTCCAATATGGATTTTATATTCTGCCCCACGACCACCCAGTATCACTTGCGCAGTTATCTGGCCAAAAATGGCTTTATATCAGTAACGGAAAAACTGGTCACCGAAAGCAACAGGGACTATGAAATCATAGGCACACGACAGGATATTAACGGTCCGCCCATATCCCCAACGGGTACATTTTGGGATCCACAACAGCCTGCCCACAGACGCTATCTGACCAAACTGATCAGGCATTACAACAATCAAAACCGTGAAGACCCCAGCAATGAAAAACGGTTGATTGCCGAAGCCTACTCAAGACAACTTGATGAATAATATTACCATTCTGAGCGCTTCATTTTCTTCCTAAGCTGGAACTAAATATCGGTAAAAGCGTCCTATCTCCGCGCCCGTTGATACACATTGATACAACCCCGTTCACTTATGACACACCTTTTTCAACCGCGCGGCATTACCATTAGACGTATCGAAAATGACCACGAGGAAAGCCCTGTGAATTCACCAAAAACCGTTAACGGCTTGCGCAAATACCATCGCTATCTGGGTTTCTTTCTGGCTGGCATCATGGCCGTTTACGCCATCAGCGGGGTGCTGCTTGTGTTTCGCAACACCGATGTTTTGCAATACGAACAGACTCGGACGGTGCCCCTTGCCGCCGGTCTTCCCGCCCAGGAGCTTGGCAAAGAATTAAAGATCAAACGCTTTGATGTGATTGAGGAAACCCCCGATCTGGTCACCTTTGCCGAAGGCAGCTACAACAAGCAAACCGGCAGCGCCACGGTTACCCGCACAGATTACCCACCACTGCTGGCCAAGATGGTCCACCTGCACAAAGCCACCACTGACAGTCCGTTGTTTTTTCTGAATATCCTGTTTGGCGTGGCCCTGCTGTTTTTCTCAGTCTCCGCCTTTTTTATGTTCCTGTGGAAGTCCGCTGCCTACAAAACCGGACTGAAATTTGCCGCAGGCGGGTTTCTACTGGCAATGATCATGGTTGCCATCAGCTAATACCCACCCACCGATAGTGATACCAGGTTATCCCTCGGGGGGTATTCATAATCCCTCAACTCTTGATTAGAATAGGGAGCATTACTGTATTTTAACGCGTGACCATCAGGTCCACGAAACGGCAAACCGCAAGTAATTGCGGGACGCAAAGCCAGTGCCCTAACTGAGACATCCGAACAGTCTGAAGAAGGGTCGAACGGTTACCAAAGGAAACATGGACATGCCCATCTTTTTAAAACAGAGCCTGATCTGGCTCAAACAGGCTCTGGCCTGGAGCGCCGGCATCAGCGCGCTGGTGATCCCTCCCTCGTTGCTGACGATTTATTACACCGAGCCGACCCGGCTCAGCTTTCTCGATTCGAAAAGCTCCGAATCAGTCGCACAACACAGACCTGCTGCCGAGATACCCTTTGACCTCACCGCCGCCGTTGACGCCTGCAAAGTGGAAAGTCAGGAGCGGCTCAGCGATGTCCTGCTGCGCAGCAGCGTGGACTGGCATTCGACCCGCTATCAGCCCAACCGCGGTATCTATGTGGTCATCCTCAAAGCCGACATTGGCAGCCTGAGAAATTTTGAGGAGGCCAACGTCTACTGCTATGTCAGCCCGCGAACGGAAAAGGTCAGCTATTTCAATGCCTACGATGCCAATGGTAAATCCTACGTTTCCCGCGCCATCAGTTTTAATACCGTGGTAAAGGCCTTCAGCAACTATTAGTCCGGTAAAAGGCATTGGCCTAGAACAAAGAATTATTAGGTCTCGGCCCGTAAAAAATGTATGATCCAAGCGCTCTCAGCGGCAGGCCCGCGCCAGCCAGCATGTCTTGCTCCCTCTGAGTAGAGCCACGCACCACAACCGATTACCCGAGACACAACATGAAGATCATACGCGCCATTCTGGGCAGTCTTATTTTATTCTTTGACTGGCTGTTCACCCCCAAAGGCATCCGACGCGACACTGCAGCACAGCAAGCCATTGACGCAGAAACCGCGAAGTTAACTTTGTATGGTTACAAATCCTGCCCGTTTTGCGTCAAGGTAAAGCGTGAAATCAAACGCCTGTCGCTGGACATTGAATTCCGCGATGCCAAGCGCGATCCGGCCAGTCGAGAAGAACTGACCAACGGCGGCGGTCAACTGAAAGTCCCCTGCCTGCGCATTGAAACTGACAGCGGGGAAAACACCCAGGAAAATACCGTCCAGTGGATGTACGAATCCTCTGACATCAATGCTTATCTCCAACAGCGTTTCGCCTAAGGGCTTCAGCCAAATTCTCACAGAGGTAGATCATGAGTAAAAAATTCACCTTCCAGACCCAACAGGAAAAAGACGGCTGGAGCGCTGCCATCATTCGTCGCGTGTCTTCCAAGAAAAGCGTTGTCTCGAAGCAGCAGAGCAGTTTCACCACGGAAGAAGAAGCCAGAGATTGGGCCGAAGCCGAACTGAAATCGTTTCTGGCGCAACTGAGCGCCAAAAACAAAGCACGCTTGGAACAGCGCCAGTAGCCCACCATCGGAATCAACAACCGCGGATACCGCTTATGACCAACAACGATATTTTGCGTCGTATCCGCTACATTCTCGATTACAACGATCATCAGATGCTTGCCATAACTCGCAAGGCAGCACCGGACACCTCACTCAAACAAATCAATAGCTGGTTAAAAAAGGAAGACGATAAGGGCTATCAAGCCTGTCAGGACAGTCATTTGGCGGCCTTCTTAAATGGCCTGATTATTGAACAACGCGGCCCCAGAGGCGAAGATCTGCCCAGCAATGAACAGTCACTCAACAACAATCTGATTTTGCGCAAACTCAAGATTGCCTTCCACCTGCAATCCGATGAGATCCTCGACATTCTTGAACTCGCCGAACTGAGCATCAGCGCCCACGAATTGAGCGCGCTGTTCAGACGCCCCGACCACAAACACTATCGGCAATGCAAAGACCAGATCCTCAGAAACTTCCTGATGGGCCTGCAATTGCAACGTCGCGGCGACCTAAAACCCAGCAACGTAAAGCCCGCGAATAAAAAGTCCGCCAATAAAAAAACCGGTAACAAACAATCAGACAAAAAGCCCCCGCAGAGCTTTCAGTGGAATTGGAAGCCGGACGCCAAATAAACCCTGCAGCGGGCCAATACCACAAGCCCGGCTTGAAGCCCCCTAATCAATCAGCGCATCCAGGCTCTTGTCATCCAGACCCTGGTCATCCAGCAAATAGCGCTCCAGACGAAACACATGCTCGTCCTCATAGCCAAGCCTTCTCAGCGACGCCGCCAAGTGCATCAAGTAATCGCGATTACAGCCACTGGGGCCTCTGGAACGGGCAATATGGCGGGCAATTTCCGGCTCGGGCGCCGCACCCAGAAACGCGCCGTTGTCCTCACGGGCAATGTAAACCACCCCCGACTGACGATCCTCACCAGCGAATTCAAGCTCAACGCCCACCCGCAGGTAACCGTTCTTTTCCCGATAATCCAGATGTTCAAACACTTCGGCAGCAATCAGGTAAGCCATGCCACCACAGCGGGCCCCCGGTTCTTCCACCAGAGTGACCACCCGGCCCGGAGCCTCCGGGGTACCCCGGTGATCGTGGGAACCCTGCCAGAAACGGCGCGCATAGCCTTCGATGCTGGCGGCCCGGCGCTCAATAAAAGGGAAGTCGACTTTATAGATCAATGAGCCATAACCAAACACCCACACCGGCTGGTCTGGGTGGTAGCTGTTCATCTGGCGATTGAGTTCAATGGTATTGGCAGTCACGGTGCGTCACATAGATGGTATAAAAGACGACTGTAGCAACTTTTCCGGGCGGCACAAAATCCTGCGCTCGTGAATGGCTCAGGCGCCGATAACGCCACCATCCTCACGCTGAATCGCGATCACTGTAGACCTTGGTACACCGTCTTGTTCCGCACTGGGCCAACGCTTGGTAGGGTGCTGAATTCCGACAAACAGGGTGCGCTGATCGCCACTGAAGCACAGCCCGGTAATCTCGCAACCGACGGGGCCGGTCAGAAAACGCCTGATTTCTCCGGTGGCCGGATCACTCACCAGCATCTGATTATTGCCCATGCCGGCAAAGGCTCCCTCGTTGGAAACGTTGCCATCGGTCTGAATCCACAGACGCCCGGCCCGATCAAACGCCAAACCATCGGGGCTGTTAAACATATTATCTGCGGTAATATTGTCAGAGCCTGCGTACTCATCCTTAAACACCTGTGGATTACCCGCCAGGGCATAGAGATCCCAGTGAAAATCCACAGAGCCGTGATCGCCATCGACCGGCAGCCAGCGAACGATTTGGCCGAAGCGATTATTGACCCGGGGGTTAACCCCATTCAGCGGGTGCTGATCTTTTACTCCCCGGTGCTTGTTATTGGTCAGGGTGCACATCACCATCGGCAGCGATGGATGACAGGCAACCCACTCCGGTCGATCCATGGTGGTGGCACCCACGTGGCGCGCGGCAAGACGGGCAAACACCAGAATGTAATTCTGATCCGGGAAGCCATTAGCTGCCGTCAAACCGTTTTTGCCATGGGTCAGCTCCAGCCACTCACCGCGACCATCATCATAAAAACGGGCGGCGTAGAGGGTGCCTTTATCCAGCAACGTCAGATTGTGCTGTCGGTCACCTTCGATATAAGGCTCGTCGGAAACGTACTTATAGATAAATTCGCCGCGCTCATCGTCCCCCATGTACACCACCGCCCGGCCATCACGATTGAGGGTCAAGGCCGCGTTCTCGTGCTTGAAGCGCCCCAGTGCCGTGCGCTTTTTGGCGGTTGAGTCGGGTGCGTAAGGATCAATCTCCACCACCCAACCAAAGCGGTTGGCTTCGTTGGGCTCGCGACTGAAATCAAACCGTGACTGATGTTGCCACCAGTCAAAGTAACCCGAACCGGCCTTGATACCGTAAGCGCGCTGCTCCCGGTTTACCTTGTGGTCTGCCGGGGCACCAAAGTAATTGTTGAAGTTTTCTTCACAGGTCAGATAGGTTCCCCAGGGAGTCTGGCCACAGCCGCAGTTGTTGAGAGTGCCCCTCACCTGCACACCGGTGGGATCAGAGTGGGTCTTCAACCAGTGACAACCGGCTGCCGGGCCGGCCATGGCAAACGCCGCGGTCTGGCCGTGAAGACGGCGGTTATAGCGCGAACCCTGAACCACCGACCATTGCTGCCGGCTGTCGCGCTGCACCTCAAAAATACTGACACCGTGCGCATTGATCTCCTTGTTGACCGCCTCCGCATCCATGCCGCTGCCGCCATGGACGTGTAAAAAGCGACGATTGACGTATTCGTTATTGACCGCCATCAGGGCCCGGTCATGCACCAATGAACCATCGGCCTCCAATAGCGGGAACAGGCTCATGCCATCGGTATTGTCACCAAACTGACCGGCCTGATCTGTGGCGGTATTGGTCAGGGAAAATTCAGGTGCATCCTTCAGTATGGGATCACCCCAGGAAATCAGCAGATCGTAACGGTAACCTTCGGGCAACAAAACCCGGTCCTCGGTGCTGGCAGCAACAGGTGTGAACCCCATCAAGGTCGATTCGGGCAAGTCAGAAACCGTGGCAAGAACCTGCAGAGGCGTGCCAGCCAAAAAACCCGCCGCGCCACTTACCGCCCCCAACCTGATGAGATTGCGCCTTGAAAGCGCCTGCTCCATCACTTGATCAAACCCTAAGGGTTCACGATCAGCTGCCATTGTGTTCACCCCTTAACAATTCGTCTTACAGGAACATGATTTAACCCGCCGCAGATGAAACCCATATGACAGCCACTGCAGCCTGCCGCCATGACAGATGACGCGTTAATCATTATGATATAACCATATTCACCTGCGGGCTTTTACCCCGATTACCCGAACAATCGCAGATGCCTTTCACTCCCCATACATTATCAAACGCCTGGCACAAGGTTAAAAACTTTGGGGTTCGCCGCGACCTGCCCGCCGATGAGCAAAAGCGTATCACCATGACCAATGCGCTGATTCTCATAACCATTGGCATCAATGTTTCTGTGACCACATTAACCATGATCAGCGAACTGTTGGCGACTGGCAACGTCAGCGTGACCGGGCTTCCGGGGCTGATTTCCTATGGTTTGTGCGCCATCGTGTCACTGGGCTTTCAACTCAACCAGCGTGGACACTATCTGCGTGCACGCTACCTGCTACTCAGTATCTGGTGGTTTTTTATTACCGCCATGTGCATCGTCTTTGGCGAGGCCATTCGCTTTGATCAGTACTTTCTGACACTGATGGCCATTCCGCTGATGATTTTCAAGCAACGCTCTCACATGTTGTTTGCCTTTGCGGTGAGCGTGCTACTGAATGCCGCCTGCCAGATCAATTATCGCATCAACGACGCCCTGATCATCACCCCTGAGCCCTTTGCTGATTATCGCTATGCACTGCATTCCATTTTTATGGTGGCGATGCTTTACGGCATCATCTTCTATTTCAAATACCTGAATGAGAAGCATGAATTTCAAATTCAGGAAGAAATTGAAGTACGCAAACAGACCGAACTGGCCCTGCAACTGGCCAATGAAAAAGCCATTGAGCTGGCCAATACCGACTTCCTCACGGGCGTTCACAACCGTCGCTTTTTCTATAAACAGGCAGAGCGTATTTTCAATGAGCACGATCGTTACAACAACAACCTGTCTCTGATACTGATTGACCTTGATCATTTTAAGCGCGTCAATGACCAGTATGGCCATGCCGTTGGTGATGAGGTCTTGGTGGCGGTCTCCAGCCTGCTGAAAAACATGACGCGCAATACCGATGTGCTGGCGCGCATCGGCGGCGAAGAGTTCGCCATTCTGCTGCCTCAAACCAGCATGGAAGACGCCTTCACCCAGGGTGAACGGCTGCGCCACGCCACTCAACAACTCTCAATTCAATCGGATACCCATACCGTAAGTATTACGCTGAGTCTGGGTATCGCCGATCGCAACAGCGACATCAAGAGCTTTGATGACCTCTTCAATCTGGCCGATATCGCACTCTATCAAGCCAAGCACCGGGGTCGTAATCAGCTGGTTATCTCCAACGGATAATCCCTCCAGCTCGCTCAGGCAATTTCTCGCCGGGTCTTTTATCCACTTTCTCCAGCCGGATTGATCTTTGGTTTCAATCGTCAGGCGCCTTATTGAGCAATACTACAAACAGATATAGTGTTACTTCAAACACCTTATTTGCACGAAAAACTCACAATAAAAAAGGACTGCATCATGCGCGACATCATCGACAGCCTGTTTGCTGGCAGCGAACACCACGAGCTTTATATGGGCGTTATGGAAACCGTCGAAGGGATGGTTCGCGACTTCCCCCAGGATGCCTGGAAACGCAAGATGGTGGGCGATGCCCAGTTTGAAAAAGACATACTGCAAGCGGTTTATGATGCCGGCCTGATGGGGCTCGGAGTATCGGAGCAATACGGCGGCATGGGCGGTGGTCTGTTAGGCCAGGTACTGGTGACCGATATGCTGTCGCAAAACGGCCTGGCTTCCATGGGCGCGGTACTCACCGGTTTCTGTCGCGAGCCACTGCTGAATCACGGCACCGCCGAGCAGATCGAAAAATACGCCGTACCCTCCATCAGCGGCGACAAAGCCTTTTGCATTCTGGCCACCGAACCAGACGCCGGTACCAACACCTTCAACATCGCCACCAAGGCGGTTAAACAGGGCGACAAGTGGATTCTCAACGGCCAGAAAACCTATGTCACCCAGGCCGCGGACGCCGATTACGGTTTCCTGATCGCCAAAACCGGGCTCGATGCCCCCGGCGCCCTGTCGGTGTTTGTACTGGACATGAAGAGCCCCGGGGTCGAACTGCAGGAACTCAATATCCGCACCATGGGCACAGAAAAACAGTACAGCGTTTTCTTTGATGACGTGGCAATGCCAGCCGATGCCCTGATCGGTGAAGAGGGCAAAGGTGGCAAGTACATGTTTGCCGGACTCAATGCCGAACGCCTGATCATCTCAGCCCTGACCCTGGGCATGTCGGATCTGGCCCTGCGTGAAACCGTCGCCTACGTTAATGAGCGCCAGATTTTCGGCAAGGCGCCGGTAGGCTCCTATCAGGGGGTGCAACACCCACTGGCCCAATGCAAGGCAGAAACCGAAGCCGCCCGGCTGATGATGTATCAGGGCACCAAGCTGTTCGATGAAGGCAAGGACGCCAGCAAATACGCCAATATGGCCAAGCTGCTGTCCTCCAATGCGGCCAACACCATGTGCGATCTGGCCATCCAATTCCATGGGGGCGGCGGCCTCGACGAGGACATCGGCATGCTGGCCCTGTGGCGCACCACCCGAGCCATTCGCATTGCCCCCATCAACAACGAAATGGTGCTCAACTACATTGCCCAGCACTGCATGGGCATGCCGCGTTCCTATTGATCGCCGCTCATCAAAGCAAACCTCATCGAGCCACGTGCACGGCCCGGAAACGGGCCCGATAGTTGTTCGGTGTAAACCCCGAGCGCCGCTTGAACAAACGAATAAACGAGCTGACATCCTCATAGCCCACCTCATGGGTGACCTCTTCCACGGACTTGTTGGATTGCACCAACAGACGGCAGGCCATATCCAGACGAATATCCTGCAGGTAACTCAGTGGCGACAAACCGGTGGCCAATTTGAAACGGCGCAGTAACGAGCGATTGGATAAGCCAAATGCATGCCCCAGATCATCCATACTGATCGCCTCGCGATAGTGCGCCTCAAGCCAGTGCTGAATCTCCAGAATGGTTTTATCGCCGTGGTACTTCAGGCTCGCCAACGGTGAAAACGACAGCTGCGTCGAGCGCTCCAAATCCACCATAAAGTATTTGGCGGTGTCCATGGCGGTTCGATGGCCACAGAACAGTTCGATCAGGTGCAACCCCAGATCAAACCAGGAGGTGCCTCCCGCGTCGCAGATCAGATTGCCGTCTACGGTCAGCAGCTGATCGGGACGCAAATCCACCTTGGGGTAGCGCTCGCGAAAATCATCCACCGCGGACCACAGGGTGGTTGCCTGGCGGCCATCCAGCAGGCCCGCCTCGGCGGCAAAGAAAACCCCGGTGCTGTTGCAGCCAATGATGCAATTGCGCTGCTGCAATCGCTGCAGTAATTCAATCACATCGCTGTTCCGGGTTAAGGTCAGATCGATCTCTCCGGTGATGTTGGGCAGCAAAACCACATCGCTGTCTTCGATGTCCTGCAGTGAACAATGTGGCGTTATCGACAGGTTGTTCATCACCTTGACCGGCTGACCATCGCGACTGGCCAGACGCACCTGAAAACGGGGCTCACGCTGGCGCTGTTGGCGCTGATAAATATTGCCCGCGAAATACAGCATGTCGCTCATGCCCATGGCCGCAGCGGCCAGCGCATAGTCGAATACCACAATGCTTATTTTGATCAACGGTCGGCTTCCTTTGCAGATACAGCGCCATCATTGCAACTGTGCCTTAAGCAAAACCAGATGGCGAATTCAGCACATTTTATGTCGATTACTACAATTACATATCCACACAGCAACTGCCAGAATTTCCGGTTATTAAGCGCCACAAAAACAACCGAGAGATCAGGGCCATGAGCGAACCCCAAACCCACTACCGTACCTGCAACATCTGCGAGGCCATGTGCGGCCTTGAGATCAAACATCAGGGTGAAGAGATTCTGTCCATCAAACCGGACAAACAGGACCCCTTCAGCCGCGGTCACATCTGCCCCAAGGCCGTGGCCCTGCAGGATTTTTACAAGGACCCGGACCGGATTCGCACCCCCATGAAGAAAACCGCCGATGGCTGGCAGGAAATCAGCTGGGAGGCTGCCTTCGATGAAATTCAGGAAAAGGTACAGCAACTGCAACAGGCCTATGGCAACGATGCGGTGGGTGTCTACATGGGCAACCCCAACGCCCACAATCTGGGCAACGCCCTGTTTCTGAAAAAATTTCACCGCGCCCTGAATTCAAGAAACATCTATAGCTCCGCCTCGGCCGATCAGCTGCCGCACCACACCGCCTCCAATTACATGCTCGGTGGCGGCATGGTGATTCCGGCACCCGACATTGATCGCACCGACTATATGCTGATCATTGGCGGCAATCCGGTGGTATCCAATGGCAGCATGATGACCGCCGCCGGTGTGCCCGACCGCCTCAAAGACATCAAGAAACGCGGCGGCAAGATTGTGGTGATCGACCCGCGCCGCACCGAAACCGCGAAACTGGCCAGCGAACATATTTTTATCCGCCCGGAAAAAGACGCCCTGCTGCTGATGGCGATGATCAACACCATCCTCACTGAAGGCCTGGCGGATCTGGGCCACCTCAGCGATGTGGTTCAGGGGCTGGATGATCTGGCGCAGGCCGCACGCCCCTTCAGCGCCGAGCAGGTGGCAGAGGTGGTCGGTATCGACAGCGACACCATCAAGCGCATCGCCCGGGAAATGGCCAGCGCGCCATCGGCGGTTTGCTACAGCCGCATGGGCGCCTCAACCCAGTCGTTTGGCGGTCTGTGCCTGTGGCTGACCTACGCTCTGAACATCATTACCGGCAACTTTGATAGCGTTGGTGGTGCCATGTTCCCCATGCCCGCCTTCGATCTGCTGGCGGCCACACCCAAAGGCAAAGCCAGCAGCTACGGTCGCTACCAGTCGCGAGTGCGGCAGCTGCCCTATGGCAATTCCGAATTTCCGGTGGCCACTCTGGCCGACGAAATCCTCACCGAAGGCGAGGGCCAGATTCGCGCCATGTTCACCGTGGCGGGCAACCCGGTACTCTCGGCTCCCGGCGGCGATCGGTTGACCGAGGCCTTCGAAAACCTCGATTTTATGGTATCCATCGATATCTATCTGAACGAAACCACCAAGCACGCGGATATCTTTTTACCCTCGACCACCGGTCTGGAAATCAACCACTACGACATCTTCTTCAACAGTTTTGCGGTGCGCAACAACGCCAAGTTCTCACCCGCCATGTTCGAGAAAAAAGCCCATCAGAAACACGACTGGGAAATTCTCAAAGCGTTGATTTGCCGCCTAACCGACAGCGAAGACGACGGCATCACGCCGGAAATGATTCTCGACATGGGCATCAAAAACGGTCACTACAAGGATCAGGGTCTGAGTCTGCAAACGCTGCTGGACAATCCCCACGGCATCGATCTTGGCCCGCTGCAGCCCTGTCTCGAGCAGCGCATCAAAACCGGCGATGGCCAGATTCAACTGGCGCCAGCGTTCTACCTCAACGACGTGCCGCGCCTGCACAACTATCTGCAAACCGAAGCGGACGACCGGGATGATTTTCCTTTCGACATGATTGGTCGCCGATTGGCCCGCAGCCACAACACCTGGACCCAAAACGCCCAGCGACTGGTGAAAGGCCGCAACCCGGTGACCCTGCAACTGCACCCCGATGACGCTTCGGCCCTGAATCTGAGCAGCGGCCAGATGGCGCGGGTCACCTCGGCCACCGGCCGCATCGACATCGAAGTGGACGTCAACGATGGTATTCGCCCGGGGGTCGTCAGCATCCCTCAGGGCTGGGGCCACAATCACCGCGATACCCGCATGAACATTGCCGCAACACAACCCGGTGTCAGCATCAACAGCCTGACCGACAGTCAGCGCATCGACCCGCTGACCGGTAACGCCGCGTTTAACGGCACACCGGTAGCGATTCAGGCACTCAGCCCTCAATAACACTTAACCGAGACAACACTTAATCGAGATAACACTTACCGAGATAACCATGTTGAAATACTTTAAACCACTGCCAATTTTTATCCTCGGCTGGGCCCTGCTGCTGTGCACCCCGCTGTTTTCCGACATCAGCCTGATCAACGGTCTGGCACAGCTCGCCCTGTTCGCGGTTGTGGTGTGTCTGCCGGCTTGGAAAACCGGTCGCCTCTCCTACGTGGACATCGGCTGGCCACTGGGATTGGCCGTGATCGGTCTGGTCACCCTGTTGATGGCCGAGGGCGATCCCCTGCGCAAAAGCGTGGTCGGCTGTGTCTACCTGTTTATTGGTTTGCGCATGGGGCTGACCGCGCTGAAGATGCTGCGCCTTGGCGCCTTCGATACGGAACTGCCCCGCTACCAGTTCCAGCGCCGCCGCTGGGAGAAGGCCGGTAAAACCAACACCATGCTGGCAATTCAGGTGGATGCGGTATTGCAGGGGCTGGCCAATGCCTCGTTCCTCTGCGCTCCGGCCTTTGTGATTGCCATGAACCCCAACCCCGAGATCTCACCCCTCGAAGTCTTTGGCCTGGTGCTGTGGCTGGCCGCCTTCGCCATGGAAACCATCGCCGACAAACAAAAAGTGGCGTTTATGCGCGAGATGAAACAGCGCGGCGAAAAAGGCAAAGTCTGCAATGTTGGCCTGTGGCGCTACAGTCGTCACCCCAACTATTTCGCCGAGTGGATGGTGTGGAACGCTCTGGTGATAGCCGCCATTCCGTCTTTTATCGAACTCTATTCGGCGATGCCACTGATCAACTGGGTATTGATTGGCGCCTCACTGATGTATGCCTCGTTCATTATGTACAACACGCTGGTGATTTTTACCGGCGCCATTCCCTCGGAATACTACTCGGTGCAAAAGCGCCCGGACTACAAACAGTACCAGCAGGAAACCAATATGTTCTTTCCCGGCCCCGTTAAAACTGGTGTTGAAAATACGCTGGAAGAAACCCGCTGAACCTGAGTCCGAAACCCATTGAATTAGCCGGAACCCGTTCCGGCTTTTTTGTGCAAGAACAAAAAGTATGGTACAATTATATTGCGCACAATATTGTTAGTGAATGTGGCGATTTTGGTGATAGTAAGCCATACCTGTTTGGCTCAATATGATTAACACTCAGGGGGCAGCGGTACAGCATGGTTTTCTGCCCTTGGCCTTCACTCATACACTGGTCAACTCAAAGGTAACAACATGAATCACCTCAGCGGTCTGGACGCAACGTTTCTGCACATGGAATCCCCCGAAACGCCCATGCACATTGGCGGGCTGAGCATATTGGAGCTGCCCCCCGAGTACGAGGGCGATTTTATGGCCGACGTGCGCAACCACATCCTCAACCGCATGCATCTGGCTCCGATATTTCAACGCAAGCTGGTTCATATGCCGTTTGATCTGGCCAACCCCATCTGGGTGATGGACGAAGATCTGGACATCGATTACCACATTCGCCACGTCATTGTGCCGCCGCCGGCGACGCGGGCCACCGTCGACAAACTGGTGGCACGCCTGCACTCAAGCCTGCTCGACCGCAGTCGCCCGCTGTGGGAAATGTACGTACTCGATGGCCTGCCTGTACCCAAGGACCTGCCCGAAGGCACCCGCTACGTGGGGCTCTATTCGAAAATGCACCACGCCGCACTCGATGGCATGGGCGGCCAGGTACTGATGGAAGCGGTGATGGATGTGTCGGCCAAACCCCGCAAGGTGAAAAAACCACTGCGTCGCCGCGCCGGTGAGCACAGCGACAATTACGGCATTGCCGAACTCACCGCGTCCGGTGTTTTGCACAACCTGGGGCAAACCATCAAGCTGGCCAGAAACCTGCCGACCCTGACCCGCAAGGCCACAGAAATTTTACGCCCGACCAAAGCACCGCAGGATACCAGCAAGGAGAAAATGCACTGGTTTGCGCCCAAAACCCCATTGAACGTTACCATCACCAATCAACGCAGCTTTGCGCGCTTTTCCATCCCGCTGCAGGAGAGCAAAGAAATCGCCAAGCTTAATGGCGTCAGTCTCAATGACGTCGCCATGGCCATTTCCGCCGAGGGCATCAACCGCTATCTGGACGACGAGGGCTTCCATGCGGAAGAACCGTTACTGGCCGCCATCCCGGTCAGTCTTCGCCCGGAGGGTAATACCGAATTGAGCAATCAGGTGTCCATGGCCCGCATGAATCTGGCGACCACCATCAAAGATCCGCTGGAGCGTCTGCACGCCATCAATGATTCAGCTCGTCACGTCAAACACCTTATGAGTGACATGCAGGCCGTGTTGCCAACCGACTTCCCGTCATTGGGCGCCCCCTGGTTTATGAGCGGACTGGCATCGGTCATGACCCGCGCCAGAATCTACAACGCCATGCCACCGTTCGCCAATGTCCTGATCTCCAACGTGCCGGGCCCGAACATAACCCTGTATTTTGCCGGAGCCAAGCAGGTCAGCACCTACCCGGTGTCCATCCCCTACCACGGCATGGGCCTGAACATTACTCTGCAAAGTTACGACGGTTGGCTGGACTTTGGCCTGATTGCCTGCCAGAAGCTGATGCCGGACATTCACGAACTGGCCCGACACATGGAAGAGGCGCACCGGGATCTGCTGCAGTTAAGTCAGGAGCGATACAACAAGGCATAAAATAACCCCAATCAGTCCTGAGGAGGTAATAGCCCTAAGGAAACAGCCTCGGGGCTGATTGGATATGCAGCACCCCAACCTCAAGCCGGAAAGAAAATATTATCCCCGGCCCGGTAAATCCCTGTCCCTTTTTCTCCGGCGATTCTTGACGCCAGATAATGGTGAAAATCCACCACGATGCGCTCCACTTCAAGCAACGACCCGCCCCGGCCAAACTGTGAATTGACACCGCGCTGGACCCGCTCACAAATGGCTTTGTCTTCGGCAAAAAACGCATCGGTAAATTGTTCTTCCGCCTGATCCACTTTACCTGAAAACGACAGGGCGCCAGAGCGAACCGTGCAGCTGTCGGGCCCTGTGGGCAAGACATTGATCCAGGCCAGCGAGTCTCTCCCCAGAATACCGACAAACCCCGGCGGCAAAGCCATCAACACATAATGCTCCTGAGTCACATCGGCACCGCCCATAAGCCATTGCGTTAATTTTCCGGGAGGGTGCTTATACTGCCCGCCGGTCAGCGACCAATCCGCACCGCCTTCCAGATAAAACGCCTGCCGGGTCGGGGTTAGGGTTTCCAGCGTATCGCGATGCACCCGGAACAGGTGATAGCTCTCCATGGCATTTTCCATGGCGAGCTTCCAGTTGCACTGCCAGTGCTCCAGTTTGCCTTCATAAAAATGGTCAAACTGATCGCTGCCATAGAGCGCCAGATAGCGCTCAATACCCTGATAGCGATCCGCCAGGGGCTCGGCGCCATCATTCAGACTGACAAACACCAACCCCTGCCAGACCTCCACAGCAAACTGAGGCAGGCAGTGCCGGGATTGATCAACTTCGTGATCGGCTGCCAGTGGCGCCGCCAGCAACTGACCGTCATCGTTGTAAGTCCAGGCGTGATAGGGACAAATCATTTTCCGGGCCTTACCAAACCCCTCAACATTCAACAGAGCACCGCGATGACGACAGACATTGGACATGACCCGCAACTGATCATCCT
This sequence comes from Candidatus Pelagadaptatus aseana, assembly GCF_040362265.1. Classification (NCBI taxonomy): domain Bacteria; kingdom Pseudomonadati; phylum Pseudomonadota; class Gammaproteobacteria; order Cellvibrionales; family Cellvibrionaceae; genus Candidatus Pelagadaptatus; species Candidatus Pelagadaptatus aseana. The sequence continues at coordinate 132,823 of NZ_BAABNJ010000001.1, forward strand.
GACCGCGAATGATGACAATGGGCTCGTCTGCCAGAGTAAAAGCAAAGTAATCGCCCCGCTCTGACACTTGTTTTGCCGCACAGGCGAAGACCCAGTCCGCGTAAAAAATTTTCTGCTTTTCGAGTTCGTACACCGCCCGATCGCGGTAGAGGGAAAACGGCAGACATTCGGCATCGGCCAAAGTGGCGACTGCCGCATCGCCGTATAGTTTTTCAAGAGACATCGGTTTTACCCTCCGGCCATTGTCCGTTTGCACGGATATGTTGTTTTTCATCATGGCACCAGCCCGGTGGCATAATCAGATAGGCCAACGCCAAACTCAATTTGGGAGCCGAAAGCATTTTCCTCCACAGATCAATCAGGCCACTGAAAAATATTTTGAGGGGATTCAGGCTGTTCAACGGCGGATTGACGCCATAAACCACCGTCGCTTTTTCTGCGGCAAAGGTGCCAAACAGGCGATCCCAAACAATAAAAATCCCGGCGTAATTTTTATCGATGTATTCCCGATTGGAACCGTGATGCACCCGATGATGGGAAGGTGTATTGAACACCGCCTCAATGGGACGCGGCAATTTTTTAACAACCTCGGTGTGCAATGCGGTTTGATACAACTGCACCAGCATTTCGGCCAATAACACCAACAGCGGATTAAAGCCCAGCAACACCAGCGGCAGATGAAACAGTAATGGCAGCACACTATCGAGCGGACCAAAGCGGTAGGCCACAGAAATATTAAAATGGTTTGAACTGTGATGTACCGTATGAGTGGCCCAGGCGACCCCGACTCGATGGGCGAAGCGATGCTCCCAATAGTAGGCAAAATCCGCCAGCACCACCGCCGCAATAACCATCAAGGGTGTCGTTTCCAGAGTCAACAGACGCCACTCATCGTAAACGTAGTAAAAGACATTGAGATAAATCACCCCGATCGCCAGAGTGATCCCCAGAAAAAATATCAGGGTCACAAAATTTGCAACGGTATCGCCCAGCAGCTTACGGGTAAATTGTTTGCGCAGTGCGTACAAACCCAGCTCAATCAGCAAAAATGCAATGGAAGCGGTAAAAAACCAATCGCCAATTGCGGTCTCCCAGTAATAGAGCTCGGCATCACTGAGTCTCTGCATCATCCAATCCATTGTCTTCACCACCTATTGCGCATAAAAAGTTTTCAATGACACAAATTGCGCCGCCCCGTTAACCGTGAAGGCCGCCTCATCAAAACTCAGGGCCTGCCACATGTGCCTTGCTCTGGAAATACCCCACCCCTCCATGGCCTGACCATCGGCAAAATCAAAGCGCTGATTGCCATTTTGATCGTGAAAATAGTGAATGGCATATTGCCCCGGCATCACATCGTCCAGACGAAAGCGCACCGCTGCCATCTCCTCAGGGCCAGCCAAACCTTCTACCTGACGCGACAGTATCGCCACCGTGTTTTGCTGATCATAGGTTGCAAACGACTTGGCGTCCCGATACAGCGCCAGAGTCACACTGCCACCGCGCGATACCTCAATACCCTTGAGCTCAATGGTCAGGTCACCGGCACTCACACTGCTCACCATAGCCAACAACATTAACCCGCAACCGGTCCTAATAGCCTTCCGTTTCAGCATAGCAACACCCTCAAAAAGTAAATTATCAAAAATGACAATTTACAAACTACAGACCCAATGATAGATTGTCAACAAAGACAATTTACTGGAGATCCTGTCGCCAATGCCAAGACCCAGCGTCAAGAAACAGCGCACAGAAGAAATCATGCAGGCCTTTGAGCGCTGCGTGATTCGCTATGGCGTGGAGGGTTCAACTCTGGAGCGATTGGCCGAGGAATCGGGCCTGCAGCGAAGTCTGATCCGCCACTACAGCGGCAACCGGGATGATTTGATTCAGGCGTTGCTGCAACGCTTTCTGGATGAATCGCAACGGCAAACCGATCTGCTGATCGACTATTTACCGCAGACAGGTGTGGCAGACTCACTGGTGGATGCCCTGTTTGCCAGTGACTACCACGACAATCACTACAGTCTGCTGGCCAACGCCCTGTTCAGCGCCGCGGCCAACACTCCGGCTCTGGCCGCCCCCTTAAAAGCATCGGTGGATCAATTTATCAACGCCATTACCGAGCTGCTGCATCAGGCACACCCGAACAGGACCCGCAAAGACTGTTATGTGGTGGCCTCCGGTGTGATTGGCATCTACTTCAATATAGAGTCGGTGCATCATCTGGGCGACACCAGTGAGTGGCGCGAAGCCTCCCTGAAAAGCGCCCGCCTATTGGTCAACACCTTGCCTTGACAGAAACCAGCGGGCCAGTCACAACAGCCCTTTATTGCTGCTCAGTGAGACAGACTGTCTATAAAGCTTCACGATATTGCACCGATACATCTGTTATAACCTTTTCCACGTAACAGAATCATCGCCTTCCCTTAAAAGGACCGCCCTATGCGCCTATGGCTTTCTCAGTACCTCACCCACCTGATCAAATTGCCCATCGCCATATTGGTCATCATCATGATGGTCGACACCCAGAGAGCCATCACTCAATACCGCAGCGCAGACTACACCGGAACTGTGGGCATGCTGCTGGAGAAAAGCATGGCATTGACCCACGAGATGCAAAAAGAGCGAGGCATGTCGGCCGGTTTTATCAGTTCCAGTGGCAATAAATTCAGCTCGGAACTGCCACGGCAGCGCCAGCTGGTGGATCAGGCTCTTGCCGATCTGCAACTGGAACTTGAGGACATGTCCCTCGACGAACAAACCCGCCAACGCATCGATGAACTGCAGGGGCGCTGGCAACAACTGCCCGACATGCGTCGACAGATTGATGGCTTGTCGATGCCATTGGCCGAAATGCTGAAGTACTTTACCACCAACAACAGGCTCACCATTGAGCTCTCGACACTGTCGAGTCACCACATTGCTGACCCCCGCAGCCGCGAACAGTTTGCAGCGTTATTCAATCTGGCCAATATCAAGGAGAACGCCGGAATCGAACGGGCGGTACTCAGCTCGGTATTCACCAACAAAGCCTTTAATCCCGATCTCTATATCCGCTTTCTGAATCTGGTCAATCGGCAAGACACCTATCTCTATGCCGCCGAACTGCTCACCGACAAAAACTTCCTGCCCTTTTTGCAGGAATTCAAACAATCCGAAGAACAACAACAGGTTCAGGCATTCCGCGACATAGCCACCGGCGATGGCAATAATTTTGACGTCGCACCGGAGACCTGGTTTGCAGCCGCCAGCAAACGCATCAACCGCCTCAAACAACTGGAAGACACACTGCTGACGCAAGTCAGTGAACACGCCTCCCAACTCAAATGGGAGTCCAGCCTGGTGGTCGGCGTCATGCTGGCCTTGCTGGCACTGACGCTGTATCTGGCCTGGGTCATCCACCAAACGCTGGCTATGAGTAAAAGACAAACCCTGCTGATTGCCGAGCGCATGCAGTCCCTGACTGACAATCGCGATTTGACTCAATCCATTGACACAATCACCAAGGACGATCTGGGCAAGATTGCGCTGCAATTGAATGACACATTGGCACAACTGCGCTCTGATTTTGAATCCTTTCAGGAATCCGCTCACGAAGTAGCTGCCTCAAGCCATCAGTCGGTGGAGAGCTCTGGCCAGAGCAAACAGGGTCTTTTGGACATGCACGCCCGGGTAGAAAATCTGACGGGTCTGACCCAGCAGCTCGATCACGTTGTCAACGGTAATATTCAGCAGGTTTCTGAAGCCGCCAACATGGCCGAGGACGTACTGGGCAGCGCCGAACAGGGCACAGCCACATTAAAACAGGCGGTATCCAGCATCAAAGATACCGCCAGTGACGTTGCAACGGTTCAACAACAGATCGAACAGCTCAACAGCAAAGTCAATGAGATTCTCAGCATGGTGGACATCATCCGCTCCGTTGCCGAGCAGACCAATCTGCTGGCGCTGAACGCGGCAATTGAAGCCGCTCGCGCAGGAGAGCAGGGGCGCGGTTTTGCGGTAGTGGCCGATGAAGTTCGCTCACTGGCGCAGCGTACCCAGAATTCCACGGAAGACATTGCACAGATTGTTGACGAGTTGATCCAAAGTTCTCAAGAGGCTTTCGCGACCATTACCCACAGTACCGAAAAAGCCACGGCAACGGTCGAGGTCATTGAAAGTATCGACAGCATCCTCAACTCTACGGCTGAGAAAATGCATTCACTCAACACCATGACGGCCAACATCAATCGCTGCTCAACCCAGCAGCTGGAAGAATTGTCCCGGGTTATGAACAACGTCAATGACATCGGCAGTTCTGCCAACGACGGCGTAGCGACCACCGAAGAAGTTTTAACGTCCGCCAATCGCCTGTTGCAAACCGCCGACAGCATGCAGGAAAAAATCACCACCTACCGGATTTGACTGTTTCACAGCTTGAATCCCGTTGCTTTGATGCCTGCTCCGCCATCTGAATAACGGGGCCATCAAAACAACGGCGGTATTGAATGCAACCGGGCAACGCGGCTATGGGATAACTCGATACCCCCGATCAGGATGACATCGGCAAATGATAGTGACGCTTGCCGGTGGCCGCGGCAATGGCATTGGCCACCGCCGGTGAGATCACTGGGGTACCCGGTTCGCCCACCCCGGTCGGGGCTTCTGCCGAAGGCACGATGTGCACTTCGACGTCGGGGAAATCGGACAACCGCACCACCTGATATTTATCGAAATTACTCTCCACCACCTGCCCCTTGTTCAGAGTAATGGCGCTGTTGACCATCATCGCCAGACCAAACCCCAGACCGCCTTCCATCTGCGCACGAATGCTGTCGGGGTTAATGGCGATGCCGCAATCCACCGCGACCACCACCTTTTCCACCTGCGCCGCCCCGGTTTTCTCATCAACACTGACATCGGCCACCATGGCCACAAAGGAGTTAAAGGATTCGTGCACGGCTACACCGCGCCCCACTTTTTTGCCGGGTGCGATTTTAATCCTGCTGGGTTTGCCCCACTCGGCTTTTTCGGCCGCCAGCTTGAGCACTCCGGTGTGACGCGGGTGATTTTTTAACAGCGCCAGACGGTAATCCACCGGGTCGCGACCGGCCTTTTCAGCCAACTGATCAATAAACGTTTCGGCGGTATAAGCGGTATGGGTACTGCCCACCGCTCGCCACCACTGCACGGTAACCGGCAGTTCCGGCGAATGGGAATCCACGTGCAAATTGGGAATTGCATAGGGCAAATTGTTCGCCCCTTCCACCGAAGTGTGATCCACGCCGTTGTGAATCATACCCGCTTCAAATGGCGTCCCCTTGGCAATGGACTGCCCGACCAGTCGGTGGTGCCAGGCTTTGGGCATGCCGGTTTCATCCAGTGTGGCGCGAATGCGATGGACATTGAGTGGTCGGTACCAGCCGCCGCGCATATCATCCTCCCGGGTCCACATCAGCTTCACGGGCAGCGGTTTACCCAGCGCCTGCTGCAGGGATTTTGCGATATGGGCGGTCTCCAGAATGTAATCGGATTTGGGGTTGGCACGGCGCCCGAACGAACCACCGGCAAACAGCATGTGCACCGTGACCTGCTCAGGCCTCAAAGCAAAGATGGCAGCAACCCCGGCCTGATCCGCGGTTTGCATTTGCGTGGCATTCCACACCTCAACCTTGTCGCCCTGCGGGTGTACCACACAGTTCAGAGGCTCCATGGAGGCATGGGCCAGATAGGGGTAGCGGTATTCCGCCTCAACCACATCCTCTGCCCGCTCCAATACGCCAATGGCATCACCATCGTTGCGCGCCGTGGCGCCGGGCTTGGCGGTGAGTCTGGAAAAGTCCGCGTAGATGTCTTCACTGCTTTGCTTGAAGGCAGCAGATTCGTCCCACTGAATGGTTAACGCGTCCCGACCTTTCTTCGCTGTCCAGAAATCGCGAGCGACGACCGCGACACCGGAAGGCACACTCAACACCGCCTCAACCCCAGCAATCTGCTTGGCTGCGGCATCATCGACACGGATCAGCCTGGCACCGAACAGGGGCGGGTGCGCAATCACTGCTGTTAACATGCCCGGCAATTTGAAATCCTGGGTAAACACCGCCGTGCCGTTGATTTTTGAAGCCGTATCCTTGCGCGGCAGTGACTGACCAATCAAACGAAATTCAGCCGGTTGCTTCAGCGTCACATCGGTTGGCATGGCTTGCACTGATGCCGCCTCGGCCAGTTCACCAAAGCTTGCGGTTCGACCGCTGCCCGGGTGACTGACAACACCGTTGCGCACCTCGAGTTCTGTCACAGGGACCTGCCACTGGCCGGCCGCCGCACTGGCCAGCATCGCTCGCGCCATGGCGCCGGCTTTGCGCAGCTGCTGCCAGGAATTGGCAATTCCGGTACTGCCCCCGGTACCCTGGGCAGGGCCCCAGTAGATATTGTTGTAGCGCTTGTGATCGGCAATGGCACCAATCACAACCACCTGCTCCCAGGAAGCATCCAACTCCTCCGCCACCAGCATGGCCAACCCGGAGTGGGTACCCTGCCCCATTTCCAAATGCTTGGCCGCCACCGTCACCCGACTGTCTTTATCAATGCTGATAAAGGCATTGGGGTTAAATTCCGCGGTGCTGCCGGGTATGCCAACGGACGGACTGGCATCGGCTTTTACCCGGGGCGCTTGAATCCCCAGAGCCAATAAAGCGCCGGCACCCAATCCGAACTTGACGAAGTCGCGACGATTGATGGTTTTGATCTCACTCATGACGCCCACCTCAACCCAGTTTTTTCGCCGCGGTGTGAACACCCGCGCGAATCCGATGATAGGTATTGCAGCGACAAAGATTGCCCGACAGGGCATTGTCGATGTCCGCATCCGACGGGCTGGCATTGGTGGCCAGTAATGCCGCCGCACTCATGATCTGACCGGACTGGCAAAAACCGCACTGGGCGACTTCGTGCTCTTGCCAGGCCTGCTGCACTGCCTGGCCCTGAGGAGAATCAGAAACCCCCTCAATGGTGGTAATCTGGCTGCCCTCGGCCGCAATCACCGGGGTAACACAGGAGCGGATTGCCTGACCATTGAGGTGAACGGTACAGGCGCCACACTGGGCCATGCCACAACCGAATTTGGTACCTGTCATGCCGATATGCTCGCGAATCACCCACAACAGGGGCGTATCGGGCGAGACATCCAGCGTATGTTGTTCCCCATTGATATTAAGAGTTACCACGTTACTTCCTCCCGGCTATATAGCCTGAATAATGGCGATCGGATATTAACTATAGGTACGCACACCTATTTTTCTAGCTCAAACTGACTGCAGTAAATTGAGCCTAAGCGTATCGTTTTCAAGGGCAAAGAGCGCTGGACTAAAACACAGAAAGTCAGGACAAAACGGTCACGCAAATCATCCGCGTTCAATGCTGGCTGTTTGGCACCAGATTTAACTAGAATTAATAAACCAATCTGACAACATCCGAGCGACAAGGAATCGATGATGGAAGTAACCACCCTGAGCATCCTGCTGCTGATATTGATCGGTCTGTTTATCGGCAACCGCATCACCAAAGCACTGGTAGATCGAGTCGGCACCGAAAGGAAAATCCCCGAAAATCGAATTGAATATGTGACCAAGTCCATCCAAATCCTGTGGGTTTTTCTGGGCATTCTGGTGGCCATTGCCTTAACCGGCAGCAACATCAAAGACGTCGGTGTATTGATCGGCTCCTCACTGGCGTTTCTCGGCGTTGCCCTGTTTGCCCAGTGGTCACTGCTGAGCAACGCCACCGCCAGCATCATTGTGTTTTTCTTCTTTCCCTATCGGGCTGGTAACTGGGTGGAAATTATTGATGGTGAGAATACGGTCATTGGTAAAATCAAAGAAATCTCTTTGTTTCATGTGATCATGATCGATGAGGATGGCGCCACGGTAACCTACCCTAATTCACTGGTGTTTCAGAAGGCGGTTCGCATAACCAGAAAAAAACCGGCCAGGAAAAGTTCGGCCGACGACAATCAAAAAGACAATAAGGCAACACCATGAAAAAGTACTTCCAGAATTTAGCCAAAGCTCTTATTGGGAAAGATATCAAAGAGTTGGGTGCGACTGAAAAACAGGTACTTGAGAGTATCGCCGAACACACCACCGTATCGGAAAATGTCAACGAGGCTTATGTTGACTCTCTCACTTTTGGAGAACGGGTCGCCGACGAAGTCTCTCGCTTTGGTGGATCGTGGAAGTTCATTGGTATATTTTTCTCAATCATTGCAATTTGGATCATCACCAACAGCTACTTCCTGCTTAGCGATGATGCCTTTGACCCCTACCCATACATTTTGCTCAATCTGGGACTGTCCACTCTGGCTGCATTTCAAGCGCCTATTATCATGATGTCGCAGAACCGGCAGGCGGAGAAAGACCGGCTCAAACAAGAGGCCGCCTACCAAATCAACCTAAAACTGGAGATCGAGATCATGCGCCTGCACGACAGACTGGACGATCTGACATCAAGACAAACTTCGGACTAACATCATGCAAAAATCAGAACTGACGTCTTTTTACAGCGACATTCTTCAGCAAGGCCTGGCCCGTTTTGATTTGGCTCTGGGGATTGTCAGCCGTATTGAAAATACAAATTACCAAGTGGTCATGGTGCTGCCTGATAATGGCGCATTCACGGCCGGCGACATTTTTCCCCTGCAGGATACTTACTGTCGCGAAGTGGCCACCAATAAAACCACTGTAGCACTGACCCAATTGAATGGCGTGCCCGGTTTATGCAAACACCCACTGTATTCCGGCCTGCCACTGGAATCCTATATCAGCACGCCGATCCTGCTTGACGGTAACGTCTGGGGGACGTTGAATTTCAGCTCAATGAAGATTCGCGATCACGACTTCAGCCAGGATGACATTGAGCAGATTAAGCATTGGGCAGGGTTGCTTGCGGAAAAGATTAAGTCACAGAAATAATCCCTGTAACGTCAGACTTTCTCGTCGTAGGCCGCTCGGCTGCGCTTGATATCATCGTGATGCTTATCCGCCCAGGACACCAATTGATAGAGGGGTTTGACAATGTCGCGCCCCATCTCGGTCAGCTCGTATTCGACTCTGGCGGGCACCTCCGGGTACACCGTGCGACTGACATAGCCCTCCCGCTCCAGATCACGCAGGGTTTGGGTCAGCATGCGCTGGGAGATGCCAATGATTCGCGACTTCAGTGAATTGAATCTGTCCGCCCCATCCACCAGTGCAAACATAATCAACATCGACCACTTATCGCCAATCTGAGCCACCACATTGCGAATGGGGCAATCTTCGTCGTTGTAGAACACCCGCTTTTCCGGTTTCGCTTTGGCCACGTCTCTGTCCTCTCCCGTATCGCCGTTATTTGTTCAGGGTTACCAAAAAGTGCCTATCGCACATTTCTGTGCCTAATTGTATTGCAGGTTATCATTAATTACCATGGTTATTATTAGTAACCAAAACTGATAAACGCCAACCAATATTTGAGGACTGACCCATGCTAAAAGCCATTGCTTCCCTGTTGATCATTCTGGCCAGCACCACCGTTGCGGCAGACAACGCCACCAAACCCATCATCGACCTGCAATCCCTGCAAAAGCCTGACTGGACCCAGGCCGAACTGGATAACGCCACGGTGATTACCGATTTTGTGCAGAACCTGATGAACAACCACAATTTTGAATACGTACTGGAGCACTACAACGACAGTGCCTATGTGCAGCACAACCGCAACCTGCCGGACAAGGTCACCGGTCTGGTGGGTTTTCTGCAGGATTTTGTTGAGGACTACCCGGATTACAGCTACGAGGTAAAGCACATCTACGTGGATGGCGATTTCGTCACCTTCCACTCTCACGCGACCTTGAAACAAGAGGACCGGGGCAACGACCAGAAGGGTATGAACATTGTTGATATCTGGCGCTTGGAAGACGGCCGGATTGTGGAACACTGGGATGCGATTCAGGCTCTCGATGGCTTTATGCGCTTTTACTCACTGCTGAGTGGCGGCAACATTCGCAACGATAACGGGGTATTCTAAAACGAGGAATTCGAACTCGGGTTGCGACCAGCAGGCCGCAACCCGAAACCTGCCGAGGATTCAAAAATCACCTTGCCACTTGCCCATTTCTATAACACGTCATAGGGCAAGGGGCAGGTGTGTTCGACAGGGTTTACTTGATCAAGCGTCAGCGGCCAGAAAAGTCAGGCATTGGGTGTCGTCCAATAAATTCACCAATTCATTATTGTCAGCAACCTTGGCAAATTTTCTGCGCAGCTCATCCAAGGTATTGGCCTGATATTTAAACGTTTTCTGCTGAAACAACTGACCATTCATAGTCAGACTGGTCTCTTTCTCTCCGGCATGCCAGGCCCGATGATTGGCCTCCATCCAAGGCAAAAATCTTGTGGCCATCTCCTGCGCCAGAATCGGTTTAAGAGTGGGCATCAGAGTCTCCAGCGATTCAAAATCGCCTTCGATTGAGGGTTCCAGCATACGTTTGAGGTAAGCCACCAGTGTCGGCGCATTGGCTTCCAGGTAGGAGCCTGCGGTGGGATCGGTCCACGCCTGATACAAATTACACCACAGGCCGAAGTCGCCAAAACATGGGCGACCGCCCAAAAGGTATGACCGGGTTTGGAAATGGGCTTCCAGTAAGGCGGCAAGGTCCATAAACGATTGCTTCAACTGGGGTATGTTGGTTTCGTTACCACCGGAATAAACCAGGCGCGGTACCATTCTACGCACCAAAAAGCGGGAGATAACGGGGCGTGCTGCAGCTGCCCACCATTTTCCTTTGAGAAGCTCACGGGCGAGCCGTTTGCCAGTGGCGGTGGCGTCCGCCTTGTAGAACCAACGTTGAAAAAACATCAGTTTGTTACACCACTCGTCACCGAACTCTTCGAACAGACAGGACAAAAACCACAGGGTTTGATCTTCGGGGTGAATGCTTGGCCCAGTGTATTCCTCTTCCAGACGCTCAATAATCAGGGTTGAATCCTGCATGACTTCGCCAGATGGAAAAAACAGAAGCGGTATCAACTGAACTTTTGCGTGCTTCTGAAACAGTTTTTCGTTCTTGAAGCTGCGATCAATCCACTGGTAGGGAATGCCTTTAAACTTTAAAAAAGATTCGACCTTTACGGTATAGGGGGATGGCTCCAGTCCCATCAGACCAAATTGGGATGTGGTTTGATTCATAATCGTTCCTCAAAAATTTTTATTCTTGTCTCGTTAAAATCTGCTCAGGTTTGCAAGGTTTTCTTGGCATTGTTTGCAAACTCTTCCGTGTCCTTTTTGTCTTTGAGCATATTGCCGAGACTGAAAGGCACTTCAATGCCCGCCGCCATACCCGGCTGTTCACGCATAAGCTCCAGCCAGCGTTGCAGGTAATCCAGTCCATCAATGGAAACGCCAGACCACTTGTAGGTTCGCACCCAGCACCAGTTGGCGATATCGGCAATGGAATAGTCATCGGCCAGCCATTCATTGTCCGCCAGATGACCATCAAGCACTTCGAACAGCCGCCGGCACTCGTTCTGGTAGCGATCGATGGCCGGTTGAATTTTTTCCGGAAAGTAGCGATGAAACACATTGGCCTGTCCCATCATCGGGCCCACGCCGCCCATCTGAAACATCAGCCACTGCATCACCCGTGAACGCCCCTTGGCATCGGCTGGCAACAGGCGACCGGCTTTCTCTGCCAGATAGATCATGATGGCGCCGGACTCGAATATGGAAAAATCATCCGCCTCGCGATCGACAATGGCAGGGATGCGACCGTTGGGGTTTAAGGCCAGAAACTCCGGTTGCTTTTGCTCGCCCTCGGCAATATTGACGAAATGGGTTTCGTAGGAAATTTTCAGGGCTTCCAGCGTACAGGACACCTTGTGACCATTGGGCGTAGGCGCGGTGTATAAATCAATCATAGAGCGGTTCTCCTGCGAATTTCTGCGGCGACCAGCCACAGTCGATCCTGTCCCCAAACCACCAGATCCGGTTCCCCTGACGGGCCGCAGAGCTTGTAACAAGGAACACCCCACAACCCCATGCCATCGACCATTTCGTCCTGATTCTTTTCAACTTCAATTTTCCAGTTGTCGGTACCCATGTGCTCAAGGGCTCTGTTCCAATCCAGCCCAGCTTCTTCAACAGCCTGTTGCATGTGCGACGGCTTGTGTAACCCCTTGCCTTGCGACCAGGCGTGTCGCAGCAAAGTACTGAGCAATTCACAGTCCTTGCCCAGCGATCTGGCCCAGGGTAGCAACGAGTAGGCCTGTCGGGTTGGGGAGCCTATGGGGGGCACAAGCTTGCCAAACGGCACCCCGAAAAAATCCGCCTCGCGCTTGGTATCAAACATGATGTATTTGCTCTTGGCTCGGGTCGCGGGTACGCCGCGCATGACCATGGGCAACACCGGCTTGTGGTGAAACTGGATATGACAGGCTTGCACCAACGCAAGGGTTCTATCGTAAATAATCGATGTGTAGGGACTGTTCAATGACGGGAAAAAATGCAGATCCAGATTGCTGGCATCAATGCCGTCGAGATCATGGGAGGGTCGCGTCACCAGATAGGGTTCGCCAGAGGCTTTGCAGGCACCAAGATCGCGCAGGCGTTGCTCCAGATGAAACAGTCGATCGACCCCCCAGTACCACTCGCCACCGTAATAAAAAGTGGCGCCTGAATAGTGCCCTAAGGCCGCCAGTCGCTGTGAACCATTATCAAGCGCCCTGTTAATATCCGCCTCATCACTCTGGCCGGGCGCTATGGTTTTGTCGAACCACATATCCGAACTTATGCTGGCAATTTCCCTGATAAAACCGTCGCGACTTAAATCCGTTAACCGACTGGCTGCTTGATGTTGTCTTTCCGGGCTGGGGGTCACAGCGGCATCGACCGGGAAGTTCAAGCCCAAATGGGGAGCGATCATTTCGGCATCCCGCCGTGCCCATACCGTCAACTTGTCTTGCTCGGGTTGATCCTTGCCGCCAGTAGCCCGAATCAGATGCGGAATGATTTCCACATCGTAACGCTCGGCAAACCTGGCGAGAATCTGAGCGGTCAGGTGAGAGTACGGGTCATCAAGCTGATGAAAGTATTCCACCACATGGCCACACTGTTTGGCCCGGCGTTTCTTCTCGAAAGCCGCCCGCTTTTTTGCAATCTGTCTGCTGCTGGCAATGCGGCTGAACAGTTTCGCAATGATAAAGCGCAGAGTCCGGGAAGGGTCCACGATGCTGGCGGAGTTGGGATTGTTTTCAGGTTCAAGCATTTGCTGAGCGTTCCAACCGATGGGTTTATGGAATTTATTATCAGGTCAAAACGTCATTACCGGAATGATATGATCACACACTAAATTTGATTATTTGCAACACCTTTTAGAGTTAAAAGCTCTTCCCCAAGACCTCGTAATTGACTTACAAAGGCGTTTCCCCCAAAACGCGGGAAACACAAACAATGGCCTGACACACTCAGGCCGTCAGTTGATATAGCCCAGATACCTTTGCCTGATTTCGCGAACGTAGGTGACAGGTTCTGATCCCCTGACGTAACCAAAGCGGGCCTTTTTATAATACTCGGGCTTGGATAACAGCAGCATGGCCTTCTCCGTGTTGTCGAACCATTTGTTTGGGTCCAGCCCGAGTTTTCTGGCCAGCTTGCGGGCGTCCCGGACGTGACCGGGACCTGCGTTATAGGCCGCCAACATAAAGAAGGTTCTTTCGCCCACCTCCAGATCTTCGGGAAAGCGATCCCGAAGCCAGTTCATATAGGTGACGCCAGCTTCGATACCCTGTGCCGGATTTTTCAGGTTGCTAAAGCCAAATTCTTTGGCGGTTCTGGGCATAACCTGCATCAAGCCTAAAGCCCCGGCAAAGGATTTGGCATTGGGATTGAATTTGCTTTCCTGATACATCTGCGACGTGATCAGGCGCCAATCAAAACCGTACTTTGCGGAAACTGTTTTCACGAGATCGTCGTATCTGGAAAGGCCCGAGCCATCCACAATCCGTCCTTCCAGATAGGTTTTTATTTTTCTCTCGTTTTTAAAGTACTTATTGAATTTGATGTTGTAATACAGACCGCGATATTCCTTTTTAATAAAGGCATTGGCTGCGTTCAGAATGTCGATTTGATCATCGCGAACAAGCCAGCCAATCGAGGTGGGATCCTGATCGAGCGACAGTGATTTGAGTTTGGCCGAATGGGCTTGCTCAATTTTGGCCAGATGGCCGTCGACAATGGTGTAATCAATCTCACCAACCTCAACCTTATCGATGATTTCTTCTGTGGTCAGCCCCGGAAACGCCATGATGTCGATGTCCGCAACAGACTCTTGCAAACGTGCCACAGTATTTACGTAACTCGTCGATGGATTGATCCCGCCCTGCCTGCCGGAAAGATCCGCAATCGCGGTGATATTGGCATCAGTAAAAATTAATTGCTCCGGGAGTTTCAAATAGGGGCGAGAGAATTTCAGGCCCCGCGATTCGCGCTCTTTGGTCTGAGTGATGGAGGCCGCAGCAATATCACCTTCGCCATTCTGAAGCGCTTGCATCAGTTCATCAATGTCGTTTTTTAATATTACGGCGAGGTGCAGATCGTTGTCGGAGGCAAACTTTTGCATCAGATCATAATCGAAACCCATCAATTCGCCTTTCCACATAAAATAACTGGCTGGGTTGTTGAGGGTCAGCATCCGCAATTTGCCCGACTTTTTAATTTCTGCCCAAGATCGTTTTTCCAACTGCTGGTGACTGGCGCGCAGATGGTGTGATACCAGAAACTGGTTAAGGCTTTCCTGAAGGTCGACCGCGTTCTTACGCACGGACCAGGCGATGGCACGATTCTTTTTAATGATCATGCCCTTGTGCAGATTGGGATAATCCAGAAGCAGCAGGTCGGCAACATTGGCGTCGAACACGGAAGCCTGTATTTTGCCGGCGTTAATCAACTCAAGTACATCGGAATCGCTGAGGCTTGAATCCAGTTCAAACAGGGGCAGGTCATCTCCGAACGCCTCCAGTACAGATTCAGCATAGGCTGTTCCCGCCGGTACCGATATCGACTTGATGTCTGCAATCGAGGAGACAGGTTTTTTTGCGATAACAATTTCGGATGTCTTGTTGATCGGGTTTATAAAACGGACACGCTTCTTTCTGGAATCGGTCACTGTCATATTGGTAATAATCACATCACCCTGCCCGGAGGCTATGGTGGGTATCAAATCTGCAAATGAATCTACGTAAATCCAGATTACCGAAAGCCCCTGCTGAGTGGCATAGGTTTGAGCCAGATCCTGATAGGCACTGACGGGGATTCCTTCACGGGGCAGAGCATCGGCACCATCGTATCGAGGGGCCACAAATCGTATAACGCCACGTTGAAGAATGGCGTCGAGGTCGCCTTTTTCTTCGTAGTTCTTAATCCGGTTTTCCAGACTGCCTATCTGGTTGCTATCTTTGCTGTTTTGCGTGTGGTTTTCCTCGGTTGATGCCTTTTCTGGGGGTAGGGTTGAAAGGTCGAGCCTATTGTTGTCCTCGGTACAACTGACAAGGCTGAATAACATCAACAGAGGTATAAATAATTTCATTCCGGGCTCCGAGGTTTTCTGCCAGTTTACGTTTCTTTTTCCAGCAGGGGTATTTAAGTAAGCCATACTTTAGATCATCATCGTTCGGAATGCTGGTTCCCTAGTGTTCCTACCAATACATAGACCACTTTACAGGCAATAACATCATGAGAAATTTGCTGAAATTAATTGGCGTGCTAATAAGCTTGCTTGTGGTGGCTGTTGGGCTGGTGAATGTGCCAGCCGTGCAGGACAAGCTATTGGACCGAGCCGTTACCCGGCAACTACTCAATAGTCCGACCGATCTGTTTGAAGACGATGCCATGCGGGTTGTGATTTGTGGCAGCGCCGCACCCATGCCGGTGCGAGAGCGAGCCTCCGCCTGCGTAATGGTGATTGCCGGCGGCAAGTTTTATATGGTGGATACCGGCAACCGCAGCACCAATAATCTCGGGCTTTGGGCCATCCCCTTCAGCCGCACCGGCGGTGTGTTTCTCACCCACTTTCATTCGGATCATATCGGTGATCTGGGCGAATTCAATATGATGACCTGGGCACAGGGGCGCCCGGCACCACTCAATGTTTATGGCCCGCAGGGCGTGACTGAAGTGGTCGAAGGTTTTGCCAAAGCCTACGGTCAGGACAGTGGCTATCGCACCGCTCACCATGGCCCGATCCTGTTAAATCCGGCTCGCGGCAAGATGATTCCCAGAGAAATTCTGCTGGAGGGGGATTCAGCGATTGCAATGGATGACGGCGATCTGAAAGTCACCATGTTTTCTGTCAACCACGCACCAATCCATCCCGCCGTAGGCTATCGCTTTGATTATAAAGGGCGTTCGGTGGTCATCAGTGGTGACACCATCAAGGTGGACAACATGATCAAGTATTCACAGGATGCCGACCTTCTGGTGCACGAAGCGCTGGCCATGCACATCGTCCAACAGATGCAAGCCACCGCGGGCGGCTTGGGTAACGAGCGGATAGAGAGCATTTTATCGGACATTCAGGATTATCATGCCTCACCCGCCGATGCCGCGGTCGTAGCCAATGAAGCCAATGTCAAAGAACTGGTGCTGTATCATCTGGTACCGACGCCACCGAACAGCATTGCCGAGAAAGTGTTTATGCGAGGCGTCAGTGACATTCGCGCCTCGGGAGTCACTCTGGGGTACGATGGTTTGACTTACACATTGCCGCTGAACTCGACAGCAATCATCCAGGAAGATATGAATAACCGATAGCGCTCTCAAACCTCTGAGACTAAGCCATACTGATATCAGCGGCTAAACCACTTAAGCAGCCGCTGCGTAATTGGGTATATAGGGTTTTTATGGAGGTTTAATATGTATCGCTTGATATACAAGAGCACGGGCATTGACGTGATCAACTGGGACACGGTTGAATCCATTATGCACGCCAGCGAAGACTACAATCGTCGCAAAGACATTACCGGGGTTCTACTGGCCAGCAACAGCAGCTTTTTGCAGGTACTGGAAGGTCGCTATGAAGACATTAACGAAGCCTTTATGCGCATCGTTATGGATGATCGTCACACCGACGTCAAATTAATTGTATTTCACCCGATCGATTCCCGCCTGTTCAGCTCCTGGCATATGAAGGGCATTGGCGTATTTGATCTGAGCGAAGACACCGCAAAGGCATTGAAGCAAAAATACGGCGAAAGCAATGGCGAAGTAAATTTCCCCCTGGAAGAGTGGCAGGTTCTGGCCATGGTGCAGGATATCAATCTGGTGCTGGACATTCCCGAGTGGAAAAAATAGCGACACGCCTCATTTCATAGCTCATCCTATTCACACCGCCAGTAGCAAATCCACAATAGTCTGCTGATCATCCTCCTTGACTCAAACACTCGCTGCCCATGCATTGCAGAATCATAATGATATGATACAGCATATCATTTTAGGACATTCTCTAGTATAGTCACGCCCCGACGAATCAACCGCTTCGGTATTCCTGATGAAATCAACATTGATTAAACACGCCAGAATAGTGAACGAAGGCCGCACAACAGAAGCTGATGTACGCCTTGACGGCCAGCGCATCAGCCAGATCGCGTCAGAGTTGGTCGCCCAGCCCAATGAACAGATTATCGAAGTGGATGGACAATACCTGTTGCCGGGAATGATTGACGATCAGGTTCATTTTCGTGAACCCGGATTGACCCACAAGGGCACCATTGCCAGTGAATCACGGGCCGCCGTAGCCGGTGGCATCACCAGTTATATGGAGATGCCCAACGTCAATCCGGCCACCACCACCATTGAGGCACTGGAAAGCAAATTCGATATTAGTGCCAAGTCGTCCATGGCCAATTATTCCTTTTATCTGGGTGCCACCGAAGACAATCTTGAGCAAATCAAGCGACTGAATCCGCAACAGCACTGCGGCGTTAAAGTGTTTATGGGGGCTTCTACCGGCAGCTTACTGGTTGAAAAACCCGAAGCACTGGACGCCATCTTCCGTGACAGCCCAACCCTGATTGTAACCCACTGTGAAAAGGGCCCAATCATGGACAAAAATCTGGCAGACATACTGGCGACGGGCAAACAACCTGATATCACCCAGCATCCGATCATCCGCGATGTCGAAGCCTGCTACGCGTCCTCTTCCTATGCGGTTGGACTGGCCAAACAGTTCCAGAGTCAGCTGCATGTGCTGCACATCACCACCGAGAAAGAGCTGAGCCTGTTTGAGGCCGGTTCGATTGAAACAAAAAACATTACTGCCGAGGCCTGCGTTCACCACCTGTGGTTTACTCAGGACGACTACCCAAGACTGGGTAATCTGATCAAATGCAACCCGGCTATCAAATCGGTCACCGATCGCGATGCCTTGATTCAGGCGTTGCACACCAACCAGATTGACATTGTGGCCACCGATCACGCACCGCATACGTGGGAAGAAAAACAGCAGGATTACAGCAACGCACCAGCTGGTTTGCCTCTGGTTCAACACGCCCTGCTGACTCTGCTCGATCACGTCAGCCATGGGCGTCTGTCGCTGGAACAGGTTGTCGAAAAGATATGCCATAACCCAGCCAAGCGCTATGGCATCGTTGATCGCGGATTTATTCGCGAAGGCTACTTTGCCGATCTCGTGTTAGTGGACACAGCGCAAGATACCAAGGTCACTCACGACAACAGCTTGTATCACTGTGGTTGGACCCCGTTTGCCGGCCATCAGTTTTCAGCACGCATCAAAAGCACCTGGGTTAACGGCCAACAGGTTTTTGATGGCTATCGTATCATCGAGCAAGCTTTGCCCTCGCAACGACTTGCCTTTACTGGATGAATAGGGATTTACAATGTTAATGCGCGCCTTACCGGACATCACATCCGACGTAGAAGCTGAAACTCCTGCGACACTGCAGTGGGTTGGCATGGAAGAAATTGCCGTTCCAATTTCGATACAATTCAATAATGAATTCAGCCAAACGGTGGCGGCCAAGACTAACGTTTTTGTCAGCCTCGATGCCGCCGACTCGAAAGGCATCCACATGTCCAGAGTGCATCTGGCCATCAACAAATTGGCTGGAGTTGAATGCAATCAGAACAACATCAACAAGCTGCTCGATGAAATGGTAACGTCGCAAGGCGACATCAGCCAGCAGGCCAAGGTAGAACTAAAATTTGATGCCATTCTGAAAAAAGATGCGCTACTGAGTGGCGAGAGCGGCTTTCAATCTTACCCGGTTATTATTCGTGCTGAGAAAAACCTGCAACGCTATAGTTATGAATTTGAACTGACGATTCCCTATTCCAGCACCTGCCCCTGCTCCGCATCTCTGACGCGCCAGCTCTACGCCAACGCAATCAACGATGCCTTCCCGGATGCAACCATCGACAAACAGGAACTTTTACTCTGGGCGCAATCGCAACAGGGATCGGTCGCCACCCCGCACAGCCAGCGTTCATACGCCTACATTCGGTTGGCCATAGGCGAATCGGATTGGCCCGATCTATCGGATTTGATTTTTCATTTCGAAGAGGTGATAGGCACACCGGTACAAACTGCGGTTAAACGAGTTGATGAACAGGAATTTGCACGACTCAATGCCAATAACCTGATGTTCTGTGAAGACGCGGCTCGCCGAATCAAAAGCAGCCTCGAAGCCATGAATGCAGTAGAAGATTACTGGTTCAAGGTAGAGCATCAGGAAAGCCTGCACGCTCATAATGCCGTAGTCACAGACAGTAAGAAAGTCACCGACAGTAAAAGAAAAATCACAGGCAGTAATAGAAAATCGTAGGCCTTCAAACCAATCATAAATCGCCAATAAAAAGCCCAAGCAACTGACAGAATCATCCGTTATGAATACAACAGAAAACAATCTGGTCATCACATTACCAGACGGCTCAACTCGCACCCTATCATCCGGCGCCACCATTATGGACATCGCCAACGACATCGGGCCCGGACTCGCCAAAGCCACCATAGCGGGGGAAGTAAACGGCAATCTGGTGGATGCCTGCGATCCGATCCTCTCAGACGCCAAGGTAAGAATCATCACCGCCAAAGACCATGAAGGATTGGAAATCATTCGCCACTCCTGTGCTCACCTGTTAGGCCATGCCGTCAAGCAACTATACCCCACAGCGAAAATGGTGATTGGTCCGGTGATTGACAACGGCTTTTACTACGACATCGCCTTCGAACGGCCTTTTAGCGCGGATGACCTGGCCGCCATTGAGCAGCGCATGAAGCAACTGATCGCCACAAAATATGACGTCATTAAAAAAGTCACACCCAGAGATGAAGTCATTGCCACCTTTGAGCAGCGAGACGAATCCTACAAATTACAATTGATTGCCGATATTCCTGATGAGCAGCATATGGGGTTGTATTACCACGAAGAGTACATTGATATGTGCCGCGGTCCGCACGTGCCCAACACCCGCTTTCTGGAGCATATGAAGCTGACCAAAATTTCCGGCGCTTACTGGCGTGGCGACTCCAAAAATGAGCAATTGCAAAGAATATATGGCACCGCCTGGGCCACTAAAAAAGAATTAAAAGCTTATCTGAATATGATGGCCGAAGCAGAAAAACGCGACCATCGCAGACTGGGTAAAGAACTGGGTCTTTTCCATTTTCATGAAGAAGCCACCGGTGCGGTTTTTTGGCATCCCCATGGTTGGACGTTATTCCAAACCCTGATTGAGTACATGCGTCGACGTCAACGTAATGCCGATTACATTGAAGTCAACACTCCTGATGTCATGGACCGAAGCCTGTGGGAGACCTCAGGACACTGGCAGAATTATCAGGACCATATGTACACCACCGACACCGCGGATGAAAAAACTCTGGCGCTCAAGCCGATGAATTGTCCCGGCAGTGTCTTGATGTACGACCACGGTTTGAAAAGCTACCGCGATTTACCCATACGCATGGCCGAATTTGGCAAGGTGCATCGTTATGAGCCATCGGGATCCTTACATGGGCTGCTGCGGGTTCGCCACTTTACTCAGGATGATGCGCACATTTATTGCACTGAAAACCAAATGCTGGACGAATGCAGCAAAATCATCGGTCTGGTTCTGGAGATTTATCAACAGCTGGGCTTTAACGACATCCGCATCAAACTCTCCACCCGACCAGACAATCGCATGGGTGACGATGCAACTTGGGATATTCTCGAGTCATCACTGACCGATTCACTGAAAATATTGAACCTCGATTACAGCCTGAACCCCGGTGAAGGGGCTTTCTATGGTCCCAAATTGGAATTTGTGCTGCGCGATGCCATTGGCCGGGACTGGCAGTGCGGCACCTTGCAAGTCGACATGAATTTACCCACTCGCTTTGATCTCAACTATGTGGATCACGATGGCACCAAAAAAGCCCCGGTCATGTTACACCGCGCACTGTTTGGCTCATTGGAGCGCTTTACCGGTATATTGATCGAACATTACGAAGGTAAATTCCCGGCCTGGCTGGCTCCAGTGCAAGTAGCCATCTTAACCATTTCGGAAAAATTCGACGACTACGCCCACAAAGTCAGTGGCGTCCTCGCTGCCTCGGGCCTGAGAGTGGAACTCGACGATTCGAAAGAAAAAATCGGTTATAAAATTCGCCAGCAAACCCTGAAGAAGGTACCTTACATGATGGTGGTGGGCGCCAATGAGATGGAAACCGGTCAGGTCAATCTGCGTTCGCGCAGTGGCGAGCAAATGAACTTTGACGATATCACCAGTGCTCTGGAACACCTTCAGCAAGCTTGCCGGGCACCGGATATCGAAGATCCGAAACTCACATTACAAAACAAGCTGAATGAGCTGAACTCATAATCAATGGGTTGAATACGCAACAAAATGACACAGAGGAAGTGAATCATGCACGACAACGACATCGTCGCTTTATTCGATCAGTGGAACAGCGCCTTGCAAACCGGCGACCCGAAGCAAGTGGCGGCACTCTACGCCAGCGACGCCACTCTATTGCCCACCGTATCCAATCAGGTTCGTCATAACCATCAGGAAATTGAAGACTACTTTGTGCATTTACTTGCCAAAGGGCCTCAATGCACAATTGACGAATCCAATGTCAGGTCGCTGGGTAATCTGGCCATCAACTCCGGCATCTATACGTTCCATTTTAAGGACAAGTCACAGGTGCAAGCTCGATTTACTTATGTCTATCGATGGCTGGATCAGGGATGGAAAATCATTGAGCATCATTCATCGGCCATGCCAGAATAAATACCTCTTGTTTAACACAGCCACCGTACGCCATGAACAATATTATTCTCGCCAGCACCTCCATCTATCGCAAACAACAGCTGGAGAGATTGCACACGCCCTTTACCACAGCGGCGCCCGACATTGACGAAGAACCGTTAAAAGCTCAGGGTCTGGACCCGATAACACTATCCAAACAGCTGTCACTGTTAAAAGCCCGCGCCATCAGCGCCCAACATCCCGACGCGATTGTGATCGGCGGTGATCAGGTGGCCAGTTTCAATCAGGGCATACTGAGCAAGCCCAAAACCAAAGACAAAGCCTGTGAGCAACTCAGCGCCCTGTCGGGCAATTCACACCAACTGATCACTTCTCTGGCTATTATCGCCAAGGGCGAGGAGTATGTGCACACCTGCATCGCCAAAATGAAAATGCGGGCACTATCCCCACAACAGATTAGCCGCTATATCGACATCGACGAGCCACTGCACAGCTGCGGCTCCTATCGCCTCGAAGCTCTCGGTATCAGTCTGTTCGAAAACATCGAGTGCGAGGACTATACCTCCATCATCGGCATCCCTCTGATGTGGACCGCCCGGAAGCTGACCGATCTGGGCATTGCCATTCCCTGATATCCGAAAAGTCGATACAGACTAGCCTTTGCTTCTGGATAAAAACGCCATCACTGCTTCCTTGTGCTCCGGCAAAGAGAAGCAGGTGCGCAGGGCATCGGATTCATTTTGCCAGACTTGGGTGTCATCCTGCTCCAGCACATTCTGATCAAGCAACTGTTTTGTCAGCATGGTCATGGGACGAGGATTTTTGGCAATTTGACGGGCTTTGGCGATGGCTTCATCCAACAGTTTGTCGTGATCAATCAGAAAATCCACCAGGCCAATTCTATAGGCTTCGTCCGCTTCAACGGTGCGGGCACTCAGAAAAATTTCCGACGCACGGCCAAATCCGACACGGGCCGCCAGATATTTGCTGGAACACATTTCAGCCACAATACCCAGTTTGGTGAACATAAACATAAAGCGTGCTTTAGTGGACGCCATCAGAACATCGGCGGCCAGAAAACAGGTCACACCACCGCCCACTGCCAGACCATTGAACGCCACCACAACCGGTTTGGAATTGCGCAACATGGCCGTCCAGTCCAGCGGCAACCCCAGCCCACCCAAGTACGGATCATTCTCCTCGTAGGGGACTTCGCCGCGCAGCTTGGGCAAGAAGGTATCGTTCATATCACCACCGGCCGAGAACACCTCATCGTCGCCGGTAATCACTATCGCACCGACGTCATCGTCACTGTTGGCTTTTTCTATGCTCTCGGCCATACCCGCCAGCACCGCATTGCTCAAACTGTTCATGGATTCCAGATAGCTGATTTGAATCAGGGCCACACCGCCCTCCAGCTTTTTATAAATAATCGGGTTATCACTCATGGGCTTCTCTCGCACTGGATTACATTGACGGTCAGGTTATGCCCCGAACCCATGGTGCAGCAATGACATAAACCAACGTTGAATAAGCCCATAGGGCTCGCTCACCGACTGGATCAATCCCGTCACCTGAACTTATGACCAAGACAACGAAGTTGGTCAAAAGACAATAGAATTCCCGCTTTGGTCAATGCCCCCAAATTGCCGCATCGATAGTCTGAAAACTCAACACAACACGAGCAGTAGAACCATGATTCCAAGAACAGTATTTGAACCCGAACACGATCTATTTCGTGAATCCGTGCGCCGCTTTCTGGAAACCGAAGCCGTGCCCTACCACGATCAATGGGAAGAAGACGGTCAGGTGGATCGCGACCTCTGGCGCAAAGCTGGCGCTCAGGGATTCTTGTCGCCAACCGTGAGTGAAGAATATGGCGGCGTTGGGGCCGATTATCGCTACAACGCCATTGTCAATGAAGAGGTCTCACGTCTGGGCCTGAACGGCATCGGCTGGACCCTCCACTCTGATATCGCGGTGCCCTATATCGAACACTATGGCTCACCAGAGACCAAGCAGAAATACTTGCCCGGCTGTGTTTCAGGCGATGTGGTCACCGCCATCGCCATGACCGAACCGGGTACCGGCTCGGATCTGCAGAGCATCAAAACCACGGCCGTAGCGGACGGCGACCATTACATCATCAATGGCTCCAAAACCTTTATCACCAATGGCCAGCACGCCGATCTGGTGGTGGTGGTCGCCAAGACCGACCCGGATGCCGGCGCCTTTGGTGTCAGTCTGATTCTGGTGGAAACCGACAGCCCGGGATTTGAAAAGGGCAAGAATCTGAAAAAACTGGGCATGAAGGCCCAGGACACCTCCGAGCTGTTCTTCAACGATGTCCGGGTACCCAAACAAAATCTGCTGGGCAAGGAGGGCGAAGGCTTTATCTACCTGATGCAGGAATTGCCGCAGGAGCGCTTGAGCATTGGCGTGATTGCCACCGCCGCAGCCGAATCCATGATTGAACAGACCATCGATTACGTCAAAGACCGCAACGCCTTTGGCAAACCGGTGGCGGCCTTCCAGAACACCCAGTTCAAGCTGGCCGAGCTGTCCACTGAAACGGCCGCGGCCCGCTGCTTTCTCGATCGCTGTCTGGAATTGCATCTGGACAAAAAGCTCGATACCACCGGCGCCTCGCAGATCAAATTGCTGACCTCCGAGCTGCAAAACAAGGTCGCCGATGAGTGTCTGCAATTGCATGGCGGCTATGGTTACATGTGGGAGTACCCCATTGCCCGCGCCTTTGCCGACTCGCGGGTGCAGAGAATCTATGGTGGCACCAGTGAAATCATGAAATTAATTATCGCGAGAGATCTTCTGGCGGATTAAAATCAGAGGGGTATCCAACAAGGTGCCCCTCGTACATGGCCTCTATTGATTCATTGCACATTGATTCCGTCCTGTCGTTTTTACAAGGTTGCGAACAACAGGGCGTCGCCGCCGAAACCATTCTGGCGAAAATCGGCGTTGATCCCTCGGTCATGACCCGACCCAATGCCCGCCTTCCCGCCGACAGGGCCGGGCTGCTGATCGAGACCATCACCCGCACACTGCAAGACGAAACTCTGGGCTTTTTTGATAAACCCAGCCCTCTGGGCAGCATTGAAATGTCGCTCTACGCCAGCATTGGCTGCCACGATTTGAAACAGGCCATTTATCGTTTGGCCAAATACTGGCGCCTGTTCCATCAGGAAATCTCGTTTGAGATGGAAACTTCCGGGGAAGAAGCCCTGCTGACCATGAGTTTTGATCGTAAGGACATGTACGGTCAGGTCAGCTTTTTAACCTGGATCGTGTTTTTCCTGACCCGCTGGTGCAACTGGATCATTGATCAGCCCTTTATTGTCGATCAACTCTATCTGCCGTTTCCGGCAACCCATGAGGCGGAAGATTTTCCCCACATGTTTCCCAGCCGGTTTTATTTTGATCAGAGTAAATTTCAGCTGGTATTCAATCGCCACTATCTGGACAAGCCACTGAAGCGTACCTTTCAGGATGTACCGGAATTTGCCGCACTGATTCCCAACCTGATGAGCTCCCATCGGGTGGATACCAGCCTCACCGGCCAGATTCGCAAGATGCTGCAAAACCTCGACAACATTGATGCCCTGCCACTCAAGGTGGTGGCGGACTCCATGGGCAAATCCCCCGAGACCATTCGCCGCAAACTCAAAGCGGAAGGCACCAGCTTTACCGAGATCAAAGAGAGCGTGCGCCACGATCTGGCCATCTACCAACTGAAGAACACCGACATTGCCATCAATCAGATTGCCTACAATGTCGGCTTTTCAGAACCCAGTGCATTTAACCGCGCGTTTAAAAAATGGACCGGGTTAACGCCGGGGGATTACCGCAATAACATCTGAGCCATTATTGGCTCACCTCCCGCAGCTTCCACATCAGATACACACAGGGCACGACCAGCAACGTCAGGGCAATGGCTGTCACCATCCCCCCCACCAGAGGCGCGGCCAGACGGCTCATAATCTCGGCGCCGGTACCGGTACTGTAGAGAACCGGCAACAAGCCGGCGAGATCGGAAGCGGCTGTCATCAATACCGGGCGCACCCGCATCACCGCGCCATCGCGCACCGCTGCAATCACGGTGTTGCGGTTCAGCGACTCGTCACCGCTGGCCACCTTATCCAGCAACTCTCGCCAGGCCTGATTGAGATAGATCAGCATGATCACCGCGGTCTCCACCGCCAGTCCCGCCAGAGCAATAAAGCCCACGGCCACAGCAATGGAAAAGTTGAAGTCATACCAGTACAGCAACCAGACACCACCCACCAGCGCCAACGGCGTGGTTGCCATAATCAATGCCACTTCCTGAAAGCGCCGGAAGCTCATAAACAGCAGCACCACAATAATGGCCAGCGTCAGGGGTACCACATAGGTCAGCTTGGCTTTGGCCCGCTCCATATACTCATACTGGCCAGCCCAGTTGATGGAATAACCGGGGGGCAAAACCAATTGCTCTGCAACCAGCTCTCTGGCGCGGTCCACGTAGCTGCCCACATCGGTGTCGTTGATGTCGATAAAGGTCCAGCCATTGATGCGGGCGTTTTCACTTTTGATCCCCGGTGGCCCGTCTTCAATGTACACCCGGGCCACGTCCGCCAGCGCGATGCGCAACCCGGATGGCGTTACAATCGGCAACAGCGCCAACTGCTCTGGCGAATCGCGATAGCCCTGCGGGTAGCGGATATTGACCGGATACCGTTCAAGGCCCTCCACCGTCTGGGTGACATTCATACCACCCACCGCGGTGGCGATGACCTGCTGGACATCAGCAATATTGAGATTAAACCGGGCGGCCTTTTCACGATCAATGTCGACCTTGATGTAGCGCCCACCAACCACCCGCTCGGAATAAACCGACGCCGTTCCCGGCAGACCCTTGAGCAGGCTTTCCAGCTGCTCACCGATGTTCTGGATTTGGGTTAAATCCGGCCCGGCCACTTTGATTCCCACCGGGGTTTTGATCCCTGTGGCCAACATATCAATGCGGGTTTTAATGGGCATTACCCAGGCATTGGTCACCCCCGGCAGTTGCACCAGCGCATCCAGTTCAGCCCGCAGTTTTTCCCGGGTCATACCCTCGCGCCATTCACTTCTGGGGTTGAGCTGAATAAAGGTTTCGATCATCGTCAGCGGCGCGGGATCCGTGGCGGTTTCAGCGCGACCGATTTTGCCAAACACGGTTTTCACTTCCGGCACCGTGGCAATCAGCTTGTCGGTCTGTTGCAGCAACTCGCGTGCCTTGCCAATGGAAATACCGGGATAGGTGGTGGGCATATACATCAGATCACCTTCATCCAGCGGCGGCATAAATTCGCTGCCAATTTTACTGGCCGGCCACAGACTGCTGAGCAACACCAGCAACGCCACCAACAGGGTTTTGCCCGGATGGTTTAACACCCGGTTCAGCACCGGTTTGTAGACTTTCAACAAGCCGCGACTGACCGGATTTTTGGTTTCCGGCCGAATCTTGCCTCGCACAAAATAGCCGACCAAGACCGGCACCAGTGTTACCGCCAGAATCGCCGCGGCGGCCATGGCGTAGGTTTTGGTGTACGCCAGCGGAGAAAACATCCGCCCTTCCTGCGCCTCAAGCGTGAACACCGGGAGAAAGCTGACGGTAATGATCAGCAAACTGAAAAATAACGCGGGACCCACTTCAACCGCTGATTTGGCTACTATGTGCCAGCGGTTACTGTCGGTCACTTCGGTTTTTGCCATGTGCCGATGCATATTTTCGATCATCACAATGGCGCCATCGATCATGGTGCCAATCGCCACGGCAATACCACCCAGAGACATGATATTGGCGTTGATGCCCTGCCAATACATCACGATAAACGCCACCAGAATACCAATGGGCAGACTGATGATCGCCACCAGCGAAGAACGCACGTGCATTAAAAAAATCACGCAGACAAACGCCACCACCAGAAATTCCAGCAGCAGGGTTTGCCATAAGTTTTTCACGGCCCGCTCAATCAATCCGGAGCGATCGTAAACGGTGACCACCTCAACGCCATCGGGCAAACTTTGTTTTAACGATTCCAGCTTGTCCTTAACCGCGGCAATGGTGGTCTGGGCATTTTCGCCATAGCGCATCACAATCACGCCACCCACGGTTTCACCCTCGCCATTGAGCTCGGCGATGCCGCGACGCATCTGCGGGCCAATGCCAATCTCGGCAATGTCTTTCAACAGCAGCGGGGTGCCGTTTTTATTCACCCCCAATGGCACATTTTCCAGATCACTGACCGATTGCAGATAGCCCGAGGCGCGCACCATATACTCGGCTTCGGCCAGCTCAATCACCGAGGCTCCGATCTCCTGATTGGCCCGCTGAATGGCCGTCTGTATGTGGGACAGAGGGATACCAAACGCCCTGAGGCGCTCGGGATTCACCCGCACCTGGTACTGTTTCACCATACCGCCCACGGCTGCCACTTCGGACACCCCGGGCACGGCCTGCAATTCAAACTTCAGAAACCAGTCCTGAATCGAGCGTAACTGGCTGATGTCATGCTGGCCGGTGGTGTCCACCAGCGCATAGAGATACACCCAACCCACTCCGGTGGCATCCGGTCCCAGTTGCGGCCGGGCATTATCGGGCAGCAGTGGCGACACCTGACTGAGGTATTCCAGCACCCGGCTGCGGGCCCAGTAGAGATCGGTATCCTCATCAAAAATCACATAGACGTAGGAGTCCCCGAAAAAGGAATAACCGCGTACCGTGACCGCACCGGGGACCGACAACATGGCTGTGGTCAATGGGTAGGTAACCTGATCTTCAACCACCTGCGGCGCCTGACCGGGATAACTGGTTTTGATGATCACCTGCACATCCGACAAATCCGGGATGGCATCGATCGGTGTGTGCCGGACCGAATACAAACCCACTGCGACCAGCATCGCAGCGCCCATCAACACAAAGAAGCGATTACTGACGGACCAGCGAATCAATGTTGCAATCATGTTCGCCTCCTAGTGATGGTGATGCATGGAGTGATCCATCGGTGGATCACTCGGCTCGGGATGATGCATGCGTTTAAAATCGGAATCCCGGCTGGATTCGGAATCGAGCAGAAACTGCGCCGACACCACCACCTTGTCGGTGGACGCCACTCCCTGATCGATGGCGACATGGTCGTCATCGGCATCACCGAGCACCACGGCGACGGATTTGAATCGGCCCTCCCCCAGAGCCAGCACCACCACATCCCGACTGCCCGTTCGGATCACCGCCTGCTTCGGTACCAGCAATTGCGGTGTATCGCTGTCGGTAAAAATCCTGACCTCGGCAAACATATTGGGCTTGAGCAGGCGCTCGGGGTTATCAAAACGCAATCGAACCCTGAGTGTTCGGGTCTGCGGATCCAGTGTCGGGTAGACGTAATCCACCTCCCCCTGCCACGGTTCACCCTGCAGATAATTCAATGACATGGTGACTGGCAAACCGGCTCGGACCAGAGCCGCCTGTCGCTCAAACACTTCGGCCTCGACCCACACCTGATCCAGCCGGCCGATGGACATCATGGTGGTGCCCGGTTTGACGTAGTAGCCCTCGCGAATATTCAGATTGTCGACCACACCGTCCTGCGCCGAGATAAAAGTGATGGCCTGCCGAACCTGACGCTGGCGTTTGAGAGTGCGGATAAAATCGTCGGACATGTGCAGGGCCCGCAGGCGATTTTCGGTAGCGCGCACCAGAGTGTTATTGTTGCGCTCCAGCGCCAGCACATACTCTTCCTGAGCATTCACCAACTCGGGGGAATAGAGATCGTACAGCGGCTGACCCTGCTTGACCGGATCGCCGGCGGCCTTGACGTAAAGGCGCTCAACCCAGCCTTCCACCCGCGGATGGATGTGCACCAACTGATCTTCATCGTATTTTACGTAGCCCACGGTTTTGATTTGCGGTCGCAGCACATCCAATCTCACCGGCGCTACACGCACCCCGAGATTGTTGACCACATCCGGCGAAATTCGAATCACCCCCGGAGCCGGCTCTATCGAAGCCGACTCGGCATAGACAGGGACCAGATCCATGCCCATCGGCGACTTTCCGGGGCCATCGCGACGATAGTCCGGATCCATCGGGGCAACCCAGTACAGAGGCTGGTTTTGTTGCTCCGCATCGGGGTTGCCATCACCGGGCAGCATCCTGCCAATTACAATACCGGCGGCAAGCGCCACAACCGCAGCCATCAATACATATTTCATACTCTTAACCCACAATATCAAGCGTCTGCGCGATGGGCACAGACAAGTATTTATCACATCAGAAAATTCGGGCGCACTGGCCCCGGGGTCAAAGCAGTATGGGGGGTTTAAACAGGTTGGCGCGGTGCGCCGGCAAGAGGTGGTTATTGACCTTTAAAGACAAGGTCAGGGAGGACAGAACCGCAAGGCTGAGACAATCGGCACCAACAGCACTGGAGGTTGAGACACAACTGGAGCAATCGCCTTCACAGCAACCGGACGCTGGCTGGCCAGCATCGCTACTGATCCCGGCCGGCGTATCTCCGTGGCAGGGGCGATCCTGAGCCATCTCAACGCTGGCTTGCATCGGTTCAGCCGCCATGGCAGCGGCCATATGCGCAGCCAACAGGCCATTGGAAAAAACGGCCAATATCAAAAAAACGGCAAAGGATCTGCTGAAGGATTTCATGGATCTATTTTCGATCAAGCCGGGCCCCGTGACAAGTAAATGGGCTATTCTTCCCAGAACTTCCACCATTTTCTGGCATGCTCATCTCGAGAGGCCTGACCGCTTTCCGCCCCCTTTTCAACTTCCTTTCGAGGTTGCTCAGATTTCATGTCAACTTGTTTTTCCATGCCTTTGAGCTTTTCTTTGCTCTTTTTCATTTCCTTGTCTTTGGGCTTTTCCCGCTCTTCGTCATCGACTTCAAGAACATCGTCATCGTATTCATCCTTGGCATTCATAGCGGCCTTGTGAGCGGCCTTCTGCTCAGCAGTCGGCTTACCCTTACCAGCCCATTCCGGTTTATCGGCAGACACAGGCAGAGCCATCGCCACCAGGACAAAGATCGCTAATATTTTTCCGTACATAGACATTGCTCCGATTAGTATGATTTGTATTTAACGCCTTCACACCATCAGTGTAGTCCAGTCAAAAAAACAGAGGCTACGACTCACTTGTCAAAGCTGTCTCTATGGCAAACCACTGGGCAATTTCCGCATTCACAACCGCGGGTTGCTCGCGGTGTAAAAAGTGGCCGGCGTTATCAACCAGCCCCCATTGATACTGGGCGGCTGGCGTAAACAGATCCGCGGCCCGGGGCAGCATTTCCCGGCGCATGTCCTGTTGCCCGCAAAGCACCCGGGTTGGTACCGGTATCGGGTTGTTCAAACGCTGGAAGACATCGGCCAGCTCCGGGTCGCGATAAGCGCTCTGGATGGCGGCCCGATAGTAGGCCAGCGTATCTTCAATGCCGCTCCCCTGCAGCATGGCCGCAATCACTTGATCCACATGGTCGCCATCTTTGAAATCCGGCGACCAGAGCCGCCACAGGAAAGACAGAAACCCGCCTCGCGTCCAGCGAATCAATTTCTCCGGCAGCCAGGGCAACTGAAATAAGAACCAGTGGAATGAGCGAATGCAGTGCCGCGGGGATCGCTTCAGGGTTCGATTGATCTCGGCCGGGTGCGGCACGGCCAACACCATGGCTCGACGCACCTTGTCCGGAAAGGCGCCCAGAATGCCGTAGCTGATGGCAGCGCCCCAATCCTGCCCGACCAGCAATACCGGCTCACCCTGATTCAGCTCATCAATCAAAGCCACCATATCCCGGGCCAGCGTGGCTCGATCAAAGTAACTTGCCGGGCCGGTTGTGGTCGGTGCATAGCCCCGGGTAAAGGGCACGATCACGCGGTAACCGGATTGCGCCAGAAAGCGAATCTGATGCTCCCAGGAATAGGCATTATCCGGATAGCCATGCAGCAGCAACACCATGGGCCCGGTACCGGCTTCCAGATAGCAGTAATCCGCATCGTTGAGACGGATGAATTTGTGCTCGGCGTAATCGATGTTTTTTATGCCGGTACGGCTTTGCTTTGTGTCATTCACGGATTGTTATCCCACCCCACCCAAGACTCTGGCAAGAGAGTAACAACAAGCTCACGACAAAAATTATCAACTTGGTTACCTTTAACCAGAATAGTTTTTGACCTACAGATTGGACCCGAACTGATGAACCCCAGCAACGGACTGACACAACTGGCAGACTTCTATCATCAGCCTTGTTACTGAACTCGATGCGGCCCTAGCCCGCCAGCGCCCGAATTGAGGACTCCAGCGGTTGACCACCGAAATCGGCCCGGGCAGTTTCATCAAAGTCATGCACTTCCGCCACCACCCCGGCTGGATCGCTGAACACCACCGACACCGACAGCGTCTCCAGCTTGTTCAGAATCACCTGATTGGTTCTCAAGCGGGCCGAAAACGCGCTGTCGACAATCAGAATCTTAAAATGAATTTCGTCGGCGATTTCACCCAGATCGGCCAAATCATCCAGAAACAGCAAATCAAAATTATGTTTGACCGTTTTCAGCAGCGATTTGAAATTGCCCGGGGACTGGGTCAACACCACCAGCGCCGATAATGGCTGGGCATCCAGCCCAATGATCTGATTGCGCCCCTTGGCCTTGGCTTCATACAGGGCCGCATCCGCAGCACTGAGGATGGGTTTAAGACTGGTTAAGCGGCTCTGCTGATTGCTGAAGATGCCAACACTGATGGTGACGCAATCGGCCACCTCTGACGCTTTGTGCGGTATCGCCAGTGCCGCGACATTGCGGCAGATTCGCTGGGCAACCACTCTGGCACTCTCCAGATCGGTATTGGACAGAAACAGGGCGAACTCTTCACCACCGTAGCGACAAACCACATCACCGTCATGGCGGGCGCTTTGCATAATGGCTTTGGCCACCTGCTTGAGGCATTCGTCGCCGATAAGATGGCCGTAGGTGTCGTTGTACTTTTTAAAGTAATCGATGTCGATCAGAATGGCCGAGTGATTTTCCGGTGTGCCACTCAGATATTCATCGGCACGATCACTGAAGTACTCGCGATTAAAGCAACCGGTCAGACCGTCTCTGGCTGACAGGGTTTGCAGATCCTGATACTCATGCAGCAAGCGGCGATGCATTTTGACTATGCGCATAAACGCCTTGATTTTGGCACGCAGCACACCGTAAGAGATGGGTTTGATGAGGTAGTCATCGCAACCGGAATCAATACCTTTTTCGTAGCTTTCATCACTGGCATTACTGGTCAGCATGACGATGGGAACCCACTGACTATCGAGACGACTGCGAATGATTCTGGCGGTTTCAAAGCCGTTGATCCCCGGCATTTCCACATCGAGGAAAATCATATCAACGCTGTGTTGATCCAGATACTGCAGCCCCTCTTCACCGCTGGAGCTGAACACCAGAGTATACCCCAGACTGGCCAGCCCCTTTTCCATGGTGCGCTGAACCGTGCTGCTGTCTTCTATGATAAGGATGGTCATCTGGCGGGCAGACATCGAATCAACCTGTCGTTTTATTTATTGTTATTAATTTCGACCAATTATGAATAGAAGCGACGCTTGCTTCAATTACAATAATCAAAATGATTTTCTGGTATAAGTAGATCTTCTGTTTTTTTGTAACTTACTTCTATGCTGCGTGTCTTACTGGCAAACCTGTTATTACTGACTTCTCTGGGTCTTAACGCCAAAGAAGTCCTGACGGTTTTTACCGCAGATAACGGCGCCCCCAAGCACTATCTGGACAGTGACGGCCAGGTAAAAGGCTATGCGGTGGATATAGCCAGAGAGGCCATCGAACGAGTGGGTCTCACTCCCCGGTTAGTTGCCCGTCCCTGGAAGCGGGCGCAACAGGAAGCCATGCTGGGGAAAGGCGTGATCACCGGTTTCTCCAGAACCCCAAGCCGAGAAGCCTATTATTTATTTACCGAGCCACTGTTCAGTGACCGGGTACTGTTGATTTACAATAGCCGTAACCCCATCACCTTTAACGCCTACAACGATCTGGCGGGGCTAAGAATAGGCATATCCAGAGGCAGCAACTACTCCGGCGAATTCAATCAGATGCGCCCACTGTTGATCATGGACGAGGACTCCAGCCATATTCAGCGGCTCAGAAAACTGTTGGCGGGCCGCTTGGACGGCGCCATTTTTTCTGGCGACATGTTCACCATTTTATTTAACGCCGATATGGCCGGGCTCAATGTCGACAACCTGATTCCGGCCGCAAAACCCATTTCAATCGACCCGAATCATCTGGGCATCCCCAACAACCTTCGCGGCTTCGACCCTGAGCATTTGAAGCGGCAACTGGATCAGGCCATTCAGGCCATGCATCAGGACGGCACCATCCAAAAATTCCGACAACACTACAGTCAGGCCCTCAATCAAAAGCTCGATTACCGAACCGCACCGCCGCTTAATGAATAAAGCGATTTAACGACCATGGCGCTATAATTAACCAAATGGTTCAGGCATTTAATTACCTGAGCAGACGCCACCTGACCTGACACCACCTGAGCAGACATTGCCTGGGTAACCAATGGAACCCCTTGAATGCCCCTATTGAGAACCTTGTGTGCCCTGTTTGCCCTGAGCCTTGCTGCTCAGGCGCACGCCAGACCGATGGTGACGTTTACCTGCCCAATCCCCAGCAGCCTGCCCCAGTGGCAGTCATTGACGGAAGTGTTTACCGAAGCATTTGATCGACTGGGCTATGATTTTGCCATGGTGTATCTGCACACCAAGCGCGAATTGTTCAGCCACAAAAACACCGACGATTACGATGGTTTGTGTGTGCGCCTGCAATCCTTCAATCAGGAAGCCGCTGATTACAACCTGCTGTTTATCAATGCCCCCGTGGGAGACCCCTACACCAGTCTGTGGCGCAACAAGGCATCCACCCCGGCGACAGATTCAGGTCAGCCCATCACCTTACAACCAAACACTCAGGCCGGTTTTCTGCGGGGCAGCAGCCTGTCTGAAAAATACATCAACAGCTTTCCGGCAGTCACAGCGATTTCATTTTTACGCCCGGATCAGGGACTGAAAACACTGGCGGCAGGCAGAATAGATTATTGGATCGGTTTTGGTTACACCTCAGATTATCTGGCGGCGAGATTGAATCTGGGTGATACCATAGAAAAGGTTGCCGATATCCGGCAAGACTTTCTCTACCCCTTTCTCAACAAAAAACACGTGGAATTGAAACAACCACTGGAACAGGAAATCGACCGGATCATGGCCGAGAGAGGCACCGTGATCCGGTAGATCAGGGCAGCAGTAATCAATTGGCGGCGGGCGCCTTGATGTCGTTGAAACGGGATTCCAGATCGCGCTTGTGACGTGACAGCATGGGACGCAGAATTTCTGATTTGGCCAGCGCCTGTTTCTCCGGGTAGATGGTTTTATTACTCAGGAACCGATCATCCAGCATGGCTTTGGCACCGTTATTGGTGGTGGCATAGTAGAGGTAATAGGCCAGCTGTGTGGCGTTCTCGGGCTCATTCAGGAATTTGATAAAGTCCCAGGCCGCCTGCTTGTTTTTGGACTTGGCAGACACCACCAGATAATCCACCCAGATGCTGCCGCCTTCTTTCGGCACCACGTATTTGATGCGCGTATCCAGGCGCTGCAGAGTCAGAGCACTGCCGCTGTACATCATGGCCGCGTGCAAATTACCGGAAATCAGCTTGGAGGTTGTCAGCGAATCCATCGGTGGGTGACTCTGATAATCAGCAAAATGATTCTCCAGCAAACCCAGCGCATCATCCATCTCGGCACTGCGTCGGGTATTAAGGGAATACTTTTTGGCCTTCAGAGCCATACCCAGAGTTTCGCGATAGGAATCGAGCACCGACACCTTGCCGCGCAAAGAGCTTGATGGCTGCAACAACTGCCCCCAACTGTTGATGGGGCGATCCACCAGATCACTGCGATAGACAATACCCAGCGTCCCCCAGAAGTAAGGTACCGCGTACCACTCAGCCGCCTGATACGCCTGCCACCACTGTTTGTCGATCATGGACAACTCGCCGGTGTAGCCATCGGGCAAGGCCGCCAGCCAGCCCTTGCGCACAAACTTTTCCAGCACCAGACCGTTGAGAAGAATGATATCGAGGCCCTCACCGCGACTTTCGGTAATCATGCTGTCGCGCTGCTCGTTGGAAATATACTGCTGGGTGACAATATCGATTCCGGCCTGCTCTTCAAACTTCTCGACCAATTCCGGATCGATGTAGTCCTGCCAGCTCAAAAACTTGAGGGATTCGGCGGATGCCGCTGATGTAAAAAAAGTCAAAGACAGCGCCGTTGCAAACGAAGCTGCCAATAACATCGGTAGCTTTCGGGCAGCCTTCATGTCATTAACCTGTTTATTATTTTAGATATGATCGTTTTTTAACAAAAATGGCGACGTTGTGAAACCCCCTCCCCGGCCAAATGCCATTTAAATCTTTATTCCCCTGAGTCAACGACTTATCAGCCCTATGCAGTCACACCCGCAGGCAGCATAACCCCGGTTGAATAATGCTAAGATCGCGTATGGATAAAAAACTGCAACACACGATTTGTCAGATCACCGGCGCCGAAGCCATCGGACGCGCGGAACAAATCCAACCCCTGTGGAGTAATTACGGCAGCCTGATGCGTCTGCGCATGACCGGAGGCGAGCTGCCATCGGTGATACTCAAACTCATTCAATTGCCCGATGGCGATCAGCACCCCAGAGGCTGGAACACCAACCTTTCGCACCAACGCAAACTCAAATCCTATCAGGTGGAGGCCCACTGGTATCAACGCTACGCGCAACAGTGCGATCGACACTGCCCGGTGCCACAGTGCCTGAGTGTGCATGAGAGCGATCAGGAAACTTTTTTATTGCTGACGGATTTGCATCTGTCAGGTTTTACCCAAGTCAAAGAAAATGCCAGCATGGCAGATATCCAGCAGTGTTTGAGCTGGTTGGCTTGGTTTCACGCCACCTTTATGGCAACTCCCCCAGAGGGGCTCTGGCACTGTGGCAGCTACTGGCATCTGGATACCCGCCCCGATGAACTGGCAGCCCTGACGGATAAAGAACTGCAACAGGCCGCCAGCAAAATTGATCAAACCCTGAATCAGGCTCGCTTTCAAACTCTGATTCACGGTGACGCCAAGCTCGCCAACTTTTGCTTTTCGGCAACCGCGGTGGCAGCAGTGGATTTTCAGTACGTTGGCGGCGGCTGCGGCATCAAAGACGTGGCCTACTTTCTGGGCAGCTGCCTGCACGAGGAGCAATGCGAGCAGCTGGAACAACCTCTGCTCAACTATTATTTTGAACAGCTGCATGAGGCTCTGGAGGTCAGACAACCGAAGCTGGATGCCACCGCTGTAGAGCGGGAATGGCGCTCACTGTTCGATGTGTCCTGGGCCGACTTTCATCGATTTTTAAAAGGCTGGAGCCCCGGGCACTGGAAGCTCAACAGCTACAGTGAAAAGCTCACCCGGCGCGTCATTGAACGCCTGACGTCAGCGCCGTGAACACATCCTTATGATTCTGACCCAGTCACAACTCAGCAGCCTGTGCCAGATTGCCGCAATCGCGGCAATGGAGGCGGGCGAGTACATTGCCAGTGTTGATCGGCAAACACTGATGACCGAGCACAAAAATACCGGCTCGAGCAAGGCCTCTCAAATCGTGACCGAGGTGGATCGCCACTGCGACCAGCTGATCCGACAACATTTGCTGCCCTCCTGTCGCCAGTTCGATCTGGGATTACTGACCGAAGAAAATCTCGACGCCTGCCAAGAAGGCATCCGCGACCGTTTTGAGGCAACCTATTTCTGGTGTGTTGATCCGCTGGACGGCACCT
Source organism: Candidatus Pelagadaptatus aseana (assembly GCF_040362265.1). Lineage (NCBI taxonomy): Bacteria > Pseudomonadati > Pseudomonadota > Gammaproteobacteria > Cellvibrionales > Cellvibrionaceae > Candidatus Pelagadaptatus > Candidatus Pelagadaptatus aseana. Next base: position 171,044 of record NZ_BAABNJ010000001.1, read on the forward strand.
TGCCGTTTGTGCAGGGCCGAGCCGGCTACGCGGTCGCCATTGCTCTGGTCGCCAGAGACGGCAAGCCGGTTGTGGGCGTAGTCTACGACCCGGTAACGGCCGATCTCTTTACCGCCATTGAGGGCCGTGGTATCGAAAAGAATGCAGAACCCATCCCCACTGCCCCCAAACATCTGGCAAGTACCCTGCACCTGTTTGCCGACAACAGTTTCAAGAGTCACAGCCATTACCCGCTGATCATGCGCCAAATGGCAAGCATTGCCCGTGATCTCGGCGCTGGCGAGATCAACCTTCACTGTGGCGCTGGCGCGGTACAAAATGCCTGCCAGATTCTGGATTACCCGCTGGCCTGTTATTTCAAGACAGCAAAACAACAGGAAGGTGGTGGCAGCTTGTGGGACTTTGCAGCCAGCGCCTGCCTGATCAACGAAGCCGGCGGCTGGGTGAGCAATATGGTCGGTCAGCCACTGGATCTGAATCGCCCCGACTCAACCTTTATGAATCATCAGGGGGTGCTGTTTGCGTCCGATCAGGCTCTGGCACAAGCGATTATTGCCATGGCCAATGAACTGCCGGCCACTGAAACCTGATCAGAATAAATTTATTGTCCGCCCTGCCCGGCGGACAATTGTGATCTGAGTCGATCCACCACCTCTGGCGGTGCCACTGCACTCAATTCATTGATGCACTGAGCGGCATTAAAAGCCTGATAGCGCACCTGCATATCACACAGAGCAAACAGGTGGCGTGGATCGCCGCCAAGGTCGTAGGCCTGACGCAGGGATTTCATGGCCTTGCCGGTATCGCTCTTCTCCAGCGTCAGCCCCATCACATAGTGATACTGAGCATTGTTGGGATCGCCTTTGATGGCGTTGGCAAAGCTGGCTACCGCATCGCTGGTTTTGGCCGCCCGAATATTGGCCAGCCCCAGACGGTAATAGATGGCAGAGTTGCGCACGACAGCCCGAGCCCCCTGGGTCAACACCTCCACCACCTGATCTTCAGAGCCTCCACCACGGCGATACAATTCCGCCAGATTCATATAGGCCTGAGACGAATTGGGCTCAATCTTAATCGCCGTTTTAAAGGCCTCAATCGCCTTGGCATCGTTACCCTGATAGGCGTGAACGGTACCAATATTGTTGTGGGAGAAACCGCGATCGTAGTTAAACTCCTGCGCCAACAGATACTCGTCCAGCGCAGGCTGCAATTGCGCCTGCTGCTCGGCAGATAACTGCGGCCACAGGGATGCCAGAGTAACGGCCGCTTCCATTCTGACGGCCAGCACCTTGTCTTGCAGCAGCGGCGACAATACCCGCCAGCGCTCATTCAAACCCAGACCGGCGCCACCGCGGGCCGCCGCCAGACGAATAAATTCATCGGGGTCTTTGGCTCCTCGGGCAATGGCCACCAGGCTGTTGTTGTCCGACAAGGGTGTCATTCGCTCAATCGCCGAGGCTCTGATGATCGGCGCATTGAGTTTATTTTGCGCCACATGGGACAGCGCACTGGCAGCCTGCATATAGCCGGCATCAATCGCCGAGAATACCGGCGCAAAATGTTTCTCCTCGCGGATTTCTGAATCCGGATGCCATTGCGCAACTTGAGCGGAACTCCACTGGGAATCCTTGTCTTGATGACAACTCAGGCAGGTATCGGGGGTACCCAACTGTTGCGACATATCCGGCCTTGGCACGTGCCAACCGTGGTCGCGGCGCGGGTCCACCTGCATGTAGGTGGTCGCCGGCATATGACAGCTAACACACTGGGCCCCGGCACTGTCCAGCGGATGCTGGTGATGGTCTTTAACCGCGTATTGATCCGCCTGATGACACTGCAGGCACACCGACTCAATGGGAATGATCAGCTCATTGGAATGGGGGTTGTGGCAATTGGTGCAGGTCACACCACTGCGGCTCATCTTGCTCTGTAAGAACGAACCATAGACAAACACCTCGTCGTAGATCTGGCCGTCGGCGTGATACAGATCGCGATTGATCAGACTCAGCATATAGCGGTCGCCAAAGGCATCGCTTTTGACGTGATCCTTTTCACTGATCTGCACATGCCGGCTGTGGCACTGGGCACATACCTGAGTCTGCTGGGTGTGTTCAATTTTTTCCGGTGACAGGGTGCTTTGCCCCTCTTTGGCCAGCCAGTTGTTTACCGCCTTGGCCAGCGTGCGATCGAAGCCCTTGTGCGGCAGGGCGCCGTCTTTATTATTGAGCCAATCCATATGGCCACTGGCCGGACCGTGGCAAGCCTCACAGCCAACATTGATCTCGCTAAAGGTGGTGTTGTAAGTATTGGTGTTTAAATCGTAATTTTTTTCCAGATTGGTGGAGTGGCAATCGGCGCACATGTAGTTCCAGTTCTGACCGGTGTTGGTCCAGAAAAATTCTTCGCGGCTGTCGGTAAATTCCGGATACAGATGGAACCAGCGCTGACCGCCTTCGGCTTGCGGGCGCGAGTCCCAGGCAAAGGGGATCAACTGCACCCGACCATCCTCAAACTCCACCATATACTGCTGCAATGGCGTATAGCCGAAGGTGTATTTGATTTGATAATCGTTGAACTGACCGGTCGGACCTTTGATATTGACCCAGTACTCTTTACCCTGACGATAAAAGCGATTGGCCTCACCGTTAAAATCAAACTCGACGTTATCAAAGTCACCCTGCACGGCATCCTCGCGAGCATGGCGCATGGACATATCGTGATGGGAACCCTGCCAGAGCTTATACTCCTGCTCGTGACACCCGGCACAGCTTTCCGTGCCCATATACTTGAGTTCACTGGCTTGCAGGCTCAGTGGCGCAAATAACAAACTGATGAAAAACAGGACTCTGGGTAAATTCATTTTTATTCTGCATCCTCTTGTACTTGCTCAGCATCCATTGCAAGTCGAAAACCGATATCCGGCATGCGGACATTACTGGTCGCGCCGTCGCGGCGATAAATCTTGGATTCTTCCGCGTCAAATTCGTAGCCACCGCCTCGAGTCACTTTCATGGCTTTGGCTTTCACGGGCTTACCGGCATCGAACATCGGATTTACTCGGGGTTGGTTACTGTATAGGCGCTGATTCATATCGTCGAGACAAAACTCCCACAGATTGCCCATCATATCGTAAAGGCCCAATTCATTGGGTTTTTTCAGCCCCACCGGGTGGGATTTGCGATCGGCGTTACCGGCGTACCAGGCCACTTCGTCAATATTGTCCGAACCACTGTAGGCATAGCCCCGAGACTGGTTGCCACCTTTGGCGGCGAAAGCCCACTCGGCCTCGGTGGGAAGTCGAAAATTCTTGCCGGTTGCCTGATTGAGCTTGTTCAGAAAGGCGTGAATATTCATCCAACTGATGTTATTGACCGGGCACTCCGCACAGGGATGGTAACTGACGTTCCAGCCCATCACCCGCTCAAACAACTGCTGAGTCACTTCGGTCTTGCCGATATAAAAGCTGTCCAGAGTCACCTGATGGGCCGGCTTTTCCCGAGCGTGGGCCTGCTCTTCATCGGACCCCATGGTAAAGGTGCCCGACTCGACCCGCACCATCTGTTGCATCAACTGTTTGATCTGCGCATCGGAGAACACCGTGGCTTCTGCGGTCTGCTTGGCCGTTTCGGCCAAGGTGGTAAAACTCAATGACGCACCCAGCGTCAAAGCCCCCATCCATGTTACGGTTTTTTGAAGCATTGTCCGGCCTCATCTGTTTTATGTGTGTGGTTGTTTTGTTTAGAGATATTACGCATCAGCATAGTTGTTTACCCAAAAAAAAGAGCCGCTATTGCGACTCTTTTTCGTGTTTACTTACTCTTACTTGTAAGTAGTGTTTTGCCAGATTTGCATTTGCTCTACAGCATCATCCAAAGACCAGGAGCCAGGCGCCTGAGTTGGCGGGAATTCTTTGAAGGTATTCAGGAATTCCATGGACTTCATTACCGCAGGGCCAAACATGTACATGCGATCCACGAACCAGCGATCAAACTGACCAGATTCTTCGTGAGCAATTTCGTATGGATCCTGACGCAGGTTGGTAATCAGCGGCATACGACGTGGTTGCAACTGACAAGCCCACACTTCCAGACCTTCACACTTCTGCTCCATGAACAGGAACTTCCAGTCATTGTAACGAAGAGCCGCTACATCACCGCTGTCGGTGGCGTAAATGTAAGTTTCACGCGGCCAATCGGGGTTGTTGTCGGCGGTAGTGTTCTTACCTTTCACCAGGTGTGGCAGCAGGTTATAACCATCCAGATGGTTTTTGTACTTGCGACCATTGATGGTAGTACCTTTTTTCAACTTGGCTTTGACTTTGGTATCGCCAGTCGCTGCCAGAATAGTAGGTACCCAGTCATTGTGTGCAGTCAGCTCGTTAACCACCTGACCCGCTGGGATCTTGGCTGGGTAGCGAACCATGGCCGGTACGCGGAAACCACCGTCCCAGGTTGTGTTTTTCTCACCTTTGTAGCGTGAAGTACCGCCATCAGGCCAGGAGAACTTCTCGGCACCGTTATCGGTGGAATACAGCACAATGGTGTTATCGGCAATTTTCAGATCGTCCAGTTTATCCAGCAGCTGACCGACGTGGCCATCGTGCTCAACCAGACCGTCACCGTAGAGACCACCGCGTACAGACAGACCTTCGCTTTCAGGCTTCAGGTGGGTCCAGACGTGCATGCGTGAGGCGTTAAACCAGACAAAGAAAGGTTTCTTGGCGGCGTGGGCCTTATCGATAAATTTCAGGGACGCAGACAGGAACTCTTCATCCACCGTCTCCATACGCTTCTTGGTCAGAGGACCGGTGTCCTCAATTTTGCCATCAGCCGTCGACTTAATAACACCGCGGGGCGCAAAACGCTCTTTCAAACCGCCAGCCATAAAGCTGTCATAGTCTCTGTTTTCCGGCTCTTCCTCGGCGTTCAAGTGGTAGAGGTTGCCAAAGAACTCATCGAAACCGTGGTTGGTTGGCAGATGCTCGTCCTGATCACCAAAGTGGTTTTTACCGAACTGGGCCGTCATATAGCCCTTGTCTTTCAACAGACCGGCCAAGGTCACATCGCGCTCGCGCATACCTTCTTTGGCACCCGGCATACCCACTTTGGTCAGACCGGTACGCATGGGGGTGCTGACCGGTAATAAACGCGGCACGACCCGCGGTACAGGAGTTTTCACCGTAGTAATCGGTAAAGATGGCGCCTTCTTTGGCGATGCGGTCGATGTTCGGCGTCCAGTGGCCGGCCTGACCCATGGTGTAGGCACTGAGGTTATCCATACCGATGTCATCACCCCAGATGGCGAGAACGTTTGGCTTGGATGGGTTCGTCGTCGCCATGGCGGCGGCCGACAGAGCAAAAATACTGGCACTCAGCAATGAGCGCTTGAGGAGATTATTTTTCATCGTAAAGATTCCCTGTTAGTACTTCTAAAAATGAATTTACTACCGTAATACTTACTTCTATTCAGCCGGTTCTAGATCACCAACTTGTGAGTGCAGTATTAACGCTACGGGCAACTTTGGATGTGTACTTTGTGTGAAAGTTTGTGACTTTACGAAAAAAAACGTTGCGGGTTTGCGCGCGCTGAAAAATCGTCTTCAGCCGCCAAGCAGGGCGCTACCCAACAGCCAGACAACGACAAAGGCGTCAGTCACTCCGACCCAAATAACCCAAGCTCATTGGGTATAGCACATAATGAAGGCACCATCAGACATCAGCTTTCAATTAGCGCCTCTCGACAAAGCTGCTGCAGCAGCTGCAAGGCATCTACACGGGAATAATTGGGCCTGACCAGAAACGCGATGCGGCGGTGAGGGCCGGGTTCACTCAGATGCACGGCACGCAACTGATCGTTTTCGGCAATCAGCTGTTCCAGCGCCATGGCCGGTACCAGCGTGGTGCCCAACTGACCTTTCACCATCTGGATCAGGGTGTTGAGACTGGTGGCGCCAAAGCCGTGATTGGCACTTTGAGCCTGCTCGAACTTACAGGCATCGAGAATGTGATCCTTGAGACAATGCCCCTCTTTAAGCAGCATCAGACTGGCCTGATCCAGCTCCTTGCTGGCAATTTCGGCTTGCCCCGCCTGCTGATTGCTGCTGTGAGCCACCCAGTAAAAATCTTCCTGCCAGAATTCAAACGACAACAGTCCCTCACAGGGATAGGGCAACGCCAGAATCGCAGTATCGATTTCGCCACGCCGAACCATATCCACCAGCACATGGGATTGCTCTTCCACCACATTGAGCTGAAACTCCGGATACTGCTGGTTAATGGCCGGTAAAATTTTGGGCAACAGATAGGGACCAATGGTAGGGATAATGCCGATGTCCATGGGATAGCCCAGCGGGCTTTCACCACTCTTGGCGAGGTTTTGCAGATCGTCTACCTGCAACATGATGGTTCGGGCCTGTTGCAAAATCTGACGCCCCAGGGGCGTTACCAGCACCTTTTTGTTGTCCCGTTCAAACAGCTGAACACCCAACTGCTTTTCCAGCTCATTCAGTGCGGTACTGAGGGCCGACTGGCTGACAAAACAATTCTCTGCCGCTTTTTTAAAGTGCAGTGTTTTTTCTACGGCCAATGCGTAGTGCAATTGCTTCAGGGTAATCACGACTCAATCTCTGTCATTAAATTTTTAGATCACAATAGCAATGACATCCTAATTAACCAAACAAAAATTGACCCTGTTGTGACTTAAGAACGTAACCGGATAACCGATATAATGTAGGGCTTTAACGATAAATCAGGAATTCACGTGACATCCAAGGCATCACATTCTCAGGGCTTACTGCTGTTTAAACTGCACAACGGCCACCCATTTGCACTGGGCACACTGAAAATCAGGGAACTGGTTCCCTATCAACCGGTGACGTCGATGATCAATTCCCCTGCGGGCGTGGTTGGCGCGGTCAATATCCGGGGCCAGACCCTGCCGATTCTGGATATGGCCGCCATCATTGGTTACGGCGCAATACCCGAAGATCGACTCAAGGATTCCTATATTCTGGTTACCGATTGTCAGCGCAAGACCGTGGGCTTTCTGGTGGATGGCATTGAGCGCATTGTCGATGCCGACTGGAAACACATTCAATCCCCACCCAAAAGCCTGGGCGGTCAGGTGTTTATCACCGGCACCACCGAAGTCAATGGTGAGATCATTCAACTGATGGACGTGGAGTTGCTGTTGAGCATGGTGTATTCCGGTGACACCAATCATCTGGATGTGGCCATCACCGACATCGAAAGGGAAAAGCTCAAGCCCCTCAAGATTCTGGTGGTGGATGATTCCGTGACCGCCCGCAAACAACTGACCGATGTCCTCAGCCACCTCAACATCCCCTTCGAGGTCACCGACAACGGCAGTCATGCACTGGAAATCATGCGCGAAAAAGCCAAGTGGGGAGAACCCATCGATCTGTTAGTGAGCGACATTGAAATGCCCGGTCTGGATGGCTACGAGCTGACCTTCGAAGTGCGCAACGATACGACTTTAAAAGACGCCTACATTATTCTGCACACATCGCTGTCGAGCGAAATCAGCGTGGGACAGGCCCATCAGGTGGGCGCCAATGAGGCCCTGGAAAAGTTCGACGCCCGCAATCTGATTGACGCCATGCTGGTGGGTGCCGACAGCCTGAACAAATAGCCGACAGCCTGAACAAATAAATGAGTCAGCAAATAGCCAGGCTCAACTGGATCCACTCGAGCGAAATTGTCCCGGCGCCATACCGGACCAGCGCTTGAAAGCCTGGCGAAAACTGCGCACATCACTGTAACTGAGGGCCTTGGCTACCGCCTCAAGACTCATGGTTTCGTCCTGAAGAAATTCCCGGGCCAGACCATAGCGATGATCATCGAGCAGGTGCTGGAAATTGCAGCCCAGAGCCGTCAACCGGCGACGCAGGGTTCTGGATGACATACTGAAGTGAGACGCAACCGCCTCAATGGAAGGTAGCTGCTCACAACTGTTCAAATAGCCGTTTACCGCCCCCAGTAAATCCTGCTCCTGAGCCAACTGCCGCAAGTGTTTTCTGCAAAGGGCTTCGAGCAGCGCCAGATGCTCCGGGTCGGCGTAGGGCAAAGGTCGCTGAACCAAGGCCGCCGCAAACTCGACACGATTGGCACCGGCCCGCTCTGCCACATCACAACAGACTGCCCCTTCGAAGTAATGCAGGACTTCAATAAAGACAGGCGTTGCGAATGCCAGTGCCTGAAAGGTCACCCGATCAACCAGAATGTCTTCCAACAGGGTGTGCAATGCCGCAAAACTGCTCTCCACCTCAAACTGCTGCGTTGTTTCATCCACCGGCGTGGGTAACAGGGTCAGTGCATAACCACCATGGTCCAGAGCTTGAAGTGATACCTGCATTTGCCAACTGAACAAGCCGACAAAGCGGGTAAACAATCGCAGTGCGTCCAGCACCGTCTGACTACTGAGCATCGCCTGCCCCAGTAACCCCCACTGACTCAAGCCCATCGAACGACCATGATGAAAGGCGAACAGCGGGTCGCGATTGAGATTGGCTATGCGGATATATACGGCCAGTTCCTGCTCCACCGTGACGCAACGGGTCGGGTCTTCAAGAAATTGCTGATCAACACCGGTACCCTGCAACACCGTTTCAACAGCCACCCCCTGCTCCCGCTGCAAACGCAGCAACAGCTTTTGTAACTCAAAGCTGTGCCAGGAAGGCGTGGAGTACTGCAACACATTCTGTTTCAACGCTCACTCTCGTCACTGTCCGAAATTATCCCCCATTGTCCGTTTTTCCCCCTGAATTTGCCACCACAGATTGTTTAAGCTGATGGCCACCGCCTTCGGGCACAAACCAATACTGACTATGACCCCAAAATACGACGCCATTGTCATTGGTGCAGGCCACAACGGCCTGACCAATGCCGCCTATCTGGCCAAGGCCGGATTGAACGTTCTGGTACTGGAAAAAAACGATTACATCGGTGGCGCTGCAGTCAGCCGCGAATTGCACCCGGGCTGGATTTACTCCAATTGCTCTTACGTTTGCACCCTGTTGCGCCAGTCCATTCATCGCGACCTCAACCTCAGTAAATACGGGCTGATGATTGTGCCTTACGGCAGCACCACCTTCCTTGGTGCCAATGGCAGTTATCTGGCCGAATACACCAACGAGGCCATGACCTATCGCGACATCAAGCGCCACTCGCCACGGGATGCCGATGCCTACGTCCGCTACCACCGGGATCTGATGCGCTACTGCAAACTGATCCGCTACTTTCTGCTGCGCACGCCCCCCGACCCGACCTCATTCAAACCCCGCGACATCAAAGAAATGATTTACATGGGTCGCAAGTTTCTGGATATGGGCGAAGAAACCATCTACGAATTTATCCGGTTTCTGACCATGAGTGCGGCCGATTTCCTCGACGAATATTTTGAGAGCGACTTGCTGAAGGCCGGATTGGCTTCAGCCAGCATCATCGGTACCGCTCTGGGAGTCTATTCACCGGGCACCGCTTACGTTTTGCTGCACCATGTCATGGGTGATGTGGATGGTAGCGTTGGCACCTGGGGGCTGGCCCGCGGCGGCATGGGGGCTATTTCCAACGCCATTGCCGGCGCCCTGCAGGACTTTGGTGGCAAGATAAAAACAAACGCCGAAGTGGCACAACTGCTGGTGCGCAATAACAGGACCTATGGCGTAACACTGACCAACGGCGATGAAATCCACGCCGACATTGTGGTTTCCAACCTCGACCCCAAGCGCACCTTCACCAAAATTGTCGACGCCAAAGACATTCCCGCCAAGCTGCGCAAAAAAGCGGAAAACTTTAAAATTCGCGGCTCTTCAGGAAAGCTCAATTTTGCCCTTACCGGCCGTCCCACCTTTCCGGCCCTGCCCCAGAACAGCGAACTGACCAAAGGGTCGCTGCAGTTTGTTGAATCACTTGAAGCCATGGAGCGCGGTTACGACGACTGGAAAAATAAACGCTGGTCACGCAAACCCTTTGTCGAGCTGACCCAGTCATCCATCTGGGATCCGACTCTGGCGGCCCCGGGCCATTACTTTGTCTCCACGTTTGTCCAGTACTGCCCGGCGGACGTTGAGGGCGGCTGGGATCAGAACAAAAAAGACGCCTTTGCCAAAAGCGTGATCGACACCATCGCGGAACATAGCCCGGACTTTGAAGACCTGATCGCCCACGTTGAAGTGCGCACCCCGGCCGAGCTGGAAAGCGAAGTGGGCCTTACCGAAGGCAATATTTTTCAGGGAGAACTGACCATCGACCAACTGCTGTTTAATCGCCCCTTCCCCGGTTACGCCCAGTACCGTGGCCCGATTCAGGGCATGTACCTGTGCGGTTCGGCTACACACCCGGGGGGCGGCGTCTCCTCGGCTTGTGGTGCCAACTCCGCGCGGGAAATCCTGCTCGATTTAAAACGCAGCAAAGTCAACGGCGCCGCCGTAGTGCCAGAGGAATTTGTCGATGACTGATATTTCAGCTAGCCATGACGTCATTATTATCGGTGCCGGCCACAATGGTCTGGTGTGCGCCAATTATCTGGCCCGTGCCGGCAAGCGGGTACTGGTACTCGAAGCGGCAGCACAAACCGGAGGGCTTGCAGCCAGCCGCCAACTCGATGGCGGCTTTCAGTGCGCCGTACCTCACAGCCTGCCGCAGCTGCAGAAGAAACTGGTTGATGATCTCAAACTCACCGATTTCGGCTTCCGCCTACCCGATACCACACTGCCCACCGTTGCCCTGAACCCCGACGGCAAGCACATCACCATCACCGCAGATCAACTGTGCGGCGCATCCGATGCAGACACTCTGGCCTACGGTGAATTCACCCGATTGCTGAATCGCTTTGCCAAAGCCATTGAGCCCTTCTGGTATAAGAGCCCGCCCCGTATTGGTTCGGGCAACTGGGCCGACACCCTGTCACTGGGCCAGTTTGGCTTGAATCTGAGATTGCTGGGCAAGCAAGATATGGCCGAATTTATGCGCATGATTGCTCTGCCGGCTCAGGACCTGACCGATGAGTTTTTTGACAGCGACCTGCTCAAGGCCGCCCTCAGCTGGGATTTTGTGATCGGCAATAAACTCGCACCCCGCTCACCCAACAATGCGGTACTGAATCAACTACTGAAACTCTCCGGCGATCTGGCTGGCAACAATCGCTATCACACCGGCGCGGTCACCCTCTTTCCCGGCGGTGCCAATTCGTTGATTCGGGCCATGGAGCAATCGGCACAAGCCGCCGGCGCAGAGATCTTGTGCAACGCCAGCGTAAAACGTGTTCTGATGCAGGATCAAACCGCTGTCGGCGTCGAACTGGACGATGGCCGAACCTATAAGGCCCATCATATTGTCTCCAATGCCGACCCCAAAACCAGCTTCTTCAAACTGCTTGGCGCGCGACATCTGCCCATCCAGTTTGCGCATCGAATTCGTCGCAACCGCAATCGTGGCATGGTGGGCAAACTGCATTTGGGGTTAAAAAACCTGCCCCATTTCAACCAGCTCAACAACGCCAATGGCCGTTTGTTGATCGCCCCCAGTCGCGAGTATATAGAGAGCGCTTTTGATCAGGCCAAATACGGCGAGGTCAGTGATCAGCTGGCCATGGAAATTGTGATCCCAACCCTGCAGGACCCGTCTCTGGCACCCACCGGACACCACCTGCTGTCGGCTCACGTGCAATATCTGCCCTATGACATCAAGGGTGGCTGGGAAGAGCACAAGCCCCGGGTACTGGAATCGTTACTCAATACCTTGCAGCAATACGCACCCACCATTCGGGAATCGATTGTCAGCGCCGAATTGCTCACCCCCAAAGACCTTGAACAGGAGTATCGGGTGGATGGCGGCCACTGGCATCACGGCGAATTCTGTATTGACCAATGGTGGGTCAATCGCCCCACCTATGGCGCGTCCCAATACACTACACCGGTGACCGGGTTTTACCTCTGCGGGGCTGGTTCTCACCCCGGCGGCGGCATTATGGGCGCGGCCGGGCACAACTGCGCGCAGCAGATATTGAACACCGGCAAAGGGGCAGCAACACCATGAACGTGAAAACCACCCACACGACGCCAGGCCTGTTGAAATCCCCATTTTATCCGCGCTTGGCGCCATTCAATGAAGCAGAGCAATGGGGTGACTGGAACGGTTACGCCAACGCCCTGTTTTACAAAGACGCCTACACCGAATATTTCACCACCCGCAACAGCTGTGGGGTTTACGACGTCAGTCCCATGTGCAAATACCGTATCCGGGGCGATGATGCCGAAGCCATGCTCAACCGCATGGTGACCCGGGACGTCAGCAAGCAGGGGATTAACAAAGTCGCCTACAACGTCTGGTGCGATGATCGCGGCAAGGTGATCGATGACGGCACTATATTCAGATTTGCCCAGAATGACTTTATTTTGATGTGCGCCGAACCGGCACTGGACTGGTTAATGCTTGCCTGTGAAGGCTTTACCGCCATCAGCGTCCATGAAGAGACCGAGGAGATCGCCGGACTGGCCCTGCAGGGCCCGACCTCCTGTGCGCTACTGAAAGCCCTGCAGCTGGCTGGAGTGGAAAATCTCACCCCCTTCGAGATTGGCCAGTTTGCCTTCCCGGCTGATAACCCCGTCACCCAACTGACCATTTCCCGCACCGGCTTCACCGGCGATCTGGGTTACGAACTCTGGATTGCTCCGGAGCACGCGCTGCTGCTGTGGGATCAACTGTTCGCCCGCGGCGAGCCCTACGGCTTGCACCCCTATGGCGAAGAGTCGCTGGATATGGCCCGCATCGAAGCCGGCTTTATTCTGCCCGAGGTGGAATTTCACGGCGCCCTGCACACGGTTAACCTCGATCACGATCACTCGCCATTCGAGCTGAGTCTGGACTGGATGGTTAACCTGAAAAAGCCCCACTTCAATGGTCGCGAAGCACTGATCAAAGAAAAGCAGCAGGGCTCCCCCTGGCGCCTGCTCAAGCTCGACATTCCCGGCGAAAAAGTGGCGGAGAACGCCATCCTCTACGCAGAGAAAATCTGTAAAACGGAAATTGGTTACGTAACTTCGGCACTCAATTCACCAGTAACCAAAGCCAATATTGCTCTGGCGATGGTCAAAGGCAGTCACATCGACAAGGACATTTTCGCCGAGATTTATTATCAGAAGGAGCTGCGCTGGAACCGCAAGGTGCGCAAATGCACCGTGCAGCAGAAACCCTTCTGGTGGCCAGATCGGGGACGGGCAACACCACCGGCGGATTACTGAAGCAGGCTGGAGCAAACAGGCTGCAATAACAGGGCGTCGGCGGCGTGGATGCCGACACCCTGCGATCTGGATCAGAAGTTGTAAGTCAGGCCCAGATTGTAGCGATCGCTGTCGTTTTCAATATCAAAACTGGCGGGCAGCAGAGTGGCATCCACCTCAACGTCGTCGCTGTTCCACTGGGTGTAATTGAACTGCACGTGCCACTGATCGGTGATGGCGTAGCTCAGGCCCAGCACGATCTGGTAAACCGTAACGGTATCGTCGTCATCGATAATGACCGTATTCGACGGGCTGTAGTCCACATCCACATCACTGGTCCCGAATCCCAAACCCACAAACGGGGTGACCGGCCAACCCAGATCGAAATCGTAATAGGCGCTCACCATCCAGGTATCGGATTCGATACTGCCCTGACCATCGGACACCAAAGCGCCGGTGGTAATACCCAAATCCGTTGCCCCGGTAATCAAAATGGCGGCGTCCACACCATCGAGAGCCAGACCCGCCGCATTCACGCCAGCGTGGGAATCCACATCGGTGCTGGAACTTACGTAGGCCAATTCAAGGCGCCACTGACCAAAGCGCTTGCCAAACGCGAGGGAGTAATTATCACCTTGGTCAAATTCTGTCTCCCAACCAACAGGAGAACCTGCCGGTATCAAGGCAGGACCGATTGGCACGGTGGTATCTGTACCGGTAGTAAAATCAGAAGTAAATGTGCCATCGTTACTGGAATCGTCCTGCTCGACAATCCCGTAGCCCAGAGACACGTAGTAGCCACTCATACCGTGACCATCGGCCTGCGCCATTGTTGAAAATGCCATGGCCGCCAGAGCCATACCCAGTGTACCGCCTTTCTTATAATTCATGATTGATACCCTTAAGTGAGGAAGACAAACTGCTGTTGCAGTGCCCCCTTTACGAAAGAGCGATCAAAAATGGATCAAATCGAACAATTAATAAAAACAAAGAAGTGTTAACGGCCTTCCCAGTCCTCAAAAATTCTCCCGTAAGCACTGCCCTCGAACTGCAGTTTTAACTCACGGTAATTGCGCAATTCCTGTTCCGGGCTGAGTGTCGCGATTTTCTTCAGTGCCGGCTGCACCCGATCAGGCACGGTGACACCCAGAAACCGAAACAGACGCGCCATGCAGCCGCTGAAGTCGGATTCAATAGCTTCATAATCGATAACCAAACGCCGTTGCGATGCCAGCCTGGCCAGCGCCGGGTGGCGATATTGAAACCGATCCGCCAAGCGCACGAATTCATCGGCCGTTATCACAAAGGTTACCGCAGCCTCTGGCGCCTTATTGGTGTGCCAGCACCGAGTCATACTGGCCCGGACAAACGAACAGATCACCGGCAACAAGTGACGGCGCCGGGTTTCGATAAACTTGACCTGTTGGTCTGCCACAAGACAATCCCAGACATCGCTGTTGCTGCCCCGCGTGGCCTGATCAGACAGCAACTTAAAACCCAGCGCCCGCTGCAGTGTCGGCTGCCCGAACAAGGCTTTGAGATAAGCTGCCGCCGGCATCTGCGGGGGGCAGCATTTGATGCCCTGCCCCGGGGGCGGATCCAGCTTCCATCCGGCCCCCAGAGTCCTGCGGGCAGCTTCTCCCGCCCTGACCTTGATATTGTGATGAAACAGCTCGCCATAAAACAGCACATCGGGATGATGCAACAGCGCGCCCGACAACACCGTGGTTCCCGTTCGGGGCATCCCGGTAAGGACAAATTTCTGCATGGGGCACTTCCTTGCTTGCCTGATTCCAATCTTCCAAGAATAGGCCAGACAGACTGGCGAGAGCGGGCGCTTCCCGATAAAATTGCTTCTTTTGCAAGAACACCGGACAGAGATCGCAATGGGAAGAGCCTACCAAAACCGCAAAGAATCCATGGCCAAAACCTCGGATGCCAAAGCCAAGGTCTACAGCAAATACGGCCGTGAAATTTACGTCTGTGCCAAAAATGGCGGCGTTGAACCCGAGGGCAATCTGGCCCTGCGCGGCATGATTGAACGCGCCAAGAAAGATCAGGTACCCGGTCACGTCATCGAGAAGGCCCTCAACAAGGCCAAAGGTGGCGGCGGCGAAGACTACTCTCCGGCGGTTTACGAAGGCTTTGGTCCCGGCAACTGCATGGCCATTATCGAGTGCCTGACCGACAACCCCAACCGCACCTTTGGCGATGTGCGTCAGGCCTTTACCAAGACCAAAACCAAAATCGGCACCCAGGGCAGCGTCAGCCACATGTTTGAGCACAGCGCCATTTTTGTCTTCAAGCACGACGACGAAGAGGCGGTACTGGAAGCGCTGATGATGGAAGACGTGGACGTATCCGACATCGAAAGCGACGACGGCATGATCACCGTATTTGCCCCCCACACCGACTTTTTCAAAGCCAAGCAGGCCCTGAACAACGAGTTTGGCGAGATTGATTTTGAAGTGGCGGAAATCCAGTACGTACCGCAAACCACCATGGCAATGCCGGAAGAAGCGCAACCCATGTTTGAGAAGTTTCTGGATATGCTCAACGACCTCGATGACGTCCAGAACGTTTATCACAACGTTGAGCAGTAATCGCCTAAAGCCGTCAATTCGCTGGTCATCCTGACGAACACGAAGCTCCTGTTAGCTTGTCATCCTGACGAGCACCGCGAGGAAGGATCTCTGCAATAACTCATGAAATTCCAGAGATCCCTCGGCGCTTCGCTTCTCGGGATGACTGAGTCAGCTAAGCGCTTCAGGATGACAGGGCTATGCGCCTTGCAATGATGGCGCCTGCTCAGGCAAACGCAGTGAAATCACCGCCGCCACGGCCACCAAACCACTGGAAATAAGCAGGCAGGCCTCCAGTCCATAGACCTGATAAACCCAGCCCGACAGCACCGTTCCCAGCAACCGCCCCATGGCATTGGCCATATAGTAAAACCCCACATCCAGTGACACGCCATCGCGATCGGCGTACTGCACAATCAAGAAGCTGTGCAGGGATGAATTCACCGCGAACACAAAACCGAATACCAGTAATCCCGCCAGTAAGGCCTGCTGCGCCTGCAACTCCCAGTAACAGGCCAGAGCGATGGCCAGTGGAACCAGCGCCAGCGCAGCAGCCCAGATGACCGCCTGATGGCGCCCCGGCGTTCGCCCCTGCTGGCCGGCACCGGTGAGGGCGGGGGCTATGCCCTGCACCACCCCATAGGCCATGACCCAGATGGCCAGAAAACTGCCTACGGTCCAGTGATCCCAACCCAACTGAGAGGCCATAAACACCGGCAGCGCCACCACAAACCAGACGTCTCTGGCTCCGAACAGGCACATGCGCGCCGCCGAGAGATAATTGATGGGGCCGCTCTTGGACAACATCTCGGTGAATTTTGGTTTGGATGTGGCCTTGCCCAAATCTTCAGTCAGAGTACAAACACTGAACAACCACACCAGCGCCAGACCAATCAGCATGGCCAGTACCGCACCACGAAAGCCCAGCAGTGTCAGCAACAAACCACCCAGAAAGAAACCGACCCCTTTCAGGGTATTTTTTGATCCGGTCAGCACCGCCACCCATTGATACAACTTGCTATCGGCGCCTTCCGGCACCAGCGCCTTGATGGAACTCTTGGCGCTCATCTTATTGAGATCCTTGGCAATGCCCGACAGGGCCTGAGCCGCCATCACCCAGGGTACGATCAGCAAAGACGGAGGCACCAGCAACATGGCCAGAGCCAGCACCTGCAGGAACAAGCCGATGTTCATGGTTTTGTTGAGTCCGATACGGGCACCCAGCCAGCCGCCTACCAGATTGGTGACAACGCCAAAGAATTCGTAAAACAAAAACAGCATGGCAATCTGCAGTGGGCTGTAACCCAGATCGTGAAAGTGCAGCACCACCAGCATCCGCAATGCGCCATCGGTCAGGGTAAACGCCCAGTAGTTACCGGTAACAATCAGATACTGACGGATGGCGGGGGAAAGTTGAGCAAACATAATCAATCAAACATCGGAGCCCGCTTCAAACGGGCGCCTGTAAACACGAATAGCCGGTAAATTAACCCACCCGTTGCACCAGTTCGGCGGTGCGATTGGCGTAGCCCCACTCATTGTCATACCACAGGTAGAGCTTCACCTGAGTGCCATTGACCACCATGGTCGACAGGGCATCGACGATGCTGGAGCGTGGATCGGTGCGGTAATCCACCGACACCAGTGGTCGCTCTTCATACCCCAGAATGTCTTTCAACTCATTTTCCGAGGCGGTTTTCAACAGCTGATTGACTTCCTCTTCCGTGGTCGCGCGGGACACCTCGAAGACGCAGTCAGTCAGAGAGGCATTCGCCAGTGGAATACGCACCGCATGGCCATTCAAGCGCCCCTTCAGTTCCGGGAAGATATGGGTGATGGCGGTAGCCGATCCGGTGGTGGTGGGAATCAGGCTTTCCCCGCAGGCACGGGCGCGACGCAAATCCTTATGGGGGGCATCCAGAATGGTCTGGGTGTTGGTGATATCGTGAATCGTGGTCATGGAACCGTGAACGATCCCCAGATTTTCATGGATCACCTTCACCGCCGGCGCCAGACAATTGGTGGTGCAGGAAGCCGCCGTCACAATCGGATGCTGCTCCGGATCGTACAGATGATCGTTGACGCCCAGCACCACATTGAGCACGCCCTCTTCTTTGACCGGTGCGGTGACGACAACCCGCTTCACGCCCTGATCGAGATAGCCTTGCAACAGCGCCTTGGTTTTCATCTTGCCGGAGGCTTCAATCACCAGATCGCAGCCCGACCAATCGCTGTCGGCAATGGCTTTATTCTGGGTGCAGATAATCTTCTGGCCGGCAATCACCATGTCAGCCCCGCTGGCTTCTGCCTGATTTTTCCAGCGCCCGTGTACCGAATCAAAATTCAACAGGTGCGCCATGGTCACCGCATCGGCGGCCGGGTCATTGATCTGCACAAACTCAATGTTCGGATTGTCGTAAGCCGCTCGAAAAGTCAGGCGGCCCATGCGGCCAAAACCATTGATACCTACTTTAATTGCCATTGCCTTAACTCCTGCTCAATTAACAACAATTGCTGAGACGCTCGGGCCGATTGCCCATATCCTGCAATCGCCCGGTCGCTTCGGCCACAAATGCGGCATTGGCCAAGGCCGCGTCATAAATGGTTTTGCGGCACCACTCCGGCAGCTCCGGGTTAATGCGATAAAACACCCACTGCCCCTGACGCCGATCACGCAGCAGACCACCGTTGCGCAACTGCGCAAGATGTCTGGAAATCTTGGGCTGAATATCGTCGATGGCCTCGACCAACTCACAAACACACAACTCCTGCTCGCGTTCAATCAACAACAAACTGCGCAGACGAGTCTCATCCGCAAGACATTTAAAAAACTGAACCGGATCCATAGGGGCGCTCACAACCAAATAATAATATATATGATATTTCATATGTACTACATCGTAAAACAATTTGTCACAGAGCGCACAGTGTCATTCCCTGCGTTGCTCTTTATAATGACCCTCCGGTAGCAGGGTTACCCCCTGAACAATAATAAAAATATCTGGAGAACGCGTTGTACCACCGTATATTCAGCCACCTGCTTTTGGCTGCCACAGCCCTGTTGCTGAATGCTTGCGATGACAAGCCGCCAGCTCCGGACAACACAGACACTGCAACCATCACCCAAGAACCCGCCAAAAAACCCACCATTCTCTGGGCGAAACCGGGTTTTGCACCGCTGTTTATTCACCAGCCACCCTTTCAGGGGCAAGGTACGGGCGACCTGATGTTCGATATATTGCAGCAAAAGTTGCCGCAATTTCGTCACAGCCAAACCAAGGCCAACTACGCCAGAATCATTGCCGAGATGCGCAAAGGCACCGAGATGTGTGCCCTGATGATTTACAAAAGAGAACGCGAGGCGTTTGCCTATTTCAGCCAACCGATTGCTGTGAACCCCAGCTACCAGCTGTACCTCAGTACCGAAGGCAAGCAGGCGATTGATCGAGCCTATGGTTATGACCTGAAAACCGCTTCATTTGATGAACTGCTCGGCAAGAGTCGTGACCTGACGCTGCTGATCACCCCCAACCAGAGCTATGGCATTGAGCGAGATGCCCTGATCGCAAAACACATCGACCATCTCAACATCAAACGAAACTTCAGTGACCAATCCGCCACCATGAAAATGCTGGCAGCCAACCGGGTGCAGATGTTGCTGGTACTGCCCTGGGTATTTAATTATGAGAAGGACGTCTCCGGGCTGCACGGTAAAGTCACCAAAGTGCAACTGACCGATGTCCCGGCAGACGACAGCTACACCATTGCCTGCACCCGAACCGAGCAAGGCAAACAGGTGGTTGATGCCATCGACCAAATCAAACCGGCAGCCCACACCCTGCTGAAGCAAGCCGCTGCGGCCTGGTTGGAACCCGAAGAAATGGGCAATTACCAGCGCGCCTACAACAAATATTTTCCAACCCGATAATCCATCCACGACCAAGGACGCATTGTAGATAAACGCGACTTCCCTATAATGCCCTGAAGGAAGCCCTGTAATGGAGAAGGATTTGTATCAGCAGACAACCCGAGTCCTGTGCCTGACACTGATCAGTCTGTTGATCAGCGCCTGCAGTCCTGATGGCAACAACAATGCGGTCAATGACAGCGCTCAACAAACCGCTGATTCATTCCCATCCCAGTCCTCACCAACACAGGCCGCGACAACACAGACTGCGATACCAGGGCAAGCCCCAGGCCAAGGCAGCGAGGAAAAACCCACTGTCATCTGGGCCAAACCCGGTTTTGCCCCATTGTTTATCAGCGAGGAACCCTTTAAGGGAGAGGGCACCGGAGACCTGATTTTTCAGACCCTGCAAACGCTGCTGCCCCAATTCAACCACGTCAACACCAAAGCCAATTACACCCGCATTATCGCCGAGATGAAGAAGGGCACCGACATCTGCGCCCTGCTGTTTTACAACGAGACCCGCGAGGACTTCGCCGTCTACAGCGACCCACTGGCGATCACCCCGAGCTACCATATTTACGCCAGCCTTGAGGGCAAAGCCGCACTCGACAAAGCCTTTGGCCGCAATCTGAGCCAAGCCCCACTGGATGAATTGCTGAGCAAAAGCGGGGACCTGTCACTGCTGATCACGCCACACCAATCCTATGGCAAAAAGCGTGACGACCTGCTCGCCAAGCACAAGGATTCACTCAATACCCAGCTGCACCTGACTGACCTGCCTGCCATGATGAAGATTGTCGCCACCAATCGCGCTCAACTGATGCTGGCCATGCCGTGGGTATTCAATTATGAGCAGGACAATCTGGGGCTGCATGGCCGCACCGCGAAAATCGAGTTAACCGATGTTCCGGCCTACCAGGCCTCTTATCTGGTGTGCAGCAAGAATCCGCTGGGCAGGCAGGTAGTGGCAACCATTAACAACATCGACCCGGCAGCCCACACAGTACTGAAAGACGCCATGGCCAGCTGGCTGTTGCCCGAAGAACATCAGGATTATTATCGGGCCTACCGGGAATACTTCGCCGCCTATGCGTCCGGGCAGGCGCCAAAGTAACGCCCCGGCTTGAGGCCTTTGGCGCATTTCTCTACAATCAACACCCCGACCGCAAGACCGCAAGACCGCAAGACTGAACAATGGGATACACCAAGCTTTGTTATCGCCTGATCAGGCTTACCTGCTACAGCCTGATATTCGGGCTTGTCACCGCATGCTCACAGGATGAGGCAACCCCCTCTCCAGCCATCGCTGCCAGTGAGCCACCGCAGACTTCAAACCAGCCCCAGAAATTACAGCAAGTGGCTCCACAGCAAGAGACGCCACAACAAAAACCCGTGGCGGTTTGGGGCACCTCCTTCCTCAAGCCGATGTTCTTTGTCGAGGAACACATGCAGGATCAGGGACTGGGCGATCTGATGTTCAAAAAGCTGCAGGACAACCTGCCGCAGTTTCAGCACACCCAAACCCGCGCCAGCTACCCACGAATGATCGCGGAGATGCGCAATGGCGTCGACATGTGCTCACTGCTGTTTTACAACACCGACCGCGCCACGTTTATGGCCTACAGTAACGCCGTTGCCATTACCCCGACCTACCAGATCTACACCAGCCTGCAGGGCAAAGCGGCACTGGATCAGGCCCTGGAGCGGGATGTCCGTGAAGCCTCTCTGGATGAGATACTGGCACACAGTCGTGAACTGACGCTGCTGATCACCCCCAATCAGACTTACGGCCCGGTCCGGGACAAAATTTTTGCCAAACACGCCAAGCAGTTAAAGATTCAACACCATCTGGGCAATCAGGCGGAAAAGATAAAGATGCTGGCCGACAATGAGGCGCAGATGCTGCTGGCCATGCCCTGGGTGTTCAATTACGAACAGCGAGTTCAGAAACTGCAGGGCCAGACCGCCAAGATTCACCTGACCGACGTGCCCACCTACCAGACGTCCTACATCGCCTGCACCGACAGTGAGCTCGGCAGAAGCGTGGTCGAAGCCATCAACGCCATCAAGCCGGCCGCCCATACCCTGTTGAAAACAGCCGGCTCCAAGTGGTTAAAAGTTGAAGAATTGCACTCTTACCATCAGTCCTATCTGGATCACTTTGCGCCCTGACCCCTGCGCCCTGACCCCTGTCACTGATTAATCGAACAACCCCGCCCACAGCATCTGCAGATAGGTGGCGGCGATACGCCACACGGACACCTCCGCCACCTTATCGGTGGCGGCAAACACCCGGCCTTCGTGCACCGTACCCCAGACCTTGATATCCCGGATGGCCATGGGCGCCACCGTCAGCGGATCGGCGTCGAGAATGGTCAGATTGGCCAGCTTGCCAACCTCAATAGAACCAATGCTGTGTTCCTGCTGCAGCGAATAGGCGGCATCGATCGTCACAGCCCGCAGCGCCTGCTCGACCGAGATCCGCTGCTCGGGCCCCACCAGATTGCCCTGCTGAGTCACCCGATTGACCGCTGACCACATCAGAAACAACGGTTTGCCCGGAGCCATCGGCATATCCGAGTGCAGCGAGAAAGACACACCGGCATCGGCTACCTCACCCAGACGCACCATTTGCTGCGCTCTGGCCGGGCCGATACCGCGCAGACTGTAGTGATCTGCCAGCACCACCGGATAGTAGGGGTTGGCACTCACTATCAATCCCAGATCCCGTATCCGCTGAATCTGATCAGAGGTTGAAAAGCCGAAGTGAACAATCACCGTGCGGTGATCCGGGCGCGGATTGCGCCGCATATTCTCTGCCACAACATCGAGCAACAGCTCCAACCCCAGATCGCCGTTCTGATGCACGTGAATCTGATAGCCGGCGTCCCAGTAATCGGCAAACGCCTTTTTAAAGCGCTTTGGCTGCATCAACCATTCACCGTGATGACCATCCAGATAGCCGTCCTGCATCTGCATCAACTGACTGAACATGGCACCGTCGGCAAACAACTTCACCTGTTTGGGCAAGAAGCGGCTCATGCCCTCACCCCAGGCCAGCATTTTTTCGGTTTCAAGTACCATCTGCTCGCCACTGAATTGGGTCGAGAAGGTTTTGCCGTCGGCGATGTAATCCATATGAAACGGCGTCGCTGCCGGCGCAAAAATCTGGTTTTGCATAATCTGCAAATTGCGATTCACCATACCACCCGGTTCTACCACATAGGTGCTACCGGCCGCCTGCCAGTAGGCCTTGACCATCTCAAGCGCCGGCAGATAGCGCTCCGGGGCGGCCAACTCCCGGAACAGTATGGGGGCCAACGCCAGTGCGCCCTGCTCCCAGAAATGACCGCGCTGAATATTGCTTTGCTGTTGCGCGTAGCGTGACCAGGCAGAAAGAGTGGCCGGGGTAATGTCGAAATACTCCAGCGCCCGGCTATTGAAAACAAACTCATGGGCTGAGCGCTGCCAGATTACAATGGGAAACTCTGAACTGATGACATCCAGATCGGCGCGACTGAGCTCGCCATGCCAAAGACGGTGATACCCCCAGGAAAATATCACCTGCTCGGGATCCGTTTTGGTAGCAACAATCTCCCGCAGTCGCGCTCGATACGCTTGCTGGGTTTCCGCCCGGGGATGAAATACTCCGGGCATAGACCAGTCTTCGATGGATACCACATCGGTAGCAAGCGTCAATGCCGCCAGCCACGGGTGATCGTGCTGGTTGATAAAGCCCGGCACAATCACCTTGTCCGCAAAGCGTTGGTCAACCTCTACCTGCGCCCCGGCCAGCTGCTCACGCAATGACGCCAGAGTCCCAACGCCCACGATTTGCTTGCCTTTGACCGCCACAGCCTCGGCGCGAGGCAGCTTGCGATCCAGGGTAATCACCGCAGAGGCGGGATACAGGGTCACCGTATTCTCGGCCCTGTTCTCGCCCTCCTGCCGGGCACACCCTGCCAGCGTCAACACCAGCAACACACAACTGCCCATCAAGGCTTGCTTTAACCAACCATTCATTCTGACCAACCTGTTTCTTTATGGCTCATTACAAATCGGCTGCAGAGGCTAACACGTTTAGCATGAGCCGGGCGAAGACATCTGCCCACGATATTATCTTGTACACAAAATAAATTTACGGCAAGATCCGGGTATGGAATTGCTATCTCCCGATGACTGTATTTTTCACCTGCTGGCCAAAGCCAGCCAGGCCGGCACCCGCTACTGGAAATCGGTGGTGGGGGATCTGGGTGTCACCGCCGTGCAGGCCAAGGTGCTGGTGCAGCTCAATGGCATCGAATCCATCGGCACCGGAGATTTGAGCCGGCTCACCGCGCTCGACAGTGCAACCCTGACGGGCGTGCTAGATCGGCTGGAAAAAATGACACTGATTACTCGAACCCCCAAACCGGAAGACCGCCGCGCCCTGTCGATTCAACTGACCGCCAAAGGGGCACAACTGGCAACAACCCTCTACCAGCGCATGCCACAGGCCAATGCCGATTTTCTTGAACCCCTGTCCGACAGCGAAAGTGCTCTGCTGCGCAACCTGCTGAAACGGCTTTAATTTTTTAACCATTTGTTTTGCGTGCAAAATATTATGAGGTAACCCCACATGAATCTGACCCAGCTACTGCAAGCCGTGCGCAATGGCACGCCCACCATCATCAATGAATCCTGGGCTCAGGGGCGCACCGCCTATGGCGGCATTACCGGTGCCGTCCTCTGCGAAGCCTGTCGCAAAGACGTCGACAGCACACGCCGGCTGCGCAATTTTGAAGTGGGCTTTTTAAGGCCGGTTGAAGCCAACAAAGCCTTTGAGATCGAAGTAGAGACACTGGCCAGTGGCAAGACCGCCACCATGAAAAGCGCCCGATTGATTCAGGAGGGTAAACTGCGCGCCACGGCCAAAGCCGACTTTGTCGCGCCACTGCAATCGGAGATTGAAATTAACACCTTCAAGCCACCTGCCATGAAATCGAAAGCCGATTCCATGTCCATGGCACTGGATTTCCTGCCACCATTTATGCAGCACTTTGACAATTATCTGACCACCGAGGCGCCGCCGTTTGCCGGCAAACCGATTGCCGAAATGGGCGGCTGGATTCGTCTGGCCGATGACATTGATGGCCTCACCGACAGCCATTTGGTGTGCCTGATCGACTCGTGGCCTCCCACCGCTTCCGTCCACTACAGCGGTTTCAAGCCGCTGTCGACCATCAGCTGGGGGATCCACTTTGCCGAACCGGTTGACCGGATCAATCCGAAGGATCATCTGGGCTATCTGGCCAAGGTTAACTTTGGCAAAAACGGTTTGAGTTCTTCCGAAGCAGAAATCTGGTCACCCAAGGGCCAATTGCTGGCTCGCAGTTATCAGACCAATATTATTTATGGCTAAAAAATGGGATCCCCCGCCAATTCGGGGGATCCCAAACTGAGTCCATCAACTGACTGGAATCAACCGTACCGGCAATTCACTGAAGCCCTTCACAAAGTTGGAGCGCACTCGCACCGGCTCACCCACAACCTCAATCTTTTCGAAGCGCTGCATGATCTCTTCCCAGAGAATGCGCAACTGCATCTCAGCCAGGCGATTACCCATACAGCGGTGCACACCAAAGCCGAAGGAGATATGACGGCGGGCATTTTTGCGATCAATCAAAAACTGGTTGGGATTTTCGATACTGCGCTCGTCGCGATTACCGGAGACATACCACATCACCACCTTGTCGCCCTTTTTGATGGTTTTGCCGCCCAGCTCAACATCCTCTGTGGCAATGCGGCGCATGTGCGCCAGCGGCGTCTGCCAGCGGATAATCTCTGACACCATATTGGGAATCAGGCTGTGGTCAGCTCGCAGCTTGTCGTACTCGGCCGGGTTTTCATTAAGTGCCAGCACACCGCCGCTAATCGAATTGCGGGTGGTGTCATTGCCGCCGACAATCAACAAACCGAGATTACCCAAAAATTCCATGGGGCGATCGAGAATATCCTTGGTGGCCTCACTGGCCTGCATCAGGGAAATCAGGTCATAGCTCATCTCACCGTCCTTGTTTTCCGCCAGACGCTGATGCCACAGTTCACTGAACACCCGGGCGCAATCCATTAACTCCTGAGTCCGATATTCCGGATCAATATCGGCACCGGTCATTTCCGGCAGAGCCGCCATCAGATCCGACCAGTGAATCAATTTATGACGATCTTCAAACGGAAAACCGAAGATGGTGGCCAGCATCTGAGCGGTCAATTCCACTGACACCTTTTCTACCCAGTTAAAGCTCTCACCCACCGGCAGACCATCGAGAATGGTGATCACCCGCGAGCGAATTATGCCCTCCAGTTCGGCCAGATTTTTCGGTGCCACCACCGATTGCACCGCGTTGCGTTGCTCATCGTGTTTGGGAGGATCCATGGAAATAAACATTTCAACCGGCAGATCTTCACCCCGGTCACCAATCACGACAAACGGCTCGGATGAGAATTGCTGATGGTGGCTGTCCACATAGACGATGTCATCGTAGCGGGTGATCGACCAAAACGGACCGAAGGGACTGTCCTCGATATAATGCACCGGGTCTTCATCGCGCAACCGGGCAAAGTAGGGCTCCCACAGGTTTTGCTCAAACAGACGCGCATCGCTGACATCAATTCGATCCAGTGGCAGTGTGTCTACGGGCGGTACCGCAGGCTCGGCAGAAGACGGCGTAAAAATAGCGTTCATGGCTCCCTCCTTACATCTGAAATTCAGGCAGTGACACACGGATACCGCTCAGCTCATCACTGAGCGATACCTGACAGGAGAGGCGGGAACCGGACTGCTGCTCCGGCGTCATGCCCAGCATCGAATCTTCCATGGCATCGGCCGCCTCCAGCTTACCCAGCCAGGCCTCGTCGACGATCACATGGCAGGTGCCACAGGCACAGCTGCCACCGCAATCGGCATCAATACCGGGGACGCCATTGTCCATCGCCGCCTGCATCAGGGTCTGGCCCGCTTCGGCCTCCACCTTGTGCTCGGAGCCATCGTGCTCCACATAGGTTACTTCGATCATTCTCCACCTCTCTGATGTCTTGTTATCGCTTGTGTTGTTATAGATTGGATTGTTATTAATTGGGTCATGCACCACTTGGCATGTACTCAGAATAGGAAAAGCCGACGCAAAGTCTCAGGTCATTAGAAGACATTATAGGGTCATTACAGGACACCAGAGAGTCATTAGCAGACACAACTCCAGTAACCCTGCTAGGCTAGCGCCATGAACGCCAACAGCAGCCACAGCAGAGACCTCACCATTCCCTCACTTCCGGTCAACTACACCCGGCTGATTGCCCGGGAGTTGCACCTACAGGAACGGGAGCTGGATGAACTGTTGCGCGGTACCGGATTGAAGTGGTCGGAGATCCTCAACGACGACACCCTGATCAGCACCGCCCAACAGGCCCAGATTGCCCGCAATGGCATTCGCATGTCGGGCGCTCCCTGGATCGGGCTGCGCATTGGCCATCAACTGACCCCACCGACCCACGGTCCCATCGGCTTTCTCGCCAACACCAGCCCCGACCTGAAAACCGCGCTAGAGGGGTTTCGCGATTTTCTGCCCTCAAGGGTCAGCTTTACGGAACTGAGACTGGAAGTCGAAGGCGACCAACTGGCCTGTTATCTCAACACCGATCTCGGCGATGAGCTGATCAACCGCGCGGTCTTCGAGGCCTTTGGCCTGTCGCTGATCACCTTGATTGAATACGTACTGGGGCGCGATTTTATCGAGGGCGAGTTGCACTACCCCTACCCCAAACCGGATTACGCCGAACGCTTTGCCGACTACAGCCAGTGCCCGGTTACTTATGACGCCCCACGCGGCAAAATCACCATCCCACTGGCCCTGACCGACACCCCCAACGCCACCGCCGATCACGTTGCCTACCAATACGCCCGCCAACAGTGTGAAGAACTGCAGCAACAACTGCCGCTGGACTCGGCCAGCACCAAGACCCGGGTGATGAGCATTCTGTTGTCGCGCCCACCCAATCAATGGTCGGAAAAAACCGTCGCCGCCAGTCTGTTTATTTCAACCCGCACACTGGCACGCCGACTGAAGCAGGAAGACACCGGTTTCTGGGCCCTGAAAGATCAGCTGCTGGCCTCCATGGCCGCCAACTATCTGCGTGACACCCAACTGTCGGTCGAGGCCATCGCCACCTTGCTCGACTACCATGACAGCCCCAATTTTCGTCGCGCCTTCAAGCGCTGGTAT
Organism: Candidatus Pelagadaptatus aseana; assembly: GCF_040362265.1. Taxonomy (NCBI): domain Bacteria; kingdom Pseudomonadati; phylum Pseudomonadota; class Gammaproteobacteria; order Cellvibrionales; family Cellvibrionaceae; genus Candidatus Pelagadaptatus; species Candidatus Pelagadaptatus aseana. The sequence continues at coordinate 199,034 of NZ_BAABNJ010000001.1, forward strand.
GGCATGCCCCCGGCCGACTTCCGTCAACGCAACGGTGTTGAGCGAAACCATTAACCGGTATGATGCGTACCCTTTTTTTAAATCAGCCTGACTTTTAAATCAGCCCAATTAGGTCAAACCATGCTCAAAGCCCTGTTTCTTGATATGGACGAAACCCTGTGTGATACCCAGGGAGCCAACCGCAAAGCCAAACAATTGTTTGCCGAGGCGGTGCGCCGCGAGTTCGGGCAGAACGTCAATGGTGCCGCCGTGGCCGATGCCTACGTCAGCGGTATTTACCGCGAGTGGGATGATCAGCAAAAAGCGCGCTACCTGCCATTGGCCCAGCGCAGCGAAGGCGCTTTTCGGGTGCAGCTGATACGCGATCTACTGAGTGCCCAAGGCGTGCATGAGGTGACCGCAGAACAGGCCCAAAGTCTGCAGGATGGCTTTGACAAGGATCGCCTCGATCATTTTGATTTTTACCCCGGCATTGCCGAGTTTCTGGCCGAAGCCCGCAAACTGTTTACTCTGGTGGTGATCACCAATGGCCCGGAATTTTCTCAGGTGCCCAAGGTGCGCGCTGTCAATCTGGCCGCCCATGTGGATCACATCATCATTGGCGGTCAGGAACCGGAAGAAAAACCGCACAAATCCATTTTTGAAAAAGCCATGAAACTGGCCAACTGCGAAGCCCACGAAGCCATTCATGTGGGCGACAGTCTGGCGGCGGATATCGCCGGAGCCCACAACAGCAACATCACGTCGGTATGGATTCAGCATCAACAACCCTTAGACGCCGAACTGGGCATTAACCCGCACCACACCCTGATGCACCCGTCGGAGATTCCCGAGCTGGTCCGCAGCCTGAAGCCATCCTGAAGACCGGACTGACATTAAAACCGGCTTGATTCAAATCAGGCGCGCGCCATAAAGCTCCGCTATGATTAAGGCTTTGAACGTTTGCAAAGCGGAGCAGTCGAGTGGCCGACATCCTCAGAAATATGTTGAGCTTTTGCGTTAAAAGCGAAGGCTCGGATCTCTATATCTACAGTGACGCTCGCCCCATGATCAAGATTCATGGCGAGTGCCAGCACCTCTCCACCAGTCCGTTGTCTCTGGCTCAGGTGGGTCAGATTGTCTCCCGCTTGCTGACACCACAGCAGCAGGAACAGTTTGAAGAAGAGATGGAATTGAGCACCTCGGTCACCTTTGAAGACATCGGCCGTTTTCGCATCAATGTTTTCAGAGAACGGGGCAAACCCACCGTGGTTGCGCGTCTGATCAAGGGCGACATCCCTGCCATTGAAGAGCTGGATCTGCCCAGTGTATTGGGCAAACTGTCATTGGAAAAACGCGGTCTGGTGCTGGTGGTTGGTGCCACCGGTCAGGGCAAGTCCACCACCCTGGCGGCCATGATCAAACACCGGGCGGCCAAGAAAAACGGCCACATAATCTGCATCGAAGACCCGATTGAATTTATCCATAGCCACGATCGCAGCCTGATCGGCCAGCGGGAAATCGGCGTCGACACCCGCAACTACAACACCGCCCTGAAGAACGCCATGCGCGAGAGCCCGGACGCTATTATGATCGGTGAAATCCTCGACGAGGAAACCATGTCCAGCGCCATCAAATTTGCCGACACCGGCCACCTGTGTCTGGCCACCCTGCACGCGGTTAACGCCAATCAGGCACTGGACCGCATCATCAATATGTACCCCGAATCCCTGCACGATCACGTACGTCAGGATCTGGCCATGAACCTCAAGGCCATTATTTCCATGCGCCTGCCCAAGGGCGTGAACGGCAAACGGGTTCCTGTGGTGGAAGTTATGCTCAACACCCCCCACGTTCAGGATCTGATTCGCAAGGGGCACATTGAAGAACTGAAAGAAGCGATACTGGAATCCATTGACGACGGCGGCCAATCCTTTGACCACGCCCTTTATCAGATGGTACGCGAGGAAAAAATCGACCAGCACGAAGCCCTGCGCTGGGCCGACTCGGCCACAGACCTCAGCCTGCGCCTGCGCTTTGATTGAGTTGGCGGCGCCGATCAGAGCTCTTTACTGAGCGTAAACGCTCCGCGAATATCGCCTTCGGCATAACCGCGGGCCTGATCCTGCGGATAGAGCTGATCCAGACGTGCGGCAACCGCATCACTGATATTGGCGCCGTGACAGGACAGACACAGCGAGCCCGTTGGAATCGCCTTCATAAACCGATAGGTCCCCTTGTCAGTACGGCTGGCCTGCAATTTGGCCATGGGCTCGCCCTTGGCCAAACGCGCTTCAAACGACTGCAATACCGACAGCTCCCAATCGTCTGGAGCATTATCACTATTGCGCAATTTCAATGAGGTTCGCCCCACCGTCCAGCCATCCGCCGAAGCAGCCTCGGCAATTTCCGGCGCCTGTTCATTACAGGCGGCAATCGCACCTTCGACACCGTCGCTCTGCATCCCCTGTTGCAAGGCGCCCTTGAGATTTTTGGCGAAGCCCGCCATGTGCTGTCTGGCCTCAAGCTCCAGATCACTGGCCAACACCGGCAGCACCCAGACGGCAGCCATACTCGCTGCAATGATTTTTTTCATGGTCACTCCCTTTTGCTGCATAAGCGTCATCATACTCACCAACCGTCGACAATCCATTCTTCAATAGTCGAACACTTTAGCGCTATAGTTAGGTAACTCGAAAGCCACCCAGATCAAATCCGGACCCGATAATGAGCGAAAAACAAAGATTGGATCTTGCCCACGCCATTTTTTATGTGGAACTGAAAAGCAACGCCCATCGCTCCCTGTTCACCGACCGCGAATCCTTTTTGCAGTTTGAGGCTCTGCTGCAACAATTGTTTGAAGAGACCGGCGCCACAACCTTGGGCTATTGCCTGTTGCAGGAAACGGTTCATCTGGTTTTAAACGCTGGCGACGAGGGCATCAAAAACGACAGTCGCTGGCTGACTCAGGCCTACACCAAATTCTACAACGATCATCATCAACGCAATGGCAGCGTGTTTAACAACCGCAGTCACACTCTGCTGCTGGAACCAAGGCGCTACCTGCTGGCGGTAATTCGGCAACTGCACCAATTACCCGTCACCGCCCAACTGGTGGCGGCGGCCAGCATTTACCCCTGGTCGAGTCATCATCATTATCAGGAAGATCGGCACGCCGATTGGTTCGAGAGTCAGCCACTGATCAATTTGGTGGGCAACCAGCGCCACAACTGGCGGCGCCGCTATGAGCAGGCCATGACCACTGCAACCGGGGAATTTCTGGATTGGCACGGGGGCAACCACGATCAGGTGATCGCTCTGGCCAGCGACCACTACGTCACTTCATTACTGGCAGCACAGGATCCTCAGGTGTACCAGGCTCCGACGCTGGAATGGCTGAAGGGCAAGGTCTGTGACGAATACACTTTGGACGATCAGGATCTGGCGCTGTGGCGGCGTCATCGACTGGCCGGCGAAGTCAAAGCCGTGATTGCGGCACTGGCCATTCAGTTTGAAAGCAGCGATCTGCCAACCGCGGCGGAGTTTCTGCAGGAAGACCCGGATGTTCTCGAAGGCGGCATTCGGGCGCTCAACACTCACCGCAGCCTGTTTTTACACAACCTGCAGTTACAGTTACAAACGGAGCTCTACAGCCGGGTCAATCCGGAGCAAGAGCCACCCTTGCTGCAACCGGCAGAATCCTGAATTCAGAAAACGCTGATCAGCCCCAGCACACACAGCCACAAAATCAGGGTACGTGACAACAACGGCTGCACCACCTCAACTTCCTGCTCGGTAATGCCCTCCTGAGTCAGTTCGCTGCTGTTGACGTTCAGGGCGCCGTGCACCATCGACTCCAGTGCATCTTCCGACGCGCAGTCAAAACTGAAGCAGCGATTACTGAGCGCATAATAACCGCCCATATAGTTTCCGGTAAGCGCCAGACTCAATCCCAGAACCCGGATAACCGGCCACTCCATCAGCCAGCACAAACGCGCCGCCAGCAGGCGTACAGCCTCGGAATTATCCGGCTCATCGCGGGCGAAAACCGCCAGGCGATACAACAGGGCACCGGCAATACCCAACAGAAAGAACCAGAAGATGGCGACAAACATCCGCTCCAGTGCGCCATAGGCAATCCTGCGCAACACGGCGCGATGCAAATCAGCCCAGCCGTTAAGAGGATCGGTATCCACACCCAGACGCTGAGCGTACTCTGCCGCCACCTCGTTATCCTGGCGGCGACTGGCCTCGAGATAACCTTTAACCCAGGGGGTAAAATCCCCGCGCCCCAGACAGTAGAGCAACATAGGAATGGAGATCAGCAACAGCAGCCACGATGACCAGCTCTCCACCAAAGCCAGCAGCCACCACACCAGCAATACCGGAACCAGTACCTGCAACAGCAAACTGATCTCCGCGGAAAGTTTCCAGCCATTGACCTGCCCCGCCCAACGCTGCCACCACTGATCGCGATGTAATGACGTCACCGGCCCCCAAAACTGCACAATTGCGAATACCGCCACGATCACCAAAAAACTCACCACCGCCTCCTTTGCCTGATGACAGCCTCTGCAGATAATTTATTGCGGCTGTGTCACCAGCATCTTTTTATAAAGTGACCAATCAAACGCTTCACCGGGATCGGTCTTGCGCCCCGGGGCAATATCACTGTGCCCTACAATTCTGTCGAAAGTGATCGCCGGATACTGCTGCTGAATAGCCCGGGTACAGGCAACCAACGACTGGTATTGAGCCTCAGTGTAAGCCTGATCATCGGTCCCTTCCAGTTCAATACCAATAGAAAAATCGTTGCAGTTTTCCCGGCCATCAAAACACGATTGCCCCGCATGCCAGGCCCGCTGATCCAGTCCCACAAACTGGGTCACCTGCCCTTGCCGGTCAATCAACAGATGGGCCGACACCTGAAGATTCTCGATCTCCCGAAAAAAGGGGTGGCGCTCGGTCTCCAGCTTATTACAGAAAAAATCTTCTACGCAGCCGGTACCGAATTCCCCGGGAGGCAAACTGATATTGTGAATCACCAACAGCGACACCGACTCACTGTCGGGGCGCTGATTGAAATTGGGAGAAGGCTGACAAGTGGCTGTTGCGAGCCAACCGTTATTCACAAGCTGTGTCATTCACACTCACCGTCCACTGTGATTAATTTCAACACCACCGCGATCAGATAGCACCTCACCTGATCTGCGGATAAATTATCATCCGACAGCCACCGAACCATCAGCCGATACGCCGAACCCATTAACACTTCATTGAGAATATCCGCCGGCAGCTCGGCCCATACCTCACCTTGCTGCTGACCATCGGACACGCGTTGATACAGCGCATCGTGCAGAGCCGACTGCACAAACTGTCGCTCTCCGACCCAGTAAGCCAATGGAATATTGAGAAACACAATGCGGGCCATGCCGGGGTTATCAAAATAGAAATCGCACCACACCGTCATGATCGCCCTCACCTGATCGGACAACTGTTGATGTTCTTGGGCCGCTGCAATCATGGTGGCATTGAGCCGGTCCAGATCCTGTTTAATACAGGCGTACAGCATCTCTTCTTTGTTACCAAAATATTTATAGACGGTCTGCGGGCTCACTTTGGCCCGACTGCAAATATCCCGAATCCCGACATCCTGATACAGCCCTGAGGCAAACAGTTCGAGAATGGTCACACGCAGCTTATCGAGTGTTTTGGCACTGATGGCACGCCGATCTGTGGCGGCTTCAGTCTGAGGAGTGGGTTGTTTACTGACGGCATTTTTATTCATGCCGTTATGGTACCCCAATCGGAGCAGCGCCAACAAAACCTCAGACCAACAGCACCTTATTCCAACAATCTCTCACTCCAACAGCAAGGCTTGACCCCACCAGAAAATAAACGGTAACATTGTTTCCATATTTTCCAGCACCGACAATAATGACTATGGAACTTGCCTCTGTATTACCCATTTACGCCCTGTGTGTGGCGACCCTGTTAACCTTTGGTGAAACGCTGGTGGTTATCCGCACCCGAAAATACTGGCCACTGTCGCTGGATGATTATCTGGCCTGTGCCCTGCTGGCCTATTGCGCCCTGACCTTTGAGCAACCCGCCAGTCAGCTGCTGATGCTGATCGCCTGGGCGTTTATGAGCGGCAACCTCTACGCCATGCTGTTTACGCGGATGGACCCCAACGGCGGCAGCCGCGAACGTCTGCCGGCCCTGAGCATCATGCTGCTGTTGAGCCTGATCGGCATCCTGATCAACGCCATCGTCATCTTGAATTAACCAGTACAGAGAAAGGCCATCATGAAAAAGACTGCCCAACAACCAAGTCCGTTAGACAACTCACAGATTCAACACTATCGGGAGCAGGGTTATCTCTGCCCGATTGATGTGCTCGATCAAACCGACGCCATTCGCCTGAGAGCGGCTCTGGAAGGAGCGGAAGATTTGCAGGGGCATCCCCTCGATCGGCTGCAATGCAACAAGAGTTATCTGTTGTTCGATTGGGCCGATGAACTGGTACATCACCCGGCCATTCTCGACGCGGTGGAATCACTGATCGGGCCCGACATTCTCTGTTACATGACCAACCTGTTTACCAAAGAAGCCGGCAGCCAGAGTTACGTCTCCATGCATCAGGATGCCGCCTACTGGGGTGTCGATGCCGATGACGTAGTAACGGCCTGGGTGGCCCTCAGCCCCGCCACCAAAAATTCCGGCGTGATGAAAATCGAGCCCGGCAGCCATAAAAAAATCCTGCCCCAGGTAAACACCTACGCCAAAGACAACCTGCTGACCCGCGGCCAGGAAATTGCCAGCGAGCACCTCGACAGTGATCGCCAAATCTATATGGATCTGCAACCCGGCCAAATGTCACTGCACCACTATCTGCTGGTGCATGGCTCGGACGCCAACACCACCAGCGATCGGCGCATCGGGTTTGCCATTCGCTATGTCGCCGCCAGCGCCAATAAAATTGGCCAGCCAGAATCGGCACTGCTGGTTCGCGGCAAAAACAGTGGTAACTTTATTATGGAAAAACGCACTCGCCATCTCAGCCACAAAGCCCGGATTCGAGAGCATACCCGCGCCCTCAGACGCCAGATGCAGAATATTTTTGAACCGGAAGAAAACGCCGGATTAAAAGAAAAGCTGCGCCTGCGCGCCACCAAAACACTGGGCACAGGTTTGAGCTACTGGAAAGAATTAACAGCTCGATAAAATTTCGCACAAGATGTGTCAGGCACTTAAAAATGATGTACCTTGCTCGCTCTGATTACTTTACAACAATAATTGAGCTTCCCCTGTTTTATGAGCCATACAACATCATCCAGCATTTCATCTTTATTTCGCGACCCGCTGGGCCACTTCCTGATTGGTGGCCTTCTTATTTTTTTTATCGTGGCCGCACTCAGCCCAGACCAAAATGAGAGTGACGACCCGCACACAATCGTAGTAGATCGCGAAGTGCTACTGAACCAACTGCAATACCGAGCCAAGGTGTTTGAACCAGCACTGGCCGAGCGCAAACTCGACAGCATGAACAAAGACGAACTGGAAACCCTGATCAACCAGTACGTTCACGAAGAGGTACTGTTTCGCGAGGCTACCAGTCTGGGCTTTGGTGACAACGACTACATCATCAAAAAGCGCATGATCCAGAAAATGGATTTTATTATTGATGGCGTGTCATCCCAATCGGCGGAATTTACCGACGCCGACATTCAGGCGTACTATGACAATAATCGCAATCTCTATATTGAGCCGGGCTATGTGACCTTTACCCATGTCTTTATTAACGGTGAAAATCGTGAAGAAACCGACATGGAGACTATGGCCGCGGCAACGCTCAAACAATTGCGCCGAGATCAGGCCGATTTTATTGATGCCCCAAAATACGGCGAGCGCTTTCCCTTTGGCCTCAACTACGTGGAGAAAACCCGCGACCTGATCGGCAGCCATTTTGGTCATGCCATGGCCGACACACTGTTTCAGTTAACCCCCGATACCGACAAATGGCAGGGACCATTCCGCTCCGACTACGGCCTGCATCTGGTGATGATGACCAAGCGCACCGAAGATCGCCAGCAGCCGTTGGACGAAGTGCGCACCCTGGTGACTCGCGAAGTCCAGAATGAAAAACGCCAGATAGAACGCGAGGCGGCCATCGATAACATTGTCGCCGACTACACCATTGTGCGCCGCCCGCTGACCAAGGACTGATCCAATGAATACGTCCTTGCTGTATCGCCTTGTCGCGCCACTGCTTATGTTGCTGCTGAGCAGTGTTTCCAGTCAGGCCCATGAGAGCCGTCCGCTGTATATTGAAATCAGCGAGCGCTCAGTCAATGGTTATGCCGTCAGCTGGCGCATCCCCCCCTCTGCCGCCAATGTAGCCTCGCCCAAAATCAACATGCCCGATGACTGTCAGGCTCGATCCAAGCCACGCGGCACCGCTATCTTGCAGCAGCAGTTTTTCCAATGCCAAAGCGACTTATCCGATGCCACACTGACCATCCATTGGCCCGAGTACAACCCCTCGATTTCGACCCTGCTGCGGTTTGAACGATTGTCTGGCGAAAACCACAGCGCCATTCTGGGTCCCGACACACTGCAATGGCAAATCCCAAACCGGGAAGACAGCGCCAGCGTTGCCTGGGAGTATCTGGTGTTAGGGGTAGAACACATCCTGCTGGGGCCGGACCACCTGTTGTTTGTCGCCTGTCTGGTGTTTATCGCCGGCAGTTTCAGACGGATATTGTTGACCATTACCGGCTTTACCCTGTCTCACTCCCTGACCCTGATACTGGCGACACTGGAAGTGGTAACGGTGCCCATCGTCGCGGTAGAAACCGTAATCGCCCTGTCGATTGTGTTTCTCGCCACCGAGATTGCCAGAGGCTATACCGGCGAACAGCCCGCAGCCCGACGCAACACTCTGACCTGGCGCTATCCGGTTCTGGTAGCCTCAAGCTTTGGCCTGCTGCACGGTTTTGGCTTTGCCTCGGTACTGACCGAAATCGGCTTGCCACAAACCGAACTGCCCATCGCCCTGTTGTTTTTCAACCTCGGCGTTGAACTGGGACAAATTCTATTTATTCTGATGCTGGTTATCACATTTAAGCTATTGATCAGGCTTGGCCAAACACAGGAACATAATGAAATCGTGGCTGGTTCAGACCATGACTTCTCCGCAATCGAAGCCATACCCCAACCGCTATTGATGGCCACCATTTACAGCATTGGCCTTCTGGCCTCTTTCTGGATGTTTGACCGATTGATCAACGGGTTATTATAAATACGAGTGAGACGGGGTCTGCAAAATAAAAAAGCCAACTGCATCGCAACAGTTGGCTTTTAGGTTCCGAACATTTCGATCACCAGGGATTGGCAACAATCACCATACCCACTACCAGCAGGGCAATGCAGCCTAAAACCATCAAGCGATCGGACATTTTTTCGTGGTTGAATTGAACATTCATCTTACACCTCCAAACAATTTATTGATTCTGGTGTTGAGGGCCTCTTTGCTCTCAACGTGGTGTCATTATTGGCGAATATCGTAATTCTGTATGTGTCCTGTTGTGTGGTCTTTGTGCCATTCCCGGCGGGGCATTGTTCTATTGCTGAGTTACAACCCAACAATCACTTATTGGGCTCATCAGTAACCCGTGAGCTTCGACATCAATTTATGACGCACGCGATCGGGTAAGTGCTTATCCAACTGCTGCCAGAGTTTGGCTTTTACGCCCAACACCTGGCTGCTGCCATTCGTTTGTGATGCCTTCCAAATGGCATTGGCCACATCTTCCGGTACCAGATCGACGGTTAAAAACTTCATCAGCTGTTCCGGCATGCCATCGACCATTGCCGTTTTTACAAAGGGCGGCTTCACCGAGACCACGCGAATATCATCGGCTTGCCACTCAAGGCTGAGCGCTTCGGTCAAACCATTGACATAGAACTTGGTGGCACTGTAAACCGCCAACAATGGCACGCCGTGAATACTGGACGCCGAACAGAGATTGACCATTACCGCATTCTCGGTTTGCTTCAGATAGGGGTGGGCCAACTGTGCCAGATGGGTAAAGCCTTTGACGTTAATGTCGATCATCAAGTCGTGTTTGACTGGATCCACATCGGCAAAATCGCCTGAGCTTAAAACGCCTGCATTATTGACCAGAACATCGAGGCGACCGCCGGTCTCCGATGCAAAATCTGCCAGTGCAGCCGCAATGGAATCCCCTTGAGAGACGTCACAGAAGCCACCACAGGCATGGGCGAATTCACCACTGATCAAAAGCGCCTCGATACCTTGTTGATTAATGTCGTATAAGCCAACAAAGTAGCCTTCTTCGGCAAAACGTCTTGCGGTTGTCAAACCGATGCCTGCAGCGGCACCGGTAATAAAAACGGTTTTCATACTTTTTATTTTCCTGTCATCTCGGTAGTAACCCATTGTTTGCTATTAATCACTATAGCGACAAAGCAACAGCAGAGAATGTGACTTGCGGCCAGCAATTATGAATTTCGGCCGTAAAGCCACCGCTGTATCTCGGCAGGACCAAAGCCAAAATATTGCTGCAGAACATCGGCCAACGTCTGAAACCGGGCCGGCAACGCCCGACCTTTCTTTTTCAGTAGATACAGCGGCTCCATGACCTTTTTCCTGGGTTGATATATGCGCAACCGTTCAGATGAGTGGAAACTGTCGATGGCACTCATGGGCAGCACAGTAAAGCCCAATCCTCTGGCAACCGGTTCAAGAATCTGACTGATCTGATTGATGCTTGCCGTTACCAGCAGCGCTTCAATGTTCAGATGTTCAAATAGCGGGTCTCGACTTTGGGCACAATAAATTGAGAGATAATGCAGCGCATCCGGGTGCCCCACCAAGCCGATATCAGACAAGGCTTCAGCGGTTAGCTGTCGAACATCGAATGCCGCGGGCAGGATCAGGCATAACGCCTCCTCGCCCAGTGTCAGACAATCATAGATCGTGGAGGCAGGTAACTCCGTCACCACGGCAATATCCAGCAACCCTTGTTTTACCTCTTCAAGGATTTGCCGATTGGGTGCCGCCTTCAGCGTCACCGACAGATCCGGATGGGATACTTGCAGATCCAGTATTTTCGGGTACAGGGATAACGCCATGGCCCCCGAGCAGGCCATTGAAATAGCACCGGCAAACGGGTCATCGAATGCCAGATTCTCCAGCAACTGCTGTTCGCTCTTTAGCAACTGTCGCGCGTACTCATACACCAGTTTTCCCTGCTCGGTAATCTCAAACCCTTTGTTTTCACGCTGTATCAACGCATGCCCGCAGGCCTGCTCCAGCTTATTGAGATGCTGACTGACACCGGGCTGCGTCATAAACAGCTTTTCAGCGGCCCGGGTAAAGTGCCCGGTATCAATCAGGGTAATAAAGGTTTTAAGCCACACAGGATTCAGCATCAAACAACCATAACGGAACATTATCATTTTCATTATAGATGATAATTTCACCTAATATCTTTGCGTTCATATACTGGCCACATACAAACACACACAACCGAGACAGAAGATTCTGGAGCAGATTATGAAGATGAATCACGTGGGCATTATGGTCGGCGACATGGACCAAGCCGTCGAGTTTTACACCAAGGCACTGGGGCTCAAAATCGTTATGGACAACACCCCGGTAATCGAAGAACGGGAAACCGCTATTGGCCGTATGTGCATCGCCGTATTTGGTGAAGGTTTCAAAGGATTCAATATCGCCCACCTGCTGACCAGTGACGGCATTGGCGTTGAATTATTTGAAATGAAAGAACGGCAGGCACGTCACAAAGTGGACTTTACCCGACTGGGCATTTTTCATCTGTGCCTGCAAACCGATGACTTCGATGACGTCATTGCCAAAACCGAACAATACGGCGGCAAGGTTCGCATGGACATCATGCGCTACCACCCGGAAGACGACAGCAAACCGGCGAAAATGGTGTACCTGGAAGACCCGTTCGGCAATTTGTTTGAACTCTACTCCCACTCTTACGCAGAAACTTACGCCTCAGAGTACGAATAAGCCGTTACTGCAGGGCTTAGTAAAATCGAAATCAAAGGGGTGGCCCATCTGCAACTCAGACAGGCTCAAACTGCACCTGATTGCGGCCACCCTCTTTGGCCTTGTACAACAGGTCGTCAGCTCGGGTCAGGGTGCGCTCGATGGGCTCATCCACCTCACGCATGGCCACCCCCAGAGAGATGGTAAAGCCATTGGGCAAAATATCTTTGCAGACGTCCTGAGTTTCAACCACATGGCGCAATCGTTCTGCCAGTTTTACCAGCGAATCCTGAGATTCTCCACCGCATAAAATAATGAACTCTTCACCACCAAAGCGATAAACCAACTCACTTTTGCGGGTTTCATTTTTCATCATGGTTGCCAAGGCTTTCAGTACTTCATCGCCAACGCCATGGCCATAGGTGTCGTTGATCGATTTAAATTTATCGATATCAATGGCGATCACACCGATATCGCTCACCCTTCCGCGATTGTGCAATTCCAGCATACCTTCAATATTGGCAACAAAATGGCCACGATTTAACAGCCCGGTCAATGGATCAATGTGAATCAGCGATTGCACTTTGAAATGGTAGTGAAGCAACAGACTCAGCACCGCCAGTGACACCAGCGTCATCAAGATCGACGACAAACCCTCTTCCACCTCCACTTCAAACTGATACTCAATCATTGAGGCGTCGGAAAACAGCAACATGCGCATCCCGGTACGCAGTCGGTATTCAAACATCAGATAGGGAATATGATTGCCTTCAAAGTACAGATATTCGAATTGGCCATCGGCTTCAGAGTGTAATGAAAGCGTTTCCGCAGGATTGTAATTCAGATGTTTTTTTATCTCGGCCATATCCGAGTTCAATGTCAGCCCCTGATACTCAAGTAACATGGGCTGGAGTAACTGGTCCTGAATGCTGATGGCAATGTTATTGCTTTCAATAAAAACAATCTTCTGACCGGGCACCTGATACTGCTGAATATTAACGGGAGTATCGACACGCACAATGACGTGAAACAGCTCTCCCGCTTCCGACTGCTGCTTCATCAGTGCGTATATACCCAGGTGATTGGACTGATCGGTAAACAATGCCTCCCAGTGAAAGTCCTGCTCGTAATCCGCCTCAACCCAGCTCAGGTAGCGATCCAACTGGTAAGCCCAGCGCTCATCCGAATCCGTTTCGTGAGCGTGAATGTAGTTTGTCGCCGTGCCAATAAAGACAATTTCCACCCCCAGTGCCAACTGAGACTGGCTGTTCTTGCGAGTCATCCAGGGCAGCAGTTGCGCTTGGATATCGGCGGTGCTTTCCAGCAGCGGCAGATCCGCCAGCACCAGCTCGGATTTCTGTCGTACGCGCTTGACGTCGAGGTGCACCCGATCATCGAGTCGCTTGGCCAGCAGATCGGCTTCGTGCTCAATAAGATAAGCCTGCTTCGTGCTTTCCGAACTCAACTCAATGGCAACATCGACACAAACAGCACCGAGAATACCGATCGCAATGACCACCCAAGTCCTGATCACCGTGACTTTTGACGAAAACTTCATTAACTCTCACTCCCGGGAGTTCTGATGACACAAGGATTAAAAGGCGTAGTCCAACAGGATTTCAATTTCACCCGAATGATCCACCCCTTGCTCCACCAGATCATCGGCAAAAAACAGGCGCCCAAAATTCAATTCAATTTCAAACCGTTCACTCAGTTCCCACTCGCTAGCCACCGCGAAGGCCACGCCCACAAAAGCGTCCTCCAGATCCGCGGAAAAAGCCTGCCGGCGTCCCGGGTTATAAAGTGTGTCATCCTCGCTGTAGCGCCAATACAGACTGGATTCCAGCTTCACTTCGAGCCCGCCACCCAGATCAAACTGCAGATGAGGATTCAGGGTAATCAGATTACTTGCCGTGAACGATGACAACTCTGACAGAAAACTGCCTCGCATGTACATCGAATCAAAGGTTTTAATTTTGTCATCGCTGATACCACCACTGGCAACATCCAGGGCCAATACCAGCTCGGCATCATTGCCCAGGTCACGGACCAATTCACCACTGTAGCGCCAGGCCTGGATATCTTTTTCAGCATCCCGTCCCCATTGCAAAAACACATGGGTATTCAACTGCCACTGCACCAGTTGTTGTTCGTGCGCCAATGTCAGCATATGCCGATAGGCGGTACCCTCGCCCACAAACGGATCGTCATTTTCATAAAAATAATACCCGCCCTCCAGATCCTGATACTGCCAACCGAGATGGTAATAGCGCTCGTCATGGTTGACCTCGCTCTCCCATGAGCCGCGGCGATTATCGATGGGCGAACCGGCCATTAAACGGTAGCGATGCCCAGCGGACAGATATTGACCTCGAAACGCCATATGAGTTCGCCGCACATTGGTCCCATCGCGGGCACTGAACAGGCGTTTGCCGCCGAAGATGATTTCCTGCTTTCCCAAGCGGATTTCGAGAGCGTCAGTCAGATATTGATAGATACCCTGATGCAACTGCAGATTGCTCTCATCCACCGGTGACGGCCGGACGTTGGCATCGAGTTCGTCGGCATAGATCAGTTGCAAAAACAGTCGCGAGCGTTCGCTGGCATACCAATCCAGATGAGCGGTGTAGCGTTGCAGCAACTTTTCCTCATGGCGAACGCCATCCTCGGGCTCAAATAACTCAGTGTATTCGTACTGCAGACGGGCATTGCCGCCAATCACCAAAGGCACAGATTGCAGGGGCTGTTTCCAGACGGGCAGTTCAATACCCTGTTGAAAATGCTGCCGGTAGTCTTCATCGAAGCGCAGATTTTCCCACAGCAGGCTGGGACTGGCGGCCACAGGCATCATCGAACACAGCCCTACAACCACAACAAGGCAACCCGAGACAGACTGCTTCATAGACGTTCACTCAAGCCTTTAAAAATATGCCGCAAGTATAGCTTGTAGTGATTAATGGAAAGAATAATTGTGAATCCGTTCAGCCCGGGAGCCACTGCAGCCTGAACGGATTCACTTAGGGCTTAACCCTTGGCCAGCTCCTCGCGAATAAAATCGAGGCGATCCTGACCAAAATACATTTCCTCACCAATAAACATGGTGGGCGCACCGAAGCAGCCTTTTTCCACGGCTTTGGCGGTATTGTTCTTGAGTTTGTCCTTGATGGCCGGGTCGGCGATCAAGCCAATCAGGGCATCGGCGTCAATCCCCTTCTCCTCAAGCACTTGTTTGAAGATTGATTCGTCACCCATATTCAGGCCTTTCACCCACATGGCATCAAAGATGGCATCCACATACTGATCAAACACCCCCATTTGCTGAGCCGCATAGCAACCGCGCATCATGGACAGGGTATTCACAGGGAAAAACGGGTTCATCTGAAACGGCACGCCATAACGACGGACAAAGCGAGGCAGGTCCTGCAGCATCATGTACTTGCCTTTTTCCGGCACCAACCCCGGAGGAATATTATTGGTGGCCTTGTGTACGGCACCCAACAGCATCGGCTCATAAACCAGCTCGGCGTTGTATTCGCTGGCAATTTTTGGCAACTCTTTGTGGGCCAGATAGGCCGTGGGGCTGCCCACATCAAAATAGAATTCAAGGGTCTTGCTCATAAGGTTCTCCTTTATCAATGTTTACCAGTTCTCGACCCAGGGCCGCACGTCCAGCTCAAAGGTCCAGGCGTTGCGTGGCTGCTCGTGCAGCATCACATAATTTTTGGCCAGATCGCGAGGCTGTACCACCCCATCGCGCTCGGCCAGCTCTTGGTATTTCGGATGATTGTCGCGAATCCATTGTGTCTCCACCGCGGCATCAATGATCACGTGCGCAACATGAATGTTTTGCGGCCCCAACTCCCGCGCCATGGATTGCGCCAACGCGCGCAAGCCGTGTTTGGCACTGGCAAAGGCACCAAAAATGGCCCCGCCGCGGACACTGGCCGTGGCACCGGTAAACAGGATGGTGCCCCTCTGTCGTTCGACCATTTTACGCGCTGCCTCGCGCCCCACCAGAAAGCCGGCAAAACAGGCCATCTCCCAGATCTTGTAAAACTTTCTGGCCGAAGTATCGAGAATGCTCATGGGGACGTTGGCGCCAATATTGAACACCACCACCTCAATCGCACCGATCTCGGCTTCAACCCGGGCAAACAGTGCCTCGACCGCCTCCTCATTGCGCGCATCGACACCAAAGCCATGGGCCTCAAAACCCTCGGCACACAGCTGCTCGGCATAGGCCTCTACCGGCTCGGCATTGCGGCGCACCATACAGACGCTGTAGCCCTTCTCGGCAAACTCTCTGGCAATAGCGCTGCCAATGGCATCGCCCGCACCTACAATCAGCGCTACCTGTTTCTCACTCATAACCCCGAACCTCCCGTTGCTGCGCAACGCTTAATCAAACACACAGATAAGTTAAACTAATCAAACGAGCTTTAAAATTTGCCATTTATTAATCTAAAATAAGATTTACTTATCATAAACGAGAGCTTTCAAGTTCGTGAACCCGCCCCCCATTCAATGGCTACCCGCCTTCGCCCGCGCCGCCGAAGCACTCAGTTTTCGCAAAGCGGCCGAGCAACTCAATGTCTCACCACCGGCCATCAGCCAGCAGATCAAGGCACTGGAGGATTATCTGGGGGTTTTGCTGTTTAAACGGCATGGGCCGCGACTGGAGCTCACCGAAGCGGGCGAGTTTTACTACGGCCCGGTACAGGACATGCTGAAGATCCATCAGACCGGCTTTGAGGAACTGGATCGCCGCTTTAATCGCCGCGCCCTCACCCTCAATACCCCTCTGTTTATCGCACAGGAAATTCTGATCCCCAACTACATGGACTACAAACAGCGCCAACCGAACGCCGAACTGAGAATCACCACCGGTACGGAATACATCGACTTTACTGCCAATACCGCCGATGCCGCGATCCGCTTCGGTAGCGGTGACTGGCCCACACTGGCGTCGCGGCTGCTGTGTAAAACCCTGACGACGCCGGTCTGTTCACTGGAATATTATCAACGCCATATTCCAGACGATGGCGATCTGTTCAGCCGGGTCAATCAGCAAACCCTGCTGACCACCAACGAAGCCAACAGGGAGTGGCTGCAACTGTTTCCCGAAATCGAAGCCCGCGAGGTGATTGTCTGCGACTCCTATTTTTCGGTCATAAAATCCGCAGAGAAAGGTCTGGGCATTGGCCTGGGGCTGTTCCCGGCCATCAACAACTGGGTCAACGATCGGCGCCTGAAGACACTGACAACAGACATGTTTGATACGGGGGCCGGCTACTGGTTAGTGCACCCCAAACAACGGGGCAGTAGCGAACTGGTAGAGTCTTGCTTTGAGTGGGCCAAAGATTTGTTCGAGACGCTCCCCGAGCTGTCGCTGCCCGGGTAAGCGTCACCATCAACCTTTGATAATCAGCTTTCCATCTGGAACGTCAGGCCGGCATTTTGCTGTAATCGATCAATCAGCAAACTGCCCAGCGCAGACGCAGGAGTCCAGATACCACCGCTGGCAGCCTCCGGATTTTTCAGCAAACACACGGCACTTTCACTGATCATTTTGCAGGTTGAACCGTAACCGGGATCCTTATCGCCCTGAACACTGGCCATCAGGGTCTTGCCCTCGGCATTAGAACCCACAAACAACACATCGTAAAAACCGGTTTCGCGCTCTTCTTTGCTGGGGCCTTCACCCGGCTTGGTCTGATCCTGCGCCATGGACTTGTCCTCGGCCACGAACTTGGCCATGGCCTCGCCCTGCTCACCGGGACCGGTCAGCATCATCTCGTCGTAGACAAAATCTTCGCCGTACTCATGGCCCAGCAATTTATTGGAGCGATGAATGTTTTTGGTGTTGATGGTGGCCATCACAAACGGTGCCGACCAGCTATTGAGATCCTCTTCAAAGATCGGGCTCATGCCATCGGGCTGCTGTGGCCCGGAAAAACCTTCGGCCAGAGAAAACGGATTCATCAATCGCTCCACCAAACCCGGCGTCTTGGCGGCCGCCGCCATGGTGGCCTTGAAGCTGGCCAGAGTGCCGCCGGAGAAGGTTCCCTTCATGGCCCGCACCCGCCCCTTGATTCGGGACATGGGCGCACCCAATGTGGCTTTGGCCTGCTGCTGCAGATAGTAGGCGCCGAGATCAAAGGGCACTGAATCAAAACCGCAGGAAAACACAATCCGGGCGCCACTGGCCTGAGCAGCGGCCTGATGCTCGGCGATCATGTCGTACATCCAACCCGGCTCGCCGCACAGATCCACGTAATCGGTACCCGCCTCGGCACAGGTCTTGACCAGATCCGAGCCATACAACTGATAGGGGCCTACCGTGGTGAGCACCACGCGAGTGGACTCCACCATCGCCTTGACCGATTCCGGATCGGACGCATCGGCCACCACCAGCGGCACCGCTGCATCGATGCCCATTTCATCGCGAACCTGCTCCAGTTTGGCCTGACTGCGCCCAGCCATGGCCCAAACCACCTCACCGTTAACGCCGTACTGTTTATTCAGGTATTCCGCCACCAGACGCCCGGTGTAACCGGTCGCCCCATATACGACGATGCCGTACTGTCTCTGTTCGCTCATGTGATCCTCTCCGAGTGTTATTTGGAAATTTTTTTCTGGAAACACTGATCAAGGTAGCAAACCCACACAGGGCGACCAATTACTTGGCAGGTAATAAAACCATTTCAGATCTCGCCGAACATATGGTTTTAGAAACTTTGAAAATTATCGGTTAAGAGTGCTGACCCACTGCGGGTTAGACGGAGTGATTAACCGAGTGAGATGAGTGCCATCCCCCGTTAATGGGGTAGAGCCCGTAAACCAAATTCCGAGCATTAAAAAAGGGCTGACTCTTACGAATCAACCCTTTTGAAATATGGTGCCTGGGAGAGGGAGGTTCTCACCGTTTGCAAAGCAACGCTTTGCGGTGAGGTTCTCGACAGCAGCTAGGCTGCTGGCCGGAGTAGTCCTCTCGGCGCTTCGTAGAAGCGGCGCAAACTGAATCCCAGAAATAAAAAAGGGCTGACTCTTGCGAATCAACCCTTTTGAAATATGGTGCCTGGGAGAGGACTTGAACCTCCACGGGGTTGCCCCCACTAGCACCTGAAGCTAGCGTGTCTACCAATTTCACCACCCAGGCTAGGTAATGAACAACAGGTGTTGCCTGCTGAGGACGCGCATAATAGGGAGGTCTCCCCACTTTGTCAAACCCTTAGCGGGACTTTTTTTACAATTTTTGCTTCTCCCAAATCCACTCTTAAAGCGAGATGCGCTTGCAAGACGACACCAGATTAATTTTGCTGAAATTATAGCCAGTCAGAACGCTAACCGGGCTCTCCTTACCCAGCAACCGATGGGTGATTTGTCGATCCGACATGCCCTCGCGGTGCAGCGCCTGTACCTTACCCGCAAACTCCAGAATATAGTCGCGCTTATCGGTCAGACGTTGCTTCCCGCCTTCAACCACTCCGCGATGGAGGCAAACAATCACCTCAAAATCCTGCTGCAACACCTGATTGATGCTATCGACAAGAACCTGGGCATTTTCGTCAGAGCGCAACATTTTCAGGTAACTGGCCAGATACAGATCGGCACTGAACAACCAGCCACGCTCAGGCAGTAAATAGCAATGCATATCCTTGGCATGACCGGGGGTAAAAATGGGGGTTACGGCTTCGCCGTTGGCCAATTGCAGCTGATCCGGCAAGGGATCACAACTCAATTTTCCGGACTTACCCCACATCATTTTTTGCCAGGGCGGAATTTTAAAACCCCGCTTGAGAATGTCACAGGTGGTTGCCGGCGCCAGCGGCGTGATACCCGTCATGCGTTTGATGTTGGCAGCGTTACCACTGTGATCCTCATGGTGATGCGTAATCAGAACCTGCTCTACCTGCTTCTGTTTTACAAAAGGCCGCACGTACTTCCACTGATTGGAAGGCGCACAATCGATCAGAGTGCCCCCCAGACGATACAGAATAAAAGACGCCGTCATGGCGCCGCCGACGCGACCCACGCGAATGGCTTCAAGGTCTTGATAAGTAAAAGTTTCGTGGATGGACATAACACACTACCGCAAAAAAATGACTCATTTTACCGACCAAGTCACAGGTAAGTACTGACAAAGCGAGAGGCTTTTCCATGTCACAAAACTTTAATGTGACGGAATCTTGTCTATTATTAATAAAACAAGAAAAAAAGCGCCACAGAGCGCCAAACAGACAATGCCTCCCATCCGACTACTCTGCACACTGTACCTGCTACTGAGCTTGCCAAACTGGGCCGGCGCAAACTCATTTACAGAAAAGAGCAAAGTGAATAGCGGACACAATGAGATGCAATCAATTCGAGTCGCCGTAGTGCAATCGGCCCCCTGGGGCTGGACTGATGCCAGCGGCACTCCCCGGGGCAGCATTGTGGAAGGGGCCAGACGTCTGGTCAGCCATGTGGCACCAGACCTGCCGATCAAGTTTATCCTTGCCCCCCTTGAAAGAGTCACCCATCTGATGACAACCGGCGAGGCCGATCTGTCCTACAGTCTGAATGATCCAAGGCTCAGCGAAGGCGCCGTCAAGGTAGCTAATTTGGGCGACTTTCATATGGAGGTTTGGCGACTGCCGTCACAATCAGAGCCACAGCCGTTCACTATTGAAGAGCTCCGAGGCGCTAAAGTGGGCATCGCCATAAAAGCCCTGCAACAAACTAATGTCCTCGAACACTCGCAGGTCGTGGCATTGAGCCGCCCCAACCGTCTGCTGCAAATAATGATGGCCGGCCGTATTGATGCCGTGATGGAGTTCGATGTACTGCTGAACTATTCTGCGGCACAAATCGGACTGCAGCGGCGCGATTTCGATATTTTACAAACTCAGGCTCTAACAGCTTTTATATGGATGAGTAAAAAATCTCCGTTGATTGACGCCCGTCAACTGTGGGCAGAAGCCGCCGCCGCAATTGGCGCTGACCAACACTTTCAGGAGAGCACTCGCAAAAGTAATTATCGGGCACGGCAACAGTATGCCGCCACACAAACCAGCCACAAACTTGGGAGTGCACTGATCGAAAACTGACGCACAACACAGGCAAACAGCAACCGGTATGAGTTAACAAAGGCCGGCAAAATACAGGTTTTGGGTCTATGATGATTGAACCCATTCAACCTTAATCGTAATATGCGCTCCTTCTAATATAATAAGAAAAAGCTTTACTTAAAAAATGATAATAAACAGTTTCTTTGGTGTGGTTGGCTTGGTTCTGAGCATCTATGCATCAGCACAAACCAGCACCACACCATCCAGCCAGACAAATAATTCACTGATGGATCTGACCCCCATCAGAGTCGCCACGGTTGATTCAAAACCCTGGGGCTGGGTTGACGACAAGGGACAGGCACACGGAAACGTGGTGGAGAGCATCGGCCATCTGATTGCCGCAGCCGCACCGGGCCGACCCATCATCCACATGCTGGCGCCGGTTGAGCGCGTCACCCATATGATTCTAACCGGCGAAGCGGACTTGGCGTACAACATCATCGACCCAAGACTTATGGAAAGCGCGGTCAACATCGGCTCTATAGGCCCCCTCAATCTGGAAGTGTGGTCATTGAAACAGCCAGAACCTTTAACTCTGGAAGAGTTGAATGAGGCCCGGGTCGGGATCGCTTTGCGCATTCTGAAAAACTATCCGTTTATCGCCAACAGTCAACTGGTGCAGTTAAGTCGCCCCAATCGCCTGTTCCACATGATGATGGCCGGACGCATTGATGCCGTGGTCGAGTTTGACACTCTGCTGAACTACTTTGCCGCCAAAGTTGGCAAAACCCGCGACGACTTCGATATCCTGCTGGTCGACAAAATCCCCACCTACATCTGGATGAGTAAGAAATCCCCCTTGGCCAGAAATCGCGATCACTGGCAAACCGTGGCCCAGAATCTGGACATGAAGCAAAATTTTATTGACAGCCAGCTCAACGTCAATGAACGCGAATACAAGTCTTTTATTGCCAACAAACTCAATTCCCTCAGGCCGCACAATTGAGCGCAACACAAAGTAAAGCCTCGCCCCCAATGGCCGCTAACCTTATAAACCCATCACTAAAAAATATTGACGCAAGCAAAAAAGGATTTATCAGAAGAACAATTACCGGTTAAGGACGACTGTAAAAAACAAAAAAAGAGCAGAGACTATGCTAAGCCAACTACATCAATGGGCCATCTCAGAGAGCCTCACCCATAACCCCACCGTCCACAGCAAAGCCAAACTCAGCTTTAACTTTGCCCTGCTGCTATTACCCACCGCAATCGTGGTCGCCAGCCTGTATCAAGCACTTGGCGCCACCGCCAATGCCATCGGCGTCAGCATTGCCGGCAGTTTGATGTTTCTGTCCATGTTAATATTGCGATTGGGCTCGCTGCGCCTCGCCGGTGTCACCATTGCCTTTTCCATTCTGGTTCTGGAAGGCTTTGAGACCTATCTCAATGGTGGCATCTCTGGCCCCAACATCGCCTGGTTTCTGACCATTCCCACCGCCGCCGCTCTGCTGATGGGTTGGGTACAGGGGCTTATCTTCGGGGCATTGAGTGGCGCCACCCTGATTGTTCTCTATCTGGTGGAAACCAGCAGCGGTGTGGCCACACCGACCCTGCCGGAGGAATACCAGAGCGTTATGAAAATCGTACTGACCGTGGCCGCACTGATTTTCAATATGACGATGGTGGTGCTGATGGAATACCAGCGCCAGACTTCGCAAAAACAGAATACCGTAGCCTTTGAGCAGGCCCGCACCGCACGAGAGGCAGCCGAAGCAAGCGCCACTCAAACTCGCAACCTGTTTGAAAACGTCCAGCGCAACTCCGAACAACTGGCCACCGCCTCTGAAGAACTGGCAACCACCGCCCGCCACATTCAACGCCATGGCGAAGATATGAAGCAGGGCGCGGCGCAGCAGGACAGTGCATCCGACCAGATCAGTTCAACCCTCAAGGATCTCGCCAGCGGCATCAACAACAGCACCCAGCAAATGCAAGACATCAACCAGCTGGCGCAACAGGCGGAGGGCAATGCCGCCAATGGCGCCAGAGCCGCTGAACAGACCCGTGCCGCAATGGACGCCATCAAATCCAGTAACGATGCCATCAACGAAGCCGCCCAAATGATTTCCGGGATTGCCGAACAGACCAATCTGCTGGCATTGAACGCCTCAATCGAGGCCGCACGCGCCGGCGAACAGGGCCGAGGCTTTGCAGTGGTAGCCGACGAGGTTCGCAGTCTGGCTGGCCGAAGCAGCAACACCGTGCAGGAGATTCAGGAGAGTCTGGAGCAGGCCACCCGCAGCATCGAAAAAGGCCAGACCGTGGTCAGCGATACCGAGCAGGTTCTTGGTGAAATCAGTACCGCGATCAACGCCATGTCCCAGCAGGTGGGTGAAGTAGCCAGCGGCATGCTGGAACAAAATCACGGCGTCGAAGAAATGGTCAACGGCATGAGCGACCTTGCGCAAACTTCAGCTCAGACTCTGACCAGCGCCAGTGAGGTTGCGGACGGCTCCCATCAGATTGCCGACACCACCGAGAGCCTCAGCCAAATGGCTCAGGAACTCAACGACATGGTCAACCGCAGCTGATGCGCAGCCGCGCATCAGAAAAGCAGCAGGGCCTCATTCGTTAGATGATCATCAGGAACCTAATCTTTGCCCTGTGCAGTCTGATCAGTCTGCCCAGCTGGGCAGAGACAACTCCCCCCATTCATGTCGCAGTAGTACAAACCGAGCCCTGGGGCTGGAGCGATCAGCATGGCTCCCCTCAGGGCACTATTATCCAGAACGCTGATTATCTGATTGATCACGCCGCTCCGGGGCGCAGCGTCCAGTTTACCTTTGCCTCTTTTGAGCGGGTTTTACGAATGATCATGGCTGGCGAAGCGGACATCAGTTACAACGTCTCAGACCCTCGCCTTGTTAACGGCGCCATCAATGTCGGTTCACTGGGCGAGTTCCAGATGGAAGTCTGGCGTCTACCCCAGCCAGCGGAATTCACCG
Source organism: Candidatus Pelagadaptatus aseana (assembly GCF_040362265.1). Classification (NCBI taxonomy): domain Bacteria; kingdom Pseudomonadati; phylum Pseudomonadota; class Gammaproteobacteria; order Cellvibrionales; family Cellvibrionaceae; genus Candidatus Pelagadaptatus; species Candidatus Pelagadaptatus aseana. Next base: position 223,117 of record NZ_BAABNJ010000001.1, read on the forward strand.
AGCGCTCTTTGCATCAGGCCCCGGTGGGGATTGCCCTCAATGTCCTCAGGCAGCACCCGACACTGGCACAATCGAAACTGATATTTCTAAGCCGTCCCAACCGCCTGCTGCACATGCTGTTGGCCGAGCGGGTGGAGGCGGTGGTCGAACTGGGCAGTCTGCTGGGCTACTTTGCCGCTCAGGCGGGAAAATCCAGAGACGACTTTGACATCCTGCCCATTGAATCAACCACCGCGTTTATCTGGATGAGCAAAAAATCGCCTCTGGCCGACAGCGCCAGTCACTGGCAGCAAACGGCCAGCCGCATCGATATTCCACAACACTTTAAAGACGTCACGAACAAAATCATCACCCAAACCCGTGACACCTACTACCAGAACAACCAGAACAACCAGAACCCGGAGTGATACTCCAGCCTGAAGCAATCAGATATTGCTGAGCAGATCCCTTGCAATTATCACGCGCTGTACTTCGCTGGTGCCTTCATAGATAGAGGTCACACGGGCATCACGGGCCATACGCTCCAGCGGACACTCCTGGGTATAACCAATGCCGCCCATCAACTGAATGGCGGTGTAGCAGACCTGATTGGCGGTTTCGGTGGCGTGCAATTTGGCCATGGACGCCGACTTGGAAAAATCCTTACCCGACTGTTTCAGAGACGCGGCACTCATCAACAGCAGACGCGAACATTCCAACTGGGTGTAGGCATCGGCCATCATCCACTGGGGCCCCTGCAAGCTGCTGATGGTGGTACCAAACTGCTCGCGCTCAGTGGTGTATTTGGCCGCATAATCCATGGCCGCCTGACCAATACCCAGCGCCAGAGAGCCCACTCCAATGCGACCGCCGGCCAGCTCGCTGACCGCCACTCGAAAACCGTCATTAAGCTTGCCCATCAGCGCCGATTCCGGAATGCGACAGTCTTCGAAAATGACCGGGCAGGTGGAGGAGGCATTTTGCCCCATCTTTTCTTCGGGCTTACCAATGATCAAACCGGGGGTGCCGGCCTCGACCAGAAAACAGGAAATGCCCTTGCCCTTTTTGGCCTCGGCATCGGTGACAGCCCAGACCACAAACACACCGGCGTATTCGGCGCTGGTGATCCACATCTTGGTGCCATTGAGCACCCACTCATCGCCGTCTTTGACCGCGCGGGTTTTCATCCCGGCCGGATCGGAACCGGCGCCGGCTTCCGAAAGACAGAAGCCACCGGCGGGGTATTCACCGGAGCACAGCTTGGGCAGGTAATATTGTTTTTGTGCTTCGCTGGCGACGGTCTGAATTACTTCGCCCACCATATTGGTCACCGACATGGTAACGGCGGTTGAGGCACAGGCGCGAGCCACTTCGGTCAAGGCAACACTGAACGACACCACGCCGGCTTCGGCGCCGCCGTATTGGGCATCTACATTCAATCCCATAAAGCCAAGCTCAGCCAGACTCTTGAGGTTGGCCAGAAAGGTTTGACGACACTTATCTTTATCCTCAGCGCGATCCAGTTCGGCCGCCACCGGCTCCAGTTCACTGACCGCAAAACGGCGGGCCATGTCCTGAATCATCTGTTGCTCTTCGGTCAATGCAAGATCCATGTCTTACTCCTTCATAGGTCAATCGGTTGGGTCAAAGGTTGTAATGGCTGAATATTAATCACCACAACCGATGAACAACAGGGCCGCAAACCACAGATAAACTCACAAATATTATCACCTCTTGCTATATAATTAGTTTATATAGCGCTAAAAGTCGGTTTTATTCACTAAAATGGCCACCATCTCATCTCACCACGCCAAAGCTGCCCTGTGGGCCGCCACTCAGCAGGGGCATGATCCGCAAGCCATCCTGATGGCATCGGGTATTAACCCGCAACTGGTGAATATCCCTTTTTCCCGGGTCAATGAAAAACAGATGACCCGTCTGGTACAACACATCTGGCGATTGCTACGCGACGAGTTTATGGGGTTTACCCGAACGCCCTGCAAACCGGATAGTTTTGCCTGCATGCTGGAATCAATTCACCGCTGCGACAACTTGCGCGAAGCCCTTGAGCTGGGACTGCGATTTTACAATCTGCTCACCAGCGACATTGATACCCGGCTGGTGGAAGGCAGCGAACAGGCTCGGATCGAAATTCAGTTTCGTCATCCGGAATTGGATCCACAGCATTTTTATCTGGAGTTCTGGATGGTTATCTGGCACCGGCTATCAAGCTGGATCACCGCCACTCGGATCCCTCTGCTGCACACCGACTTTGCCCACCGAAGACCTTCTCACGCCGAGGAATTGCACTTTATGTTCCCCGGCGAGCACCGCTTTGACAGCCCCATCAATGCCCTGGTGTTTGATCGCACCCACCTTAATGCGCCACTGGTCAGAAGCCCGCAAGAGGTTCGCCACTTTCTCGACAGCTCCCCGCTGATATTGCTGACCATTCCCGGCATTGATAAAAGTCTCAAAGGGGATATCCGTCAGCATCTGTTCGAGCACATGCCCGAGACCATGCACTTCCCGGATATTGATCAGCTGGCTGCCGCCATGGCACTGTCACCGGCCACCCTGAATCGACGGCTGAAAAAGGAAGGCACCAGCTATCAGACCATCAAGGACGAAATCCGCCGCGACACCGCGCTCACCAAACTGGTCAAGGATCGCCTGCCGGTTTATCAGGTGGCGGAGCTGGTGGGATTTTCGGAGGCCCGATCATTCACTCGCGCGTTTAAGCACTGGACCGGCCTATCTCCCAGAGAATACTGTCGCTATCTGGACGCACCAACTCCACAGGAAGCCCCCTATGCCCGCTAGCCAAACCAAAGCCGACACTGCCATTGTGATTCTCGCCGCGGGCGCCTCCAGCCGCTTTCAGGGCTGTAAGCTGCTGGCCGAAGCCGGGGGGAAAACCCTGCTGGAAATCGCCATCACCAACGCGCGCCAATGCGTGGGGGAGCATGTGTATCTGGTGACCGGTCGCTGGCACCATGACATTATTGCCGCGTTGCAAGCACCTGCAATGCCCGAGGCAAAGTGGATAGCCAACCCCGACTGGCAACAGGGCATGGGTCACTCCATCGCAACCGCCATCGGACAATTACAGCATAACTATCAGCGCCTGTTATTGATCGCCGGCGATCAGGTCGCCATCAGCCACTACGACCTGCAAGCCATGATCGATCTGGCGGATGACAAGCGGATTGTTGCGTCTCAATATCAGGGCATTCTGGGCATTCCGGCACTGTTTCCGAAAACCGTGTTTGGCCAGTTGCTGCAATTGAATGGGGATCGCGGCGCCAAGGCCATTCTGAAAAACAACCGGGATCAATTGATTGTCTACGACAATCCGCGGGCGGCCATAGACATCGACACCCGCGACGATCTGCAGCACTGGCTAAGCCACCAGCAAGCGTCGTCTAGACCAACAAATCAATAACCGCCAGCAGCGCAGCCACCAGCATAAACTGCGCGGTTTGAACCAACTGGCGGTTCAGGGTTGGCCCTTCACGGGTCATAAACGCCTGCCCCAGCCACAGAGCCAGAGGCAGAGCCAGCCAGACCAATACGGGAGCAGTGACCGCTCCCACCATGGCCACCAGAGCGCCACTGGCAATCCCTATCATGCCCAGATAAAGCATCCGACTGGCGGGCACGCCGAGGTAATAAACCAATGTGTGTTTGCCCGCAGACAAATCCGAATCCAGATCGCGAATATTGTTGGTGAGCATAATGGCCGCAGCAATCAAACCACTGAACAACACCCCGTAAGCCAGTGCTGGCGACCACCAGCTTGCCGTTTGTGCAAAATAGCTGCCCATCACCGCAATGGGGCCAAACACAATAAACACCGCCAGCTCGCCCAGCGCGTTATAGGCCAGAGGAAAAGGCCCACTGGTGTAAGTGACTACCGCCAGCACACAGAACAGACCCGGCAGCAGCAACTGCCAGCTCGTCAGCGACAGCAACCACAACCCGAGCATTACGCCAACGGCCAGGGCGACGATAAAACCCCAACGCATTTGCTGCGGTGTCATCCAGCCGCTCTGGGTGGCCCGATCCGGCCCGATCCGGGATTCGCCATCAACCCCCGAGAGCAAATCAAAATAGTCATTGGCCAGATTGACCGCCACCTGCAAAGCCACGGCGCAGCCAAGACACAACCACGCCACGCCCCAGGAAAAGTTCTGCGGTCCGGAAACAGCCGAAGCACTTGCCAGTTGCGCGGTTGAATCCGTATCCTGCAAGGCAACCAGAGCCAGAGTCTGACTGAGCACAATCGGCACCACCGAGATCAGCAAGGTTTGTGGCCGGGTAGCCAGTATCCAGTGTTTCATTAAAAATCCTGTTCAACGTCAGGCCCTTTTCAGGCCGTGCACACGAGTCATTAATACGTTATGAGCGCCCAACTACTTAACACAACCCTTTTGCCCATATGCCTCGGACTGATTATGTTGGCACTGGGACTATCCCTTAAGCCCCGCCACTTTATCAACATAGCGAAACAGCCGGGAAGCGTTATTCTGGGTCTGATCATGCAATTGGCGCTGCTGCCTGCCATTGCCCTGCTATTGGTGCTGGGGTGGCAACTCTCTGGAACGCTGGCCGCCGGTTTGATCTTGCTGGCACTGGCACCCGGTGGTGCAACATCCAATGCCATCAGTTTTCTGGCCCGGGGGGATACGGCGCTGTCCATCAGCCTGACCGCCATCACATCACTGATCGTACCTTTTACTTTACCGCTGCTGCTGGCTATTCAATACCAGTGGCTGGGGCTGGACAGTCAGTCGTTTCAAATTCCCGTCGGCCCCACCACCAAGCAGTTGGTTGTGGTGACCCTGATTCCCATTCTGATAGGGATGGCACTGCGACATGCGTTTGATCAGCCGGTAGCGGCCGCGCACCAACACATTCAACGCTTGGTGGGATTTCTGTTTATCGCTCTGGTAGCAGCCATGGCCTGGGTTAATCGCGCCCAGTTGCCGGAGCTGTGGTCGCAAGCCACGCTGGCGGTGTTAAGTCTGTGCATTATCGCCATGTGCTGTGCGGCTGTGATTGCCCGCATCGCCAGGCTCAATGCACAAACGCAAACCACGCTGGCTATTGAAGTGGGTATTCAGAATGCCGGTACCGCCATGATGGTCGCTGCAACCCTGATGCAGCAACCGGCTCTGGCCATGATCGCCCTGCTCTATGGAATTGTGATGAACCTGCCTGCGGCGCTGATTATTTTCTGGCGCCGCCGGCTTAAAACCCGATGACAGAATGACGCGACCGGGCCTGTCATCCCGAGCCAGGCGAGGGATCTCGTTACGAGCTCATAAACTCAGGCAACTTCACTTTCGGCAAATGCATTTCCATTTGCGGGTAGGGAATGCCGATGCCCAGCTCGTCAAACTTGACCTTGATGGCTTCGGTCAGATCAAACTTCACACCCCAGTAGTCGCCACTCTTCACCCAGGGACGAACCACCAGATTCACGGAAGAATCCGCCAGTTCGGATACCGCAATGGTACAGGCGGGGTCTTGCAAAATGCGCTCATCGGCATCCACCAATTCCTGCAGGGTTTGCTTTACCAGAGACAAATCGGCGTCGTAACTGACCCCCACCACCATATCCACGCGACGCTCGGGCAACGCCGAATAGTTGGTGATATTACCGCTCATAATGGTGTTGTTGGCGATGATGATTTGCTTGTTGTCACCAGTGGTCATAATGGTGGAGAAAATGGAAATTTCCTTGACCACACCGGAGGCGCCACCGGCTTCAATAAAATCACCCGCTTTAAATGGGCGAAACAGAATCAGTAGAACTCCGGCCGCAAAATTCGCCAGCGAGCCCTGCAGAGCCAAGCCTACGGCCAGACCCGCCGCACCGATAATCGCCACAAAGGATGTGGTCTGCACACCCAACTGCCCCAGTGCCGCAACCACCACCACAGCGAACATGACGTAGTAGGAAATATTGCGTACAAAACGCGCGACGGTGTGATCCACATTTTTCGCCGACATGCCACGCTCGAACAGGTTGGCCAGCTTTTCCGCAATCCATTTACCGACAACATAAATCACAATCGCCAGTAACAACTTAATACCATAAGTCATTACAAACGCCGTTGCCGTGGCCATCATCGCTTCTGCATCCATTTCAAATCATCCTCAAAAGTAAAAAACAACGTGAGTATAGTCGCGTTTAAGAAAACCAGCGCCCCTGAACATAAGCACCGGCGAACATGGCCAACAGGGTAACCAGAACCGGCCAGTTACCAGAACCCAGTGCCGCAATCGCCGGGCCGGGACAAACCCCGCACAACCCCCAGCCGATACCAAACAGCAGCGCGCCGAGCAACGTTCGCTTCAGTCCTTCGCTGGGACGGAACGCAAACGCTCGGGCCAACAAGGGCGTATTCATAAATCTTGGCGCCAATTGATACACCACCAGTGACAGGGTGGTGGCACAACCCAGCACCAGCAACAAACCGAAATCCTCGAAGTTGAGAAAACTCAAAACCACTTCCGGGCTGGTCATACCCGCCGCCGTCAAGCCAACCCCGAACAGGATGCCACTGATTAAAAACGGCGCCTGCTGCCAAAATATTCTGATCATGTTGCGCCCCCCGTACCGGATAGCGCCGAGACCAGTTGCGCGGTAATGATGGCGACCGTCAGAAAAGTCAGTACCGCCAGTAATGAATCCAGTTTCAGCGAGGCCACACCACAAATACCATGACCGGAAGTACAGCCATTGCCAAGCCGTGCGCCAAAGCCGGCAAGAAAACCGCCCGCAGCCAATTGCCACAGTGGCACCTCTGTCATCGCGTGTTCTGCGCCGGACACCACAAACCAGATAAAACCGCCCAACACCAAACCCAGAGCATAAACCAGTCGCCAGCCGCGGCTCTGGACGAAATTGTCCTGCTGAAAAAAAGGCAGTCTGGAACAAAACGACAGGGTGGTTGAATAGACGCTACTCATTCCCGCCATCACGCCATTGGAGATGTAGAGCATGCCCACAGCCATGCCGATCATGATCCCGCCGATGACGTAGTGACTGATACCCAGAGGAAAATATTCCGCCAGTGCTTCCATAGATTGATACCTTGTTATTGTGTTTGAAAATAGAAAAACATGACCGGCAAGGCCCCTTACCGGACAAAAAAAACTGATCGACGCAGAAACCTAGCGACGGCGTTGGTGCCTCTCCAGATTATCCTGCCGCTTCTTTTCACTTTTGCGCAACATGATGTAGGTGGCACCACTGCCCCCGTGCTGTTTTTGTGCCGAGTGAAACGCCAGCACATCCTCCAGTTGCGGCAGCCAGTGGGCAACGCAGCTTTTCAGTAACGCCGGCTGCTTGCGCCCCTCGCCTTTGCCATGGGTAATCAGGGCACAGCGGATATCATGCTGCAAACAATCACGGACAAAAGCCCGCACTGCCGTGCGCGCCTGTTCAACGGTGTGGTGATGTAAATCAAGACGGGCATCGATGCTGTACTTGCCCAGCCGCAGATTGCGGTAAACCCCGTGCTGCACACCGGGGCGCTGAAATTCCAGAATGGCATTGGGATCGAGGGGCTCGATGTGGTCGTCGCCGGACAGCTCATTGAGCTCTTTTGCGACTTCGGCCATTGCCGCTTTGCGCCGGGCTCTGGCCGAATCGGCATGGAGGGAATCTTTTTTCAGGGTGACGCGCCGCTCCTGCTGGAGAGGCTTGACGTCACCCATGGCTTTCAGGAAATCGTCGTTATTGTCGGTTTTGTTATCGCTCATGGCTGCCAGTATTCCGCTCTAAACTGCTGCGAGCGGAATAATATACACCAAAAGCGCTTAGATTCCCGCAGCGGAGTGAGCGCCATCCACAGGAATCACCGCACCGTTAACGAAGGAACCGGCTTCACTGCACAGCATCAGAATAGGCCCCACCAATTCCGGCAGTTGGCCAAGACGGCGCGCGGGCATTTGCTTGATGTAGGCCTGCCCGGGCTCACTGTCAAAATAACTCTCGTTAATCTCGGTGCGGAACCAACCCGGCGCAATGGCGTTGACGCGAATGCCCGCCTTGCCAAGATCCAGCGCCATGGCGCGGGTCAATTGAATAACTGCACCTTTGGAGGCGCAGTAGGAGGTGTAACCGGGTTTGGCCGCAAGCCCCAGTACCGATGAAATATTGACGATGGCACCGGGCTTGCCCGCTTCCACCATCCGTGCCGTAGCTTCCTGGGCCACATTCCAGACGCCGCCAAAATTGGTACCCATAACAAAGTCCAGCGACTCATCGTCGATCTTCAGAAAACCCTTGGTGTCGGCCACACCGGCGTTGTTGATGAGGACATCCACCACACCCATAGCGTCCTGCGCCTTGGCAAAGGCGGCATTGACGCTGTCGCGATCCGTCACATCCATGGCCACGGCCAGCGCATTGCCGCCCGCCGCTTCAATGTCGGCCACCAGTTGCTGCAGACGATCTTCACGGCGCGCGGCGACCACCACCCGGGCGCCGGCTTGCGCCAGCCCCTTAGCCACCTCGGCGCCAATGCCACTGGATGCACCAGTGACCATCGCCGTTCGTCCTTCCAGAGAAAAAAGATTGTTGATGCTCATGCTGCGCTCTCCCATTAAAACCATTCGGCCTGCATATCAAAATTGGTGCTGTCGAGACTGGCAATCAATTTGCCCCAGACGTGCACTTCCGGTAACTCGGAACGATAAAAATAGCGCAGTGCCTGCAATTTGCCACGGTAAAACTGCTCGTCTTCCGCGTGAGGCTTCCTCGCCAGAGCAGCTTCCGCCACCAATCCCTGCTTGAGCCACAGCCAGGCAATGACGATATGCCCGAACATATCCAGATATTTCACCGAGTTGGAAAACACCTTGTCCGGATCTTCACCCTGAGTGGCCGCCATGACGGTTTCAGTTACCTTTTGCAGCAGGGCGACGGTTTCGCCCAGCTCACTGGCGTAACCACTGAGCGATGCCACCGCGGAAGCCTGTTCAATGGTCTTGGCCATTTCACTCAGGCAGGCTTTGAACCCGGCAAAGCCTTTCATGGGCACCTTGCGCCCGATCAGGTCCAGCGACTGGATGCCGGTGGTCCCCTCATGAATCGGGTTCAGACGATTATCGCGGTAGAACATTTCCACCGGGTATTCGTTGGTGTAACCGGCACCACCCAGCACCTGAATCGCATAGTAGTTGGCCTTGGGGCCATACTCGGAAGGCCAGGTCTTGATGATGGGCGTGAGGAAATCCAGCAACAGGTGAGCGGCATCACGCTCTTCCTGGGTCTCCGCCGTCTTCTCATCATCCGCCAGCTGACTGCCCAGCAGACACAGGGCATAAGCACCTTCGGCATAGGCTTTCTGTGCCAGCAACATGCGTTTTACGTCCGGGTGGTTGATGATGTTGATCATCGGAGAATGGGGATCCTTCTCGGACAACAACCGACCCTGAGGTCGCTCCTTGGCGTAATCCAGCGAGTACTGGAAGCCGGTCAACGCGGTCACTGCGGCCATGGTACCCACCATGATTCGGGCTTCGTTCATCATGTGGAACATGTAACGGATGCCCTGCCCCTCTTCGCCCACCAGATAACCCTCAGCGCCGCCGTTTTCACCGAAGTTAAGCGCGGTGGAAGTTTGTCCGCGGCCACCCATTTTGTGGAACAAACCCGCCAGAGCCACATCGTTGCGCTCGCCCAGAGAGCCATCGTCGTTGACCAGAAACTTGGGCACGATAAACAGCGACACACCCTTGATGCCTTTTTCCGCGCCCTTCACCCGCGCCAGCACCAGATGCACAATATTTTCATTGAAGTCGTGATCACCACCGGAAATATAGATCTTGTTACCACTGATGCGGTAGCTGCCATCGTCGGCTCTGGTGGCAGAGGTGGTCAGGTCCGCCAGCCCGGAACCGGCACCCGGCTCGGTCATGGCCATGGTCCCGGCAAAGCGACCGGTACGCATGGGTTCAACCCATTTGGCCACCTGCTCTGAGGTTCCGTGGGCCTGAATCAGATTGGCGTTGGCGGTGGTCAGACCGCTGTAGCCCATCATGGTGCTGCCTGCCGCCGTCAAATAAGCGCTGGCTGCGCTGGCCACAATCAGGGGCAACTGCATGCCGCCCACCTCAAAATCCGCCGTCGATGCCGCCAGTCCGGACTCCATCACCGCCTTAAGAGACTCGCCGATTTCTTCGGGCATATCGATTTTTTCACCGTCGAAGGTGGGCTGTTGTGCGTCTACCTTCATACGAATCGGGATAAAATATTTCTCGGCCACGGTTTGTGCGGTGTCCATGGCAGCACTGAAGGTTTCCCGACTGTGATCCCGGTAGCGCTCACGACTGCAGAGCCCCTCGGCATCAAACAGTTCATACAGCATAAATTCCAGATCACGTTGATTTAAAATTGGTGCCACCATAATAACCTCTCGACTTCATATCAGAATGCCAGCGATTGTGAACTCAGGCATCCTTGACTGCCATGACCTCACTGGTAATGATGTCCTTTGAGATCCCTCACTAGGTTCGGGATGACAGCCGTGCGAGCACTGCATCCATGTCATCCTGACGAGCATCGCGAGGATGGATCTCATAACCGAACAGTAACCAACGGGCCACGATTCCATGACCACTCCGCCTTCGCGCGAAGCTTCGGCTTTTTCCTCTTTGCTGCGTTTTTGGCGCGGCGCCTATAACCTCAGTCAGGAAGCGCTGGCGTTGCAACTGGATTCATCGTCCCGTCACATCAGTTTTCTGGAAAATGGTCGCGCTCATCCCAGTGTGGAAATGGTTGAAAAGATTGCCGACGAACTGGGATTACACTCTCGCGACCGCAATCACCTGCTGGTAGCCGCCGGCTATATGCCCCGCCGTGAAAGTCTGGACTTTTCATCGGAAAAATTGCGCTGGTTGCGCAACGCCATGGTGATGACATTGAAATCCCTGGACCCGTACCCCGCCACACTCAACGACGATCAGGGCAAAATCCTGATGGTCAATCGCGGCTGGGTCAGTCTGTTTCGCCAGATATTGAGTCAGGAACAACTGGACCGGGTCGACAACCATTTTGAATTTTTGCTCGACTGCATGGGTGACATTGGCAACAACGAGCAGTGGCGCGACACCGTATCGGTGGTGATGATGTCACTGACGCAGCACACCCTGTTGAGCGGCGGCGACCCCAAGGCCGAGATTCTCAAGCGTCTGGAAAAACACCCCAACCTGCCCAGCGACTGGAAACAGAGAGCGGCTCAGGTTGAACCCATGGCCAGTTACCGAATCCAGATCGAGATGCAGGGCAAAGCCTTTACTTTCTACAACATCAGCCAGATGGTAGGGGCTGCCGGCCCGGCGGCTTACGTATCGTCACCCCACCTGTTTACATCGACTCTCTATCCGGAAGATACCCAGCTGGATCTGGGGCAGTGGATGCCCGACACAATCAAGCACCCGCTGCTTTTTTACTGATACCCCACCCAGTTACAGGTAATGTCGCAAGGCCGCCAACGACTCGTCAAAGGTTTTGGCCAGCGGCGCCATCAATACCTGCACGCCATCAAGACTGCCATCCTTGGCCTGCAATTCCACTTCGGCCGCCAGTGTCATCAAATGATTCACGCTTAAATTGGCCGCCACACCTTTAATGGCGTGCGCCTTTTCCGAGACCACCACCAGATCGCCCTGAGAAAGTGCCGCGGTCAATTCTTCCATGAGTGGCGGAATATTTTTCAGAAACATTTCCACCAGAATGGTCAGCCGCTCTGGTTTGCCTTTGACTCGCGCCAGTGCCCGCTCCTGATCCCAGATTTCCTGCTCACTCATAGACTTGCCACCCGTATTATCAGTCTCTTCAATTTTATTATTGGTTTTCTGTTCAGCGTTCACGCCCAGCAGCCAGTGTTCAACCCGCGCTTCCACGTCAATATGATCGATGGGCTTGCTCAGATAGTCATCCATGCCCGCCTCCAGGCATTTTTCACGATCGCCTTTCATGGCGTTGGCGGTCATGGCCACAATCGGCACATTGCGATAAAAATCACCGGCTTCACCTCTGCGAATTGCGCGGGTAGTGGCATAGCCGTCCATTTCCGGCATCTGGCAATCCATAAAGATGATTGAGTAGGGGCGCTCCGAACCGGCTTCACGCAGTGCCTGCAATGCTTTGACGCCATTGTCGGCCATATCAGAAGGCAGCCCCAACTCATCGAATACACCTTTCACCACCACCTGATTGATGTGATTGTCCTCCACCACCAGCACCCGACTGTGTTCCGGCCAGTGGCTGGACTGCTTGATCTCAAGCACCTGTGGCAGGCTGTCACGATCAATGTTTTCGGCTGTCAGCAGTTTGGGCTTATCGCCGGCCTCACATTTCTGGGTCAGCACCAATGCCAGAGCTGCGTATAAGTCCGACAAGGTGGTGGGTTTCGGGAAATAGGCATTAAAACCCGCCTCGGAAAACAGATTCTGATCTCCGCGATTGGCCATGGAACTCATCATGACCATGGGCACCGCATCAAAGCGTTTGTCCTTGCGAATGTCTCTGCCCAGCTCGAGACCGTCGACATCCGGCATCTGCATATCGAGAAACGCCACGGCAAAGCCCGGCAATTTGTTATCAATGCGCTCGGTCATAAGTGCCAGCGCCTGGGCTGCAGATTCAGCCTCTGTCACCTCGGCACCCCAGATCTCCAGCTGCGTGCGCAACACATAGCGATTGGTGCTGTTATCGTCCACCACCAAGATGGGCAAACCGGTCACATCCACCTCAGGTACCACCAGCTTCTTCTCATTGCTGTGCTCCAGCACAATATTGAAGCTGAACGCACTGCCTTTGCCCTCGGTGCTGCTAACCTCGATATCGCCACCCATTAGCAGGCACAACTGCTTGGCGATGGACAGGCCCAAACCGGTACCGCCATAGCGACGGGTGGTGGATGAATCCACCTGACTGAAAGAACCGAAGATAGTTTTGAGTTTGTCTTCCGGAATACCAATACCCGTGTCAGTGACCGAGCAATAAAACAACAAGCCGTTATCGCCATGATCTTCCAGCGAGGCACGCACCACAATTTCACCCTGCTCGGTAAACTTGGCAGCATTGCCCAGCAGGTTGGACAGCACCTGACGTAGCCGACCCGGATCGCCCTTGACCATACTCTGCTCAATGCCGGTCATATCCAGCACCACCTCAACGCCTTTTTGCTGGGATTTCTGGGCTTCAAACTCGATAAAGTCTCCCAACATATGAACCAGATCAAAATCAACCGACTCTATATCCAGCTTGCCGGCTTCAATTTTGGAAAAGTCGAGAATGTCGTTGATTAACCCCAGCAGCGATTCGGCACTGGTCACTGCAAGCTTGACCTGATGCTTTTGCACCGGGGCCAATTCACTGCGCGACAGCAACCCCAGCATGCCCAGAACGCCATTCATTGGGGTGCGAATTTCGTGACTCATGCTGGCCAGAAACTCGCTCTTGGCTTTGGCTCCGGCCTCGGCGGCCTCCTTGGCTTTAATCAGCTCAAATTCTTCCTGCTTGCGCCGGGTAACTTCCGAGTGAGTGCCAATCATACGGGTTGGCTCACCCCGCCCATCCCGCGCAATGATCTTGCCGGTATCGTAAATCCAGACCCAGCCGCCATCTTTATGGCGCATGCGAAATTCACATTCGTAATAACTCTTTTCACCGCTGAAATAGTCATCCAACGCCTGATCCGAGCGCCTTAAATCGCCCAGATGAACCATGCTGCGCCAGCGCTCGTCACTCATGGGGGTCAACTCATCGAGATCGTATCCGAGCATTTCCGCCCAGCGGCCATTGATATCAAAATGGCCAGATTCGATATTCCAGTCCCAAATACCCACGGAGGTGGCATCCACCACCTGTTCCAGCCGCCGGCTGCTTTCCAGCAGTTTTTCTTCATGGTTACGACGAGCATCGAGCATGGTTTGAAAAATTTTGGCCAACTCACCAATTTCATTGTTGGCGCGCACATCGATGGTCTGATCCAGAGAACCGGACGCCGCCTGACGGCTGACTTCCTTGAGTCGCAAAATTGGTTCGGTCAGTTTTTCGGATAAGCGATAGGTCACCAGTAACACAATAAAGCCAGTGGCGATTAATAGAATCATGGTAACTTCGGCCAATTGCGAAGCGGCACTCAAGGCTACCTTTTGATCCTTCTCGGAGACCAATAACCACTCCAGATTGCCCACTTTCAAAGGCACTGCCACACCGATAACCGGGTTACCGTCCGGGCCGCTGTAGCCCACCTCTATTCTGGGCTCGGTGTAAACTGCCGAACCCTGCTCGAGATTGGCCAGCCACTGATGGAATAAGGGTGAATCAATTTTTCTGATTAAAACTTCACTGGCTTCATCCTGTATCGCGGTTCGCAACAGGCCATCTGTACCTACCAGATAATTGGAAGACCAGCCGCCGTGCGCCATACGCAGTGCCACCTGCACCCGATCCAGCCGCACCTGCATGGCCACCGCCCCAATTCGTAAACCATGATCATCCAGAACCGGCGCACTGATAAAGGCACTCAACAAATCGTTTGAGGGGGCGTAGCGTTCAAAATCAGACATCAGGGTACGCCCCTGCTCCAGGGTATTGCGCACCACATCGGCAAACAGGGTTTCGCCATAGGGGCCGGTATACAGGTTGGTACCCAGGTCACTCTCGCGAGCGAGACTCATCAGCACATTGCCATCGATATCAATCAGGAAAATATCGTAAATGTAATCGTACGCCAGCCATTGATTGAACAGGTTGCTGCGGTGTTTTGCCACCAGCGCTTCCCAGTCGTAACTGCGGATGTAGTCCGGCAGCGACTCATCGGCAGCAAAAAAATCCTCCGACAAAGTTTCCATCAACTCAGTGGTGGCGGTATCAGTCGACAGTCGCTCAATATCCATAAAGCGATAGTCAAACCAGTTTTTGATAAAGCGCTGATTATCCCGGGAGGATTCCATCAGATCCTGTAGCGCGGAATCGCGCAGGGAATTGCTGGCAATCTGATAACCGGTAATGGATACCAGTAACAAAGGCACCAATGCCAGCAACAACACGCCTACCATCAACTGGTTGCGAATGGAGCCTTTGGTACCGGGGTGGGCGGATTGAGTCATTCTCCCTCCCCCGCCATTTGTCCGGATTTATCCAGCAACAGGTCGTGAGCAAACTGATCCAGATCGACGTCCGTTTTCAGTATCCCCGCCTCCAACGCCAGCCCCATTATTTGCTCCATGCCGGGCTTATCAATGTTCAGATTATCGTAATTGATCACCCGCAAATCGGCATTCAGGCTGGCCACAATGGCGTCTACGGTATGCGTCGGAATATGCTTGCGCACAATCTTGACGATCTCCTGCAAAGCCTCGCCACCTACAATCCGGGCCTGTTCAATGTCCCTGCCGGCGCGGTGAATGGCCGCCATCACTTCACGCACAGCTTCCGGCTTCTGCTCCAAAGCCATGTCGGTTGCAATGGCAATACACTCGACGTGCCCCCCCGGGCCAGGCCAGTACATCTTTGGAATACCATACCACCTTGCCATTACTCTGATTTTCCACCTGATCGACCCAAGGTAAAGACTGTTCAATGGCCGCAATGCGATCACTGTTTTGCGCTCCCAGAATAAAGGCTGGGGCCTTGGCCGGTGCCACCGGAATCGCCAATACATCACCGGGCATATTCGGCGCCAGGCTCAACTGCATGCCATTGCGCCACAAAAAGTGCGATAGCACCACCGTGTGCGTAGACAATATGTGAGGCACCCCCACACGCAGAATCTGGTCTCTTTCCAAGGCCATTTTCTGCAGCGATTGCGCCACCGCAGGTGAGGGTTTTCTGTCGGCCCGCTGATTCACCAAACCCATGGCATCGGCCATCCCCGGTGTCACTGCCAGGCCATTGCCATCGCGATGCATTAACCCCACCCAGCGAAAGTTTTTATCCTCGCGATACATATCCAGTGCCAACGGGCTCATGACATACGCCATATCCACGTTACCCGAGCGAAAATGGGCTCGCAGCAAGTCCCAGTTTTTCATTTGACTGAGCTGAAAATCCGCGTGCTTGAATTGATGTCGATAGCGCTCATAGGCCACGAGCGCAGCGTAGTGATCAGCAAGGGGAACGTAGAGAGCCAGGATGCGCTCGCGGGCCGATGCCTGACAGGACAGGAACAAAAAAGTACAAACCAAAAGCACCCGCAGCGGGCGCTTCCATAGCAGACTGGAGTTCATAGATTGAGTAGATGGAGACCAATAGCGCTGTTATCGTTTAAAGATAGCAGCTCTTAGAGTGTCACCCAAAGAAAATGACCCTGTTTGCAGCTAAAGGCGCAATGTTTTTGTCGCCGCAGCCTGCCCAGCGTTATGCCATGCCATCACAGGCATGGGATTTTGCGCCCCGACAAAGAACGAACCATCCAGCCACAGAGCCTCTTCCCGGTTTTTCTGTTTGTTCTTGAAGCGCCGTTTTTCCTCGGGACTCATCTGTTGCCAGCGCTGCCTCAAACGCTGTTGTTGCTCGGGCGACAGCTTCTGGAACTTTTCCATATTGCTGCGATAGCGCTGTTTCTCTTCCGGCGACAATTGCTGAAACTGCTGGCGTCGCGCTTTAGCCTCTTCCCGCTGTTCCGGCGTCATCGACTGCCAACGCTTCAGACGTTGCTTGACCTTCTGCTGTTGCTCTGGCGTCAGCTCACGATATTTTCTGGAGCGCTCGCGCATTTTCTGTTTTTGCTCGCTCGACAGCGAATCCCAGCGGGGTTGCCATTTTTGCAACGTGCGCTGCTCTTCTTCACTCAGCTCATCCCACTGCTGCGCGGCAGTGCCGGCACTGAACTGCCACAGCGCCAACGACACCAGTAACATTTTCAACAGGCTTGTTAACCGCAATACGTCAGGAATCTGCACCGTCACTTACCTCCATGGCCCACTCGTAAAATTCAGGCTCCAGTTCATAGGCCTCCATCTCCAACAACAGCTCACTTTCCGTGGCCAGCCAGGCCTGCTCCGGCAGGGGTTGTGGCGCCTGCTCCATCGGCAAAAACAGCACACTGAAAGCCACCACCGCAGCACATGCCAGTGCACCGTTGACCATCCAGCCAGGCATATGGCCAGTCTTGGCGGCCGGAACATGGGCCATGGCCTGATGGCGAATGCGATGCAGCTGATTTTGCAACTCGGCATCAGCCTGTAATTCCTGCTCAGACATATCCAGTGCCCGACGCACAGTCTGCGCCATGGGCTTATCCAGATCACGATCATTCATGGCCAATGCCCTCCCAAATGTTGCTGAAGTGATGCCAACCCACGGGACAGATGAGTTTTGACACTACCAACGGAAACACCCATGGCGGTGGCCGCTTCCGCGGTACTCATCCCCTCCCAGATTCTGAGCATCACCGCCTGCTGCTGCCGCAAGGGTAGCTGATTCATCGCAATTTGCAGCTCTGCCAGTGCGCTCTGTTGATGATGCTGCAACTCCGGCCCCTGCTCGACGGCAAATACCGATTCCACTTCATCAGCATGACCAAACCACTGCATAATTGAGCGCACCTTCTGTCGCCTGTGCCAGTCGGTAATGCGGGAGTTGAGGGTTTTAAAAAACAGCGGCCGCCAATCCCGTTCCGATTTCACCGAATACTTCTCGACAAATTTGATCATGGCATCCTGAACAATATCCAGCGCCTCCTCACGACAGGCGTTGCGACCGCGACCGGAAACAGCCACCTGCGCCATACGAAACGCCGACAGCTGTATCTCCTGCAAAAAATTGTTCAGTGCCGTCTCATTGACCACAGTCAAGCCTCACTCGCCGATACTTACAAGACTACCATAACCGACCAGTCCGGGCTGTGATGGCCCAACACCACCCGCGGGGAATGCACTACTTTGTGAACCACTTTATGCACCGGCTGATGAACGTGATGGACCACCTTGTGGTGCACTACCTCTTTATGAATCACTTGGTTGTGGTGTCCTTTTTTGTAATGCACTTTTTTATAATTCTGGGATTTGCCCGGATGGGCATGGGCCACATGCTTGCTGTATTTGTCATCGTGCTTAAGACTGGCGCCCCGTCGATCCATCTTGCGATCGATTCTATTACCCTTACGGTCCAGCTTGCGGTCAATTCGATCGCCTTTGCGGTCCAGGTGGCGGTCTATTTTGTTGCCCTTGCGCTCCAGATGCCGCGCCCGTTTATCGTTGCCATTGGCCTCGGCCTTGTCTGCCATGCGATCGTAATGGCGCTCGATCCTGTCACCTTTGTGGTCCAGACGATTGTCGATCCGATCCCCTTTTCTATCGAGCCGGTTTTCAATGCGATCACCTTTGCGATCCCAATAGTCGCCGTTATCGGCCAGTGCCGGCACTGCCATCAGTGACGCCAGCCAGATGCCCGCCGCAGTTACCATTATCCGTTTGCTGTTCATTGTTATTCCCCTGTTATTGTGATTTTGGCAACCGCTTGATGCGGCGCCTTATCTGTAACAACGCACAGGCAGACAATCGGTTGACACAAACCTCAAATTAATTTGCCGACGTAATCGGACAAGCTGGATTCAGGGAAAAGTAGGGGGGGGGGGTAAAAAAATGGGTACCGACATCCTGAAAAATTTGGGGAATGTTCAGGAACTGCATCTGGCACCCGGAGCATAGGAAGAGCTATACACGAAATAACAACTGAATTCTCGAGCAAACACCGCAATCAATCACGGCTGGTCGATAAATCCTCGACTGCGGTCAAACCCAGCAAAGCCAGGGCCGACACATAAACAAGAGCAATCAAAGGCATGAGTGCGTCTCCGTCTGTTAATCACAGTTAAGTATGTTACGGATGCAAACCTAAAGTTGGATCAGTGTATGTTAAGAAATGCATGTGTTTGTCTGAGAGGGTAAAAATCGGCACTCACATGGAACTATTGAACGCAGCAAGCCATTCACTCTCTAGTCGACAATAGTGATCGGCTGGCGGCGACTGCCCCAGTTGCCGGGCCGATCTTCGAACACGCCGGCGATTGGCGTACCACAATAGCGGCAGGCACCATCGCGCAGATGCCACGCCCCCAGTTCGTACCAATCCCGCTCGATCAATAATTGCTGACACGACGGACACCAGGTGCTGCCGCCAAGGGGGTCGTGAACATTACCGGTATAGACATGGTGCAACCCCGCTTGCCGGGCAATGTTTCTGGCCCGCTGTAGCGTCGCCGCCGGCGTGTGCTCACGATCGCGCATTTTCCAATCGGGATGAAACGCCGAAAAATGCAGCGGCACATCGTCACCAAGGTGTTCCACCAGCCATTGTGACAAGCGCTCCAATTCCTGTGGCGAATCGTTTTCATCGGGAATCAACAGGGTGGTAATCTCCAGCCAGCAATCGGTTTCACGGTGAATGTATTGCAGGGTCTCCAGCACCGCCTGCAACTCGCCGCCACACAGCTTTTTATAGAAGCGCTCGGTAAACGCCTTGAGATCGATATTGACTGCATCCATCTGCGCAAAAAATTCGGCCCGGGGTTCGTGGTTGATGTACCCGGCACTGACGGCCACCGATTTCACCCCCCGCTCGCGACTGGCCTGCGCCACGTCCACCGCGTATTCCAAGAAGATCACCGGGTCGTTGTAGGTGTAGGCAATACTGCGGCAATCGTAATCCAGCGCCGTTTGCGCCAGCGCTTCCGGCCCCGCAACACTGGCGAGGCGATCGTTCTCCCGCGCCTTGCTGATATCCCAGTTCTGACAAAACTTGCAGGCCAGATTGCAGCCAGCCGTGCCGAAAGAAAGGATGGGGGTCCCGGGTAAAAAATGATTGAGCGGCTTTTTTTCTATGGGGTCGATACAGAATCCGCTGGAGCGGCCATAGCTGGTCATCACCAATTGGCCCTGCTCCATGGCGCGCACAAAGCACAATCCCTGCTGACCTTCGTGCAAACGGCAAAAACGAGGACACAACTGACATTCAATGCGGCCATCATCCAGTGGACGCCAATACCTAGCCGGTACCCTATGAGCGGCGTTCATGACACACCTCCCCGCATAAAAGTAGCTACACTTTCAGTATATAGGGAAGATGGGGATTGAACCGTGAAAATTAAACCGCCCGCAGTGGCCGGCAGTTTTTACCCACTGGATCCAGCCGAGCTGCGCCACAACATTGAGGACTATCTGGCCGACAACCCCTGCCATCATCCGGCACCCAAAATTCTAGTAGTGCCCCACGCCGGTTACATCTATTCCGGGCCCATAGCCGCCCGGGGCTACAACACCCTCAACCCCATCCGCGATCTTGTCGACCGGGTGCTGCTGATCGGCCCCAATCATCGCTCACCACTTAACGGCATCGCCGGACTGAGCGCCGACAGTTTCGCCACACCGCTGGGTAATATTGCCATTGATCGCAACACCCTCAACCAACTGGCCGCCGATCAGCTGATCGTGGAAGACGACAGTGTCCATCGCTACGAGCACTGCCTCGAAGTGCAGCTGCCGTTCCTGCAGAGCGTGCTCTGCGATTTTCTGTTGATCCCTCTGGTGGTAGGCAACAGTCCGCCGGAACAGGTCGCCAAGGTATTGCGACGCTGCATGGATGACCGAACCCTGATCGTCATCAGCTGCGACCTCAGCCACTATCACCCCTACGAAGAAGCCCGCCGCATCGATGAGCACACCAGCCATCTGATCGTACAACGCAATCATCATTTACAGGGTGAACAGGCCTGCGGCTGCCGGGCTCTCAATGGCGCACTGCTGCTGGCCGAACAATTGAATCTGCAAGTGGAGCGGCTGGATCTGCGCAATTCCGGCGATACCGCCGGCGATCACTCCAGGGTGGTGGGTTATGGCTGCTTCAGCATTCACTGATTCGCAACAGCAACAGTTACTGCAACTGGCCAGGCAGGCCATTGCCAGCGATCTGGGTGAGGCCGATGCACCGGCAGAGTCGAGCGATGACCCGGAGCTGAATCATCCCGGCGCCAGTTTTGTCACCTTGAAAATTGACCATCAGCTGCGCGGCTGCATCGGCACTCTGGAAGCCCATCAGCCACTGCATCTGGACGTCATTCACAACGCCCGCGCCGCGGCTTTTTCCGACCCCCGCTTTGCGCCTTTAAGCAAGCCGGAACTCAACCAGATTCATATCGATATTTCGGTTCTCACCGACCCCGAGCCCCTACCACCCATAACAGAAGAACAGCTGCTGGCGACACTGCGCCCGGGCATTGATGGTCTGATTCTAAAAGAGGGCGCGCGCCGGGCCACTTTTCTGCCCTCGGTCTGGGAGAGTCTCAGCCAGCCAGAAGATTTTGTGCGTGAACTGAAACGCAAAGCCGGTCTGCCAGCCAACTACTGGTCCGACTCGATTCGCTGCGACATCTATCAGGCACACTGTTTCAGTGAGACCTGATTCACAAACTGGCCAAATGGACTCGCCCTGACAACGAGTGACGCGCCACAGCAACAAATCTGCAACATTGCCCCCGGATAATGCCACGGAATTTTCACCACATGCCGTTAAGGCATTGTTTCGAACAAAGGGCTCTTCGTGACTTTATCTCTGAGAAATATCCTCTCCCGCTTGGGGGTTGGCGTGGCATTGCTGAGCAGTAGCGGGTCCTGTTTTGCCAACTTTGACATCACCATTCACGGCTCCAACACCCTGGGTGCCAAACTGATCCCCGAGTGCGCCAAAGGTTTTCTTGAGAACAAGGGCGTCAACAATCCACGCCTGACGATCACCGCTGAAAATGAATTTCTGATTCAGGGCAGCGACCCCTTCCCCCGCATCGCCATTGCTGCACACGGCTCCAGTACCGGTTTCCGCTCACTCAATAGCGGTTCAGCCGATATCGGCATGTCCTCACGCCCGATAAAACAAAAGGAAGTGGATCAGCTCAGCTTTCTGGGGCATATGACCAACCGCGCCTCCGAGCACCCGGTGGCACTCGATGGCCTGGCCATTCTGGTTCACCAGAGCAATGCCATCGACGCCTTGAATACCGATCAGATCGCACAAATTTTTTCCGGGCAGATCAATAACTGGAAAATGCTGGGAGGCCCGGATCAGGCCATTAACCTGCACGCCCGGGACAACAATTCCGGCACCTGGGACACCTTTAAGAATCTAGTTCTGAGAAAAGTGTACACACTCGATGCCCGCGCCAAACGCTATGAATCCAACGACGACTTATCGGATGCCGTTGCCGCCGATCCCGCCGCCATCGGTTTTAGCGGCCTCGCCTCGGTCAGAAACAGCAAAGCACTACTGGTCTCATATGCCGACACCCAACCGGTCGCCGCCGGTCGTCTCAGTGTTGCCACTGAAGACTACCCCCTGACTCGTCGCCTGTTTTTGTACACACCGGAAAAAGCCCCTGTGATCACCCGCGAATTCATCGAGTTCTGCCAGAGCCAGCAAGGTCAGGATATCGTCAAAGACGTTGGCTATATCTCGCAGAATATAATTGCGGTCGCCCACAACATCGATCGCAGTGCACCGGCAGATTATCAAGCCATCGCCAGTCAGGGGCAGCGCCTGTCGGTAAATTTCCGTTTTAACCACAACAGCGCCAAGCTCGATAACAAAGCCTTCTGGGATGTGGGTCGACTCAAGAGCTTTATGGCGCTGCCGCAAAACCGCGGTAAGCAATTGGTGCTGGTGGGATTCAATGATCGCGCGACCACCGATGACCGCTCTAAAATCCTGTCCAAGTTGCGAGCCACCGCCGTGCGCTCGGCACTGTTTCGCAACGACATCGCGGTATCCAAAACTCTGGGGCTGGGGGATTATATGCCGGTGGCCTCTTCCGGCACGTCATCGGCGGCAGCCAAAAACGGGCGTGTCGAGGTCTGGCTGGTAAATTGATTCACCGGCCATATCCCGCCGTTACCCTGTGCTTTGTGCACAGTTAAATGTAAAAAAACAGTCTTGTTGCGCAACTGACTTTCCCCGAGAATGCTAAACAGTTAATTACTCACTGTTTACAGGTTCTCTATGAATACTCGTCGCTGGCTGGTCACTGCTGCCATCTGTCTGGCTTTGTTTGCCGCTCTGGCCCTCTATAAAACCCTGCAAATCAAATCCATGATCGAGTTTGCCGAGTCGTTCCCGGAACCTTCGGAAACCGTCGAAACGGCCACTGCCCGTGAGCTCTCTCTGCAGACCCGGGCATCCACCCTGGGGCAAGTGGTCGCGCCACAGACCATTAACCTGCGCAACGAACTGGAAGGCCGCATCACCCGGGTTAACTTTACCTCTGGCAGTCAGGTCGATAAGGGACAATTGTTACTGCAACTCGACGTCGCCGAGGAACTGGCGCGGTTGGAAGCGGCCGAAGCGCGCCTGAAGCTGGCCAAAGTCGATCTGGACCGGGTGCGCAAACTGCGCAAAAACCGCACCGTCAGCGAAGAGCGTCTGGATCAGGCCGAAGCCCAGTACGACATCGCCCACGCCGACATTGCCGCCCTGCAGGCCACCATCGACAAGAAAACCCTGCGCGCGCCCTTTGCGGCCCGCACCGGCCTGCACACCTTTGAAGTGGGGCAGCTGATCGCCACCAACACCCTGATCACCACCCTGGTGGGCACCAACCAATACCGCTGGGTAGATTTCACCCTGCCACTGGGTAAAGCCCAGGCCAGCGAAGGCACCCGGGTGATCGTTTCGCGCACCAACGGCGAGCGCTTTGAAGGGGAAATTGTCGCGATGGATTCGGTGATGTCCGCCAACTCCCGCAATCGCCGCTACCGGGCCCGGGTTGATACCGAAGCCCTGACCCACAACAGCGCCGTCAACGTATCGGTAACCACGGGTGCAACCACCAACGCCATTGTGATTCCCGCCACCGCGGTGCGGCGCGATGGCCTGGGCGACTACGTCTACGTGCTGGAAAAAGAACCTGACGCGGCCGACAACGCCTATCGCGCCAAGCGGCGTCAAATTACCCTGATGCCTGAGCTGCAAAGCAGCATGGCGCTGCAACAAGCCGCCGAACCTCAGGTAGCCATCAGCAAAGGGCTCAAAACCGGCGACAAGATTGCCACCAAAGGCTCATTCAAATTGCGAGAAGGTCTGCTGACCTATACCGCCGAGCGAAAAACCAAATTGGCCGCTGATTCACAGCACTGAGCAAGCCCGCACAGAAAAGGAATAACATCATGTCCAGAAAATACGGTGCACCGGCTTTTACCGATATCTTTGTCACCCGTCCGGTGCTGGCGGTGGTGCTCTCGCTGATTCTGATTCTGGCGGGCATTCGCGCCGCGTTGGAATTGCCGGTGCTGCAATTTCCGCGCATTGAAAGCTCATCGCTGGTCATCACCACCACTTACATCGGCGCCTCTGCTGAAGTGGTACAGGGGTTTATCACCGATCCGATTGAGCGCACCGCCGCTACCATTCCCGGTGTGGATTTTGTCGACTCCAACACCATGGCTGGTGTCAGTACCGTCACCGTCTGGCTCAACCTTAACGAGAACAGTTCAGAAGCACTGGCGGAGTTGACCACGCGCCTGAACCAGATCCGCTTTGAGCTGCCCGCCGGCGCCGAAGACCCCTCGGTAGAGGTCAAGCGGGCCGACCGGGAAAATGCGGTGTTCTATCTGCCGGTGTTTACCAAAGACTTTGGCCGCGCCGACGTCACCGATTACCTGATGCGTCACGTCAATCCGGTTCTGTCATCGGTTAAAGGGGTGCAGCGCATTGGCATTTCCGGCTCCCGCAATCCCGCCATGCGCATCTGGATCGATCCACTGAAAATGACGGCATTCAATACCAGCGCCGAAGACATTCAGAACGCTCTGCGGGCCAACAACATCATCGCTACCATCGGCCACAGTGAAAATCAGCAACAGCGCATCAATTTGCTGACCAACACCACGCTGCAGAAACCCGCCGACTTTGAGCAACTGATTATTCGCCAGACCGAGAACTCGCTGGTACGCCTCAGCGATGTAGCCCGGGTGGAACTGGGCGAGGAAGAGGGTGAAGTCAATGCCCGACATGCTCAGAATCCGACGGTGTATATCTCGGTGTGGCCACTGCCCGGCGCCAATGAAATTGCCATTGGCGACGAAATCTACGTAAAACTCGATGAGATCAATGCCACCCTGCCCGACGGGCTTGAAATTCAGATGGGTTACGACGCCACCTTGTATATGCGCGACGCTATTCGGGAAATTTTCACCACCCTGATTGAAACCGTGTTGCTGGTGGGCTTGGTGGTACTGGCTCTGATGGGCTCATTCCGCACCGCCATCGTGCCACTGGTGACCATCCCCATCTCCATTCTCGGTGCCACGGCGGCCATGACCCTGATGGGCTTCTCGCTCAACCTGCTGACCATTCTCGCCATTGTGTTATCAGTAGGACTGGTGGTGGATGACGCCATTGTGGTGGTGGAAAACGTCTCGCGCTATATGCGCGAAGGCATGAGTCGCACCCAGGCGGCATTGGCCAGTTCACGGCAATTACTGACGCCGATCATTGGCATGACCATTACTCTGGCCGCGGTTTACGCGCCGATTGGTTTTTTGTCCGGTCTGACCGGCGTATTGTTCAAGGAGTTCGCCTTCACCCTGTCCATTGCCGTGATCATTTCCGGTGTGGTGGCACTGACCCTGTCACCCATCATGAGCGCCTACGCCAACCCGGCCGATGGCCGCGAAGCACCGATGACCGCCAAGGTGAATCACTACTTTGACAAGTTGCATCACGCTTATGGCCGCTCACTGGAAAAAGCCTTCGCCTGGCAAAAACAGATTCTCGCCGGCGGTATTTTCATCGCCCTGCTGGCCGTTCCTTTTTATATTTTTTCGCAAAAGGAACTGGCCCCCATTGAAGATCAGGGCTCCATCGGCATCATCATTGAAGCCCCGGCCGATGCCTCGCTGGAGTACACCACCGACTATATGTACGACGTAGTCGACACCCTGCTGCAAACCGACGGCTCACGCTCCATGTGGCAGATTGTGCGCGCCAATGCCGCCTTCGGCGGCCTGTTACTGGTGCCTCTGGATCAGCGTGAAAAAACCGTGCACGAACTGCTGCCGGAAGTTTACGCGCTCACCAAGACCATCACCGGCTTGCGCGTTCTGCCGGTGCTGTTTCCGCCACTGCCCACCGCCGGCAACTTTGCCGTGGAACTGGTGGTGCAATCATCCGACTCACCGGAAGAGATGAACCAGTACGCCCAGAAAATGCTGCAGGCGGCCTACGCCAGCGGCAAGTTTCTGTTCGCCGACACCGATCTGAAAGTCGACCTGCCACAGATCCGTTTTATTCTCGACCGCGAGCGTATCGCTGATCTGGGCATGGATCTGGCCAGCGTCAGTCGCCAATTGAGCATCATGTTATCGGGCAACTACGCCAACCGCTTCGATTACAACGACAAGGCCTACCGGGTAATCCCCATGGTCGAAGGCTACGCCAAGCGCACTCCGGAATCCCTGATGGATCTGCAACTGCGCACCCCCAGCGGCGAACTGATTCCGGTGTCGGACATCGCCCGTCAGGAGCGCATCACCGCACCCAGGGTACTGGGCAAATTCCAGCAGAAAAAATCCTTCCGCATTATGGGCGGACTGATTCCCGGCACCACCAAGGAACAGGGATTGCGCACACTGGAAGAAGCGGCTGCAGAAATTCTGCCCGAGGGTTACACCCTCGACTACGCTGGCGAATCTCGTCAGCTGCGCAAAGAGGGCAGCACTCTGGTGGGCGTATTGGGTATCGCTCTGGTATTTGTCTATTTTGTGCTGGCCGTACAGTTCAACAGCTTCCGCGACCCACTGGTGGTGCTGGTGGGCTCAGTGCCACTGGCGTTGGCCGGCGCCCTGCTGTTTCCGTTCCTGGGGCTGACCACCATCAATATCTATTCACAAATCGGGTTTATTACGCTGGTGGGATTGATTGCCAAGAACGGCATTCTGATTGTGGAATTTGCCAACCACCTGCAGGCCGAAGGTTTGAAAAAATTCGATGCCATCAAACTGGCCGCCGAGACCCGTCTGCGGCCGGTACTGATGACCACCGCTGCCACCGCTCTGGGTCACTTCCCACTGGTGCTGGTGACCGGAGCCGGAGCTGAAGCGCGCAACAGCATCGGTATCATTCTGGTGGCCGGTATGGTGATCGGCACAGTGTTTACCCTGTATGTGCTGCCCTGTGTTTATTTGCTGATGGCGCGCGAGCACACCGCCGACGAACTGGAAGCGGAACAGGATGCCGAACAGGAATCCAGTGTGAGTTATTTGCCCGGGCACTGATGAGTTATGTAGAGGGATCCTTCCTCGCTGTGCTTTTTCAGGATGACATAAATAAAAATTGTCATCCCGAACGTATGTGAGGGATCTCTCTACCCCAAGGCCCGAATCAGGTAATCCCGCGTCTGGGACGGTTCAATCACCGCATCCAGTTCCAGAAAGGCCGCCGCCTCGGTGGCCTTGCCCATTTCGTAGCTGACACTGACCAATTCATTGAAACGGGCCTCCCTCTCAGCGACGTCTTCGATCGCCGCCAACTCTTTGGCAAAGCCCAATTTGACCGCCCCTTCCAAGCCCATGGCACCGAACTCGCCGGTAGGCCAGGCAGCGGTGCAGGTCGGACGCAGAAAACCGCCGCCAGCCATTGCCATGGCACCCAGGCCATAGCCCTTGCGCAAGAACACCGAAACCAGTGGCGCGGAAAATTTTGAGCCGGCAATAAACAATTCCGATACCTGACGCACCGCACCCTGGGCTTCACTGTCGGGCCCCACCATAAAGCCCGGGGTATCACCCAGCGCCACCAGAGGTATCTTGAAACTGTTGCACAGCTCCAGAAAACGCGCGGCTTTCTCGGCGGCCTCACCATCAATCGCGCCACCCAGATACTTGCAGTCATTGCACAGAATCGCCACCGGCTTACCCGCCAGTCTCGCAAAGCCGGTGATTAATGCCGATCCGTACCATGGCTTTAATTCCAGAAAACTGTCGCAATCAAACAGCGTATTAATGATCTTTCTGACATCGTAAACAAAGCGCCGATCCGCCGGCAGCGCTTGATTCAGCGGTTGTTGATCGGCCACCTGCCACTCTTGCAGCGGCGCCTGAAAATACGACAGCGCCTGCTTTGCCAGTTGCGTGGCATGGGCTTCGTCCCGAGCCAGAATATCCACCACCCCATTACGGGTCTGAACATCCATCGGCCCGATTTGCTCGGGCTTGAAACGGCCCAGACCACCGCCTTCAATCATGGCGGGGCCGGCCATGCCAATGTTGGAAGATTCAGTGGCAATGCGAATATCAGCACAACCAAACAGCGCCGCATTGCCGGCAAAGCAGCGTCCATTGTTGACCGCAATCCGGGGCACCACGCCACTCAACGAAGCCCATTCGGAAAACGAGGTAACGTTTAACCCGGCAATCATGGTGGTGACATCGGTGTCGTTGGGGCGACCACCGCCACCTTCGGTGTACATCACCACCGGCAGTTTATTTTTGCGGGCCACTTCCAGAATACGATCGACTTTCTTGTGATGGAAGTACCCCTGAGTGCCGGCCAGCACACTGTAGTCGTTAACCACCACAGCAGCCTTACCGCCATTGATACTGGCGGTGCCGGTAATAATGCCATCGGCTGCGGTTTCCGTTTGCAGCTCTTGATAATTTCGCTTGCCCCGCATCGCAGCTACGGCAAACTGACCATATTCATTGAAGCTGTTGCCATCGATCAAGTCCGCAAGATTTTCGCGGGCGGTGCGAAAGCCTTTGGCATGACGGGCAGTGACCGCGCGCGCCCTGCCCGCATCCAGAGTTTTGGCCTGCCTTATATGAAATTCCTCCAGCGCAGGGCTGACCGCTGAATCAGTCTGGATATTATCTAAAGGGCTCACACCATCCTGACTGCTTTTCTGGATCAACAACAGCGAAACACCCGACTGAATTGTCTGGCCCTCGGCCACCAGAATATCCAACACTTTACCGCTGCATTCAGCCTTGACTGTGGATTGCATTTTCATCGCCTCCAGAGTGACAAGAGGCTGACCCGCGGTAACCTTTTCATTAACCGCCACATGAACAGCGACCACAGCAGCGGCCATGGGCGACAAGGAGACTTCAGTTTTTTGATCTGACAAGAGAGCTACCTGCTTTGTGATATCGACTCACAAATAATACGAGGCGCCGTCTCATTTTGAGAAGGGTCAAATAGCTAAAAAACAGGAACATTAAATGACCCACAGAGGATGCTGCGGGTCACTGTCATTGAATGGAGAATTTGCAGCAGATCAGTAGTGCCACTTAACCAGCAGGTTGGCATTTTTTTCAGTTTGACCGTCCACTCCAAATTTATTTTTCCAGTAGACGTACTCGACACCCACATCCAAACGGCCCGAATCCATTCCCAATAGGGCCTTTCCGATATTGTATTTCAACTGCGGAGTAAAATTGTAAGCCGCATCCACATCACCAAAATCATTTTCCGTAGAACTGCGAATATCCCAGAAGCCATCAAAACGCCAGTTGCCATGATCAAATCCCCAGGCAATGGTGAGCTGATCATTATCCTCTCGACCAATACCCAGATCGTCGTTATTGCGGCGATAATAAGTCACACTGAAATAGCTGGCGCCGGGGACATTCAAATCCATTCCAAAGCCTAAGAGGTAGTTTTCAAAGCCATCACTGCCGGTTTGAAATTCCACCTGTCCCGCAACATAGTAGTCTTTAACAAAACCACCTTCATCAGGTTTTCCAAAGTGGTTACCCAAGTTGAAATTTGCACCGACTTCGCCGTAGGTTTCATCGTTGTAGCCATCCTGATTATCCAGAAAGTCCACAAAGCTGAAGGTGGAACCCCAGCTATGGCCACTGGCGTGCTCCAGAGTGATGACCCCACTGTCGTATTCGGTACCGGTAAAGGGGTCCAGATAGTCACTGCCCTGCAAATAGCTGACACTGTAATCGGCCCAAAACTGTTTGGCCGCAACCGGAGGGGCTACCGTAAAAGTCACGGCAGCGATGGTTGCCGCCATCACAAGATTGTTTTTCATGGTTTGTCTCTCTAAAGATTGAATTGTATTTATTGGGAGCTTTTAATCTCAATAACGCGATCGAGTATATCGGCCATTTCCGGCTTGTTTTGTCTGATTTCTTCGTCCGTCAGGCCATCGAGTTCATGAGGGAAAACCAGCCACTCATCGCTTTCGTGCACATAGTAATCCGGGACCCGATCGGTCTTGTTGTTGTTGGGTTTGTAGTAGGGAGTCGCAATGCGAATCTCTGGGGTATTTTTTTTACAGGCTTCGTGCAAATCCTTAATCACCTGATCAATACTCAGACCAGAATCGTGCACATCATCCACAATCAAAAGCGAATCTTCTGACTCCAGACGCTTGATCACATAGGTCAAACCGTGAACTTTTACGTGACGACTGCGCTCCCCAATACCGGTGTAGGATGAAGTGCGAATGGCGATATGATCCGAATCCACCCCCATAACATCCAACAGCTCCTGAACAGCAATACCCACTGGGGCACCACCACGCCAAACCCCGACGATGTAGTTTGGACGGTAACCGCTTTCGTATACCTGGAGAGCCAATTTGAACGAATCTTCCAGCAGAGTCTGGGAACTGATGAAAACCTTATCCACGTTATTATCACTCATTTTCAAAAATTAAAGAAAGGCGAACTTGGCGACAAACACCAGCGCCAGAAAGTACACGCTAAAGGAGACTTCACTGTGGCGACCACTGATCACTTTGATGACCGCGTAGCTGATAAAGCCCAGTGCAATGCCATTGGCAATGGAAAATGACAGAGGCATCATGATGGTGGCGATTACCGCTGGAGCAGCTTCGGTGACATCATCCCAATCCACTGCCGACAGCCCGGCGGTCATCAATACCGCTACGTACAACAGGGCCCCGGTAGTGGCATAACTGGGCACCATACCCGCCACAGGCGCCAAAAACATACTCAACAGAAACAGCACAGCACACACCACAGCAGTCAAACCGGTACGCCCACCAGCTGCCACCCCGGCACTGCTCTCGACATAACTGGTAGTAGTGGAAGAACCCATGATGGAGCCCACCACACTGGCGGAGCTGTCAGCCATCAGGGCTTTCCCCATATTCGGCAAACGGCCTTTGTCATCCAGCAACTTGGCACGATCAGCCACCCCCATCAGAGTGCCGGTGGTGTCGAACAGATCAACAAACAGAAAGGCAAAAATCACACTGATCATGCCCACTTCAAAGGCACCGGCAATATCCAGCTGCATAAAGGTCGGGGCCATGCTCGGCGGCATGGAGACGATTCCCTTGAACTGCACCAGCCCCAACAACAAGCTGATAGCGGTGACGGCCAGGATACCAATCATGACAGCACCCGTAACCTTGCGGTAAGCCAAACCGACAATCAGAAAAAAACCGAAAGCCGTCAGCAGCGGTGCCGGTTGTGACAAATCCCCCAGCGTCACCAAAGTGGCCGGGCTCGCCACCACAATGCCCGCGGTTTTAAGAGCAATGATCGCCAGAAACAGCCCGATACCTGCGGCCAGAGACTGGCGCAGGGACAGGGGGATGCTGTCGATAATCCACTCACGAATTCGAAACGCACTCATCAGGAAAAACACCACACCTGAGATAAATACCGCCCCCAGTGCCACCTGCCAGCTGTAGCCCAGCTCGCCGACCACAACAAAACTGAAAAAGGCATTGAGCCCCATACCTGGCGCCAGAGCGATGGGATAATTGGCATAAAGCCCCATGATCAGGCAACCCACTGCGGCGGCCAGACAAGTGGCCACAAACACCGCACCATGATCCATTCCAGCTGCGCCCATAATATTGGGGTTTACAAAAATGATGTAAGCCATGGTCAGGAAGGTAGTGACCCCTGCAATCACCTCGGTTTTAACGCTTGAGCCCCGCTCGCTGAGTTGGAACTGGCGCTCCAGAAGTCCGGTTTTCGCAGGGATGTCTCGGTTGTCGATTGTGTTCATGTTGTTTCCAATGATTATTTGCTCGCCCACGACCATAGTGGGGTTCCAATCTGGCGTATTTTTAAGCACACTTAGCGTATGCGCGGATTACTTTCATCACTGTCCCGAGGCGCGTTTACCATCGCCCTCGCCCTTTTGCTCTCAATTGGCGCCCATGCCGGAGAGCGCAGGGAAGTGGCCGTTGGCATCTACCACTTTGCTCCCTTTGCCTTTGAAGACAGCAATACCAAACCCAGCGGCATGACCTACGACCTGGTGGACGCCCTTAATCAATTACAGCATCAGTACCACTTTAGTCTGTTTAAAACCACACCGTCGGGCCGCTATAAGGCCTTTGAGCGCAATCACTTCGACATGATGGTTTTCGAAAGCAAACTTTGGGGCTGGCAAGACAGGCCCATGCTGGCAAGCAAGGTGTTTCTCAAGGGGGGTGAAGTCTATATCACCCTGAAAAAGCCCGGCCGAGACCAGTCTTTTTTCAACAACGTCGGCGATAAATCCATTATCGGTATCCGCGGCTACCACTACGGGTTTGCCAATTTTAACAGCGACCAGGAATACCTGAAACAAAACTTTAAGATTCTTCTCACTCATTCGAATGAGAGCAGCATCCGCATGTTGCTCGGTGGTCGTGGTGATGTCGCTGTTGTCACCCAGTCCTATTTGCAGCTGTATCTCAAGCACAACCCCGAGGCGGCCGACAAGCTGCTGATCTCCGAGAAGCTGGATCAGGAATACCAACACACCTTCCTGATCCGCGATGGCCACGACATCACCCCTGAACAAATCAATGTCTGGCTCCAGCAACTCAAGTCCAATGGCACTTTGGACGACATCTGGCGCAAATGGGGCCTCAACTGATCTGAACCAAAAGCCACGCACAGGCGTAATGGTCGTTGCGCTGGTCACCGCACCGGCAAATTTGCTATAACACTGTCTTCGCAGGGCTTTTCGGCCCTTCCAAACCTTCGCTGTAACAAGGCTCTGAAATGAGAAAAACCAAGATCATCTGTACTATTGGTCCCGCCACCGAATCCTTTGAAATGCTGGAGAAGCTCTACAACGCCGGCATGAATGTGGTGCGCCTGAACATGTCCCATGGCAACCACGAGTCCCACGCCAAGGTCATCAAGGCCATTCAGACCCTTAACAAGAAGGTGAAGTTCCCTATTCCCATCCTGATGGACACTCAGGGCCCCGAAATTCGCACGGGAGACATCGCCGATGATCTCGCCCTTGAGGAAGGCTCGGAAATCACCATCAGCGTGCGCGGTGACACCAATGTGGAAGAAAGCTCTTTCCACATCAATTACGAAGATCTGATCGACAGTGTCTCCGTTGGTGACATGATCACCGTGGACAACGGCCTGATCAACTTTGAAGTACTGGAAAAGCACGAGCCAACCCTGCGTTGCCGAGTCATCGATGGCGGCGTATTGAAGAGCAAACGCCATGTCAATCTGCCCGGTGTTCGCGTCAACCTGCCGGCCATTACTGAAAAAGACCGCAAGGACATCCTGTTCGCCATGGAGCAGGAGCTGGATTATATCGCCCTGTCGTTTGTGCGCTGTGCCGACGATGTGCGCCAACTGAAAGAACTGCTGGGGGACAAAGCCTCCAAGATCAAAATCATCTCCAAGATTGAAGATCAGGAAGGGGTGCGTAACCTCGAAGAGATCATTGCCGAATCCGATGGCGTCATGGTGGCCCGCGGCGACCTTGGCGTGGAGATCAGCGTCGAACTGCTGCCCAACGAACAACGGCGGATGGTGCGCCTGTGTGCCGAGCACGGCAAGCGTGTGATCGTCGCGACTCACTTGCTGGAATCCATGATCGACAACCCCATCCCCACCCGCGCCGAAGTAACCGATGTCGCTAACGCCATCTATGAGGGCACCGACGCCATTATGCTGTCTGGCGAAACCACCATCGGCAAATACCCGGTGAAGTGTGTTGAGATTCTCAACAAAATCGCTCGTACCGCCGAGCAGGATCACGGCCTCAATTTCTCACAAAATCTGGTGATGGAAGACGATAAACAGCACCTGGCCGCCGCCGCGGTGCAGTTAACCAACGCGCTGAAAACCAAGGGCATTGTGGTGATCACCCGGCGCGGCCGCATGGCCAATTACGTGACCAACTGCCACCCGGAGAGCACCCCCATTTACGCTTTCAGTAACGACAGCCGCACCCGTCGCCAGTTGCTATTGAATCGTGGTGTTTACCCCTTCCGCCTGGAATTCAGCTCCGATCCGGAGAAAACCCTGAACAAGGCGTTTCAAGTATTAAAGGAGCGCCGCGGCTTTGTCAGCGGTGACAAGGTGGTGGTGATTTCTGATGTACTCGAAGGAGTGGGTGTAGACGCCATTCAGATCCGCGCCATTCCCTAAAAAATATCGTCATTGCGAGGAGCAGAGCGACGCGGCAACCTCTAGAACTTGGCAGTTTTTCAAAAGATTGCTTCGTCGTTCCACTCCTCGCAATGACGGGTTAGTTTAAAATCAGGCGACTTCCGCCTCGGATTCAGCTAGCTCGGCCTCATCCTCGGTTAGAGTCAACAGATATTCAAACGCCGCCAGTGACGCCTTGGCACCTTCGCCCATGGAGATGATGATCTGTTTGTAGGGCACCGTGGTGACATCGCCGGCGGCGAAGATACCTGGCTGGCTGGTGCGACACTTGTCGTCCACCACAATCTCACCCATGCGATTGGTCTCCACCAGACCTTCCACCACCTGAGAGTTGGGCGCCAGACCGATCTGCACAAACACACCCTGCAGCTCCCGGGTTTGGGTGTCACCGGATTCGCGATCCTGATAGACGATGGCACTGACCTTGTCGTTGGTCGCCAGAATTTCCTGAGTCGCAACATTGGTGAGAATCTCAATGTTATCCCGGTTGCGCGCCTGATCCACCAACACCTGATCGGCTTTTAACTCCGGCATAAATTCGAATACCGTCACCGAACGGGCAATACCCGCCAGATCCAGAGCCGCCTCAATGCCCGAATTACCACCGCCAATCACGGCGACGTCCTGACCTTTGAAGAAGGGGCCGTCACAGTGGGGGCAGAAGGCCACACCGTTGCCGATATTTTCCTTCTCACCGGGAATACCCAATTCACGCCACTGGGCGCCGGTGGCGACAATGATGCTGCGACTGCGAATCTGCTCACCGGAAGACAGAGTCAGGGTTTTAATGGTGCCCTGTTCGATATTATCGACCCGCAGGTGCTCTTTGAGGGTAATGTCGTATTCCTGCAAATGCTGACGCAGCGCACCGGACAGTTCGGTACCCGTGGTGTGCGGCACCGAGATCAGGTTTTCAATGCCGGCGGTATCTTTTACCTGACCACCGAGGCGATCGGCAATCACCGCGACCTTGAGGCCTTTGCGGGCACTGTAGATCGCCGAGCTGACGCCACCCGGGCCGCCACCAATGACGGTCACGTCCTGCACGGGCAAACTGGACGCCGCCGCAGCGGATTTGATTTCCGGGTAACGCTCAACCAACTTGTCGATCAGCGTCGCCGCATCAATCTTGCCATTGGCAAACAGCTCCCCGTTGAGATACACACTGGGTACACCCTGAATATCCCGCGCCTTGATCATATCCGGGTAGAGACCACCGTCGATCATCTCCGACTCGATCGCGGGATTAATCAGAGCGAATTGGTTCAGAGCCTGAACCACATCCGGACAGTTATGACAGCTGAGGCTGATAAACACTTCAAACTTCAGCGGTTGCGACACTCGGGCAACCAGCTGTTTTAAACCTTGGTCGAGTTTCAATTCACTGCCGCCGGCCTGTAATAACGCCAGAATAAAGGAATTGAACTCGTGACCTCCGGGGATACCGGAGAAACGAATGCCGGTGTCAGCACCATCGGCTTCCAGCAGAAAACTCACCGGGCTGCGCAGCAGCTCAGGCGTATTGCGCTCCTCGACCTGAATGCGATCACTGACACCAGCGATCTCTGACAGAAAGTTCACCAGCTCGTCGCGTTTGTTGTGGGTGCCGGTTTGCACCACCAGATTGATGGTCTGTTGCAGCTCGGCTGCGTAGCCCTTAACGGCATTCAAAATATCTTGGGATAACATGGCTGATTTACTCCTGTTTCTGTCATCAACTAACGTCATTGCGAGCCGCAGAGCGGCGCGGCAATCTCCCGATATAGGTATTTAATCGAAGAGATTGCTTCGTCGTTTTACTCCTCGCAATGACGAGGAAGCGACCTTAAATTTTTCCAACCAGATCCAGAGAAGGCGCCAGAGTTTCCTCACCTTCTTTCCAGGCTGCCGGGCAGACTTCGCCGGGGTTGTTGGCCACGTATTGAGCCGCTTTTACCTTGCGCAGTAAATCTTCGGCGTCGCGACCAATGCCTTCAGCGGTAATTTCCATCGCCTGAATCACGCCGTCTGGATCCACCACAAAGGTGCCGCGGTCGGCCAGCCCCTGATCTTCGCGCATCACTTCAAAGTTGCGGGTAATGGCACCGGTCGGATCACCGATCATGGTGTATTGAATCTTGCCAATGGTGTCAGAAGAGTCGTGCCACGCTTTGTGGGTAAAGTGGGTGTCGGTAGAAACCGAGTAGATTTCCACGCCGCGCTTCTGAAATTCTTCGTAGTTGTCGGCAATGTCACCCAGCTCGGTCGGGCAGACAAAGGTGAAGTCCGCCGGATAGAAGAAGAACACCGACCACTTGCCTTTCAGGTCATCGCTGGATACATCAATAAACTCACCGTTTTTAAAAGCGGTGGCGTTAAAGGGTTTGATTTGGGTATTGATAAGAGCCATAACAATTTCTCCGTTGTAGTAAATGCCTGCGGCCCATCGGGGCGCATCTCGTTAAGACAGAGTCAGTGTATGGCCGATCATTAAATCGGTAAAATTAAACAATTTGATTTAGTTATTCTAAAAAATAGATCAAAAGACACATCGACATGGGCGCGATATCACGCCGGATAGCCGATCAAAAAAACCGAAACTGGCAATCGATTTTTTGCTTTTTATTTTTGATAGCCGCTTGGGCACAGTAAAACCGTCAAGCCCACACAATCAAAATCAGGAGCAAAACATGAACAAAGATTGCAACTACGCCGACAACTACTACGGCGATCAGATTTGTCAGGAAGCCGAACAGGGACAACCGCAACAAGTGAAAAAGGACTGCAACTACGATGACAACTACTACGGGGATCAGATTTGTCAGGAGGACCAACCGG
>NZ_BAABNJ010000001.1:260440-531518 GCF_040362265.1 Candidatus Pelagadaptatus aseana
TGCAACTACGATGACAACTACTACGGGGATCAGATTTGTCAGGAGGACCAACCGGTTCCGCCAACGTCATCCTGAGTTCTCTCCTACCATACTGTGGTCTCCCCGAGTCATTCTGAGGCCTCACCCAGTCATTCTGAGGAGCCCTGGCGACGAAGGATCTCCCGAAGCGACCGCCAAGATCAGAGATTCTTCGCCGCTGCGCGACTCAGAATGACAAGGGTGGCAGAATTTTCGTCCCCTGCTTGTCCCCAATCAAGCTTTCTTATTTATTAATCCACTCTTCGGATATATTCTTGAGATTGATTGTCATTAACATACATCATTGATTCAGACAGGTAGCTCCCCCACCATGAATTCCCTTTGGTCCCTCAAGGCTGGCGACACCGCCAAAATCGTAAATTTTAGTGACGAGTTGCCCGCAAGCTACCAATCCAGATTGACCGAGCTGGGCTTTCACCCAGGCAATGAAGTCAACTGCCACCACTCACCGGGCATGGGCGCTCCCAAGGTCTACCGGGTAAGCAACACCTTCTACTCACTGGATGACAAAATCGCCGGGCAAATCGCCATCGAACGGTCAGAATAACCCCCTGAGCCCCTCTGAAGTCTAAGCATTATGAGCAAAATCATTCTCGTCGGCAGCCCCAACTCCGGCAAAAGCCTGCTGTTTAACCGCCTCACCGGGTTGCAACACAAAGTGGGCAACTTCCCCGGCATCACGGTGGATGTCAGCTCCGGCAACCTCTCAACCAATCCGGAAATCAATCTGGTGGATTTCCCTGGAACCTATTCGCTGCAATCCATTTCCGGTGAAGAGCAGGTTGCGGTCGACCAGTTCTATCGCGCCCTGACCGACCCCGATGTTGCCGGCGTGGCCTGTGTACTGGATATCACCCGTCTGGAAAAGAGCCTGTTTCTGGCTTCACAAATGGTGCGCGAATGCGCCCGGCATCAGAAACCGCTGGTGATTCTGGCCAATATGTACGACGTCCTGCAGAAACACGGCATGCAGATTGATCTGGATGGTTTATCAGACGAACTGGGCGCTCCGGTTATTGCCCTCTCAGCCCGCTCCGGTCTGGGCATCAACAAACTGCATGAATGGATGGCCAGCGCCAAAGAGCGGCTTTGTGAAGCGATCGAATTCGATCACGCCCAGGCTCCCAACCCCAAATACGCCGACACCCCGGATGAAATCCTGCGCGGCAACAGCTACCAGCTGAGCACCAAGTACAGCCCCAAAGGCGATCTGCTGGTGAAATCACAGGCCCGCCTCGACAGCTTCTTTTTACACTCGGTGACCGGCGGCATTTCGTTTTTTGTGATCATGTACCTGCTGTTCCAATCCATTTTTACCTGGTCCGGCCCGGCCATGGATGCGGTGGAGGGGGCACTGGCCGCAGCGGCGGGGTGGATCGTCCCCCTGATCCCCAATCAAATTGCCGCGGATTTTGTGGCCGACGCCCTGTTCAGTGGCGTCGGTGCGTTTCTGGTGTTTGTACCTCAGATTTTTATTCTGACCTTTATTATCGGCCTGCTGGAAGACTCCGGTTATATGGCCCGCGCCGCGCTGATCTGCCACAAACCGCTGCGTCTGTTCGGTCTGACCGGCAAGAGCTTTATTCCACTGTTGTCCGGCGTGGCCTGCGCCATTCCCGGCATCTACGCATCGCGCGCGGTCGACTCGCCCAAGAAGCGCCGCCTGACCTATATGGCCGTACCGTTGATGCCCTGTTCGGCGCGCCTGCCGGTGTATCTGGTGTTGATTGCCGCGTTTCTGCCACAGACCACCGCACTGGGCGGCCTCATTGGCTGGCAGGGGCTGGCCATGACGCTGGTGTATCTGTTCGGCCTGATGTTTGCCCTGCTGGTGACGGGTCTTATCTCCCGCTTCAGCAAGGAAAAGTTTGACGACCTGCCGTTTATTCTGGAGATGCCACCCTACCGATTGCCGGGTCTGAAACCGCTGCTGCGTCACTCCTGGAACCGCAGCAAGCACTTTGTCACCAAGGCCGGTGGCGTGATCTTTATGGTCACCGCGGCGGTCTGGTTTCTGGGCTACTTTCCCAATCAAGGCGAAGACCTGACCAGTTCCTGGCTGGCGCAGATCGGCCAGTTTATGGAGCCGGTGTTCGAACCTCTGGGGCTCGACTGGCGCTACGGCGTAGCCATTATTTCGTCGTTGCTGGCGAGGGAAGTGTTTGTCGGGGTACTGGGCACCATGTTCGGCATTGAAGGCGCCGAAGAAAACATGGTGTCGCTGGTGGACACCATTCAGGCCAGCAACCTGCCATTGGGTTCGGGACTGGCCCTGCTGGTATTCTTCTCCATCGCCCTGATGTGCATTTCCACCATGGCGATTCTGCGCAAAGAGAGCAATTCCAACAGTCTGGTGGTAAAGATGTTTATTGGCTACGGTCTCGCCGCTTATGCCATCGCCCTCGGGGTTTTCCAGCTGGCACAACTGCTGAGCTAAACCCGGCTGACTGCTGCTAACCGGGGGCAATCAATGGTAGGATTGCCCCTCAACCAGCAGGAAGTAAATCATGTCTCAAAGCTTTGAAGTCCAGGGAGAAATCCACTCCATTGGCGACACCACCGAATACGGCAGCAACGGTTTTACCAAGCGTGAATTTGTTATTAAAGCCACTGGCGAAGGGGAAAACCCCGCCTACCCCAACTATCTGGCTTTCGAGCTGATCAAGGACAAGTGCGGCATCATGGACGCCTACAATCTGGGCGACGAAATCAAGGTGCACTTCAATTTGTCCGGTCGCCTCTGGTCACCCCCGGGCAAACCGGAAAAATGCTTTAACAGCCTGCAGGCCTGGCGCATTGAATCGGCCAGTCAGGCCCCGGCTTACGATCAGGGCATGCCGGATTTTAATCAGGCGCCACCATCGTCCATGTACGAAGATGACGACGTGCCTTTTTGATTTAACGAATCAAAGCCCGACCAGGCGCTCCTGTGAGCGCCTGGATTGATCCTGCACAACCACTAATTTTCTGCCCCCATCAACAACGCACCATCGTAATCCAGCGCATCCACCAGCAACAGTTGCGACTCATTCAGCGGCAGCGCCAGCGTCCGACAGAACGATTGGCTGGTGCGATCGCGGTACAACTCGGAACACACCATCACATCTTCGCTGCCGGCATTCTGCGTCAGCAGCTCCACAAAGAAAGGCCGGTGCGACCAGCTGTAGCCCACATAGGCATGATCGATGTGCAACTGATCCGCACCCACTTCAAAGTTCGGGCTGGTCTGTTGCCCGAAGCGGTCGCACAGATAAAACCGGATCACACCGGATTCGGATAATGCTGCGGCATCGACCTGTACGTCCGAATCACTGCCTATGGTCTCAGCCAGCTGGCGTGTCAGGCCTTGCAGACTTTCAAAGCGCTTTTGCTTGAGCTCACTGACACGGAGCTTGCGCGTCAGATAGGATTGATTCAGCTGGCGACACAGATCAACGGAGTCCTCTGCGGCAATGGTTTGTTCCATGGCCTGATAAAACAACCAGCCCTGACAGAACTCGGCGCCGCACTCCAGGGCAAAGTGATACTCCTCCTCGGTTTCAATGCCTTCACAGACAATCATACAGCCACTGCGCTGCGCCATATTGGCAAACGACAACAGAAAATCCGACGTCAGCACATCGCCATTGGCGCGCTTGAACAAATGCATATCCAATTTAATGATATCGGGATTGATCGCCAGCAGGCGCTCGATTTGCGAGGCGCCATTGCCAAAATCATCAATGGCAACGCGCACACCGGCGGCCTGATATCGGGCCACCACGGTTTTCAATTTATCGAGATTGCCACTGAGCTCATTGATTTCAATCACGACCCGCGCCGGATCAATCCCCACCTGCTCAATCATATCCAGAGTGGGTATCACATCCTCAATACCAAGCTGATCGATCCAACTCGGGGAAACATTGAACGACAGAATACCGGCTTCAGGGTTGCTGGCGAAATATTGCAGAGCCTGCAAACGCACATGGCGATCCCAACACAAGCGATCGCTGGCGGAATAATCGGCGCAATCAAAAATATGACCCGCCGATACCATCTTTTCACCCTGCCTGATTCGAGCCAGCGCTTCATAGCCCGCAATTTTCCCGGAGGGCGCGTGGACAATGGGCTGAAAATAAGGAACCAGACAATCGGGATCGATCATTCCAGAGCTTTGCTCGCTGAGCGAAACCAGAGCGCTCTGAACCAGATCAAAATTCCAATCATTGTTAAACATTGGGGGCTCCCCCCCAGACATCTTTGGTCGCCCGCAGCATCACCACTGGCACTGACAAACGGTGGGCGCTATCACCCATGACTTCACACACAACAAAACCTCTGTGACAGCAGAGGCATTTACCCCTGCAAAACATACAACCCGCCCATATAGGCAAAGTCCGCGCCAGCCATACCAAAACCTTAGTTTTCACCCTGAGAAGGCGCTTCAGCCCCTTAAACCATCAATCCGCGCACCAAAACGGGCACACAAAAACAACCATGCACCAAAAAGATGCATCAATCTGTTGGCGCGATTTTCCATAGCGAAAGTCTCGCTGGGGCAATGCGCCGCCCCCGCCTCACAGCTACGATAGTTACAATGACAATAACTACGGATACGTTGAATGCGCTTTTATCTGCTGGCCGCTGCGGCCATTTTCTCCCACGCCACCCTTGCTGATACCCTGCAAGCCGGCGAACTGATGTTTACCGATCAGCAAGGCAAGCCTCTGGCCCAGGTAATGGTCACCCAGACCCCAACCCAGATCCCCGAGGCCGACCTGTCCGATGACGGCTATGCCCCACACGGTGTCACCAATCGATCCGCTACGACCCTGACCCGTTTCAGCGATGCCGAGGGTAAAATCCATTTTGAGCACACCGAGGGACAGTTCAGCTATCGCGCCCGGGCCCAGGGCTTTCGCGATATCTATTTCGACAGCCCGGAAGGTGAGAAGACTCTGATCCCTATGAGTGAACAGGAATACATCGCCAGCTACCCCTCCAATGTCTGGTTATCGCAGCTGCAGTTCGGTGGCGACGAAACCCTGAAAAAATCTTTCCAGCTGAACTGCGCTTTCTGCCACCAGCAGGCGTCACCCTTTATGCGCAACGAGCGCACCCCGGAGCAGTGGGTCAGTGTGATCGAGCGCATGAACACCTACGGCGCTCGCCTGCCCAACGACGAGCATCAACGCGTGGCCGAACTGCTGCAACAGGAATACCGCGAGTTGCGCGACAACCCTCAGACCGTGCCCGAGCCGAAGCGCTGGCAAGCCCACTTGTCTGACATCGAAATGACCGAGTGGCCCATCGGCGATGGCTTTTCTCAAATGCATGACTTCCTGCTGCACCCCAACGGTTACGTCTACGTCGGCGACAATCTGTTTGATCGCATCTACGAGATAGATCCGGACACTGGGGATTACACCGTCTATAAAGTGCCCCATTACGAAGACGCCAAAGTCGGCGGCATTCTCGGCAACCGTTTTCAGGTATTCCCGAAAATGTACAACTACATGGGTGTGCACTCGTTTGCCTACTCCAAAAAAGACGGCAATATTTTTATTACCCCGTCCATGCAGCAGGCACTGCTTGAGTTCGACGTCAGCAAAAAAGAATTCATCATTCACGACATGCCCAGAGGCTTTTACCCAC
Organism: Candidatus Pelagadaptatus aseana; assembly: GCF_040362265.1. NCBI lineage: Bacteria > Pseudomonadati > Pseudomonadota > Gammaproteobacteria > Cellvibrionales > Cellvibrionaceae > Candidatus Pelagadaptatus > Candidatus Pelagadaptatus aseana. Next base: position 266,117 of record NZ_BAABNJ010000001.1, read on the forward strand.
ACACCATCCGCACCGATGACAACGACGACGTCTGGTTCACCATGGCCCTGTCGTCTCAGGTGGCCCGGTTTAATCGCAGCAGCGGCGAATTCAAAATGTACGACCTGCCGGCGCGCAGCCTGAAAGAGTGGGCCATCCTGAAAATGCTGCCGGCGATCTTCAGCATGGATCCGGAGAATCGACCTACCCCGTCACCGGATAACGAGTCCTCCGGTTTGCCCATGCCTTACGGTATTGATGTTGCGCCGGATGGCGGTGTCTGGGTGGCGCGACTCTACGCCAATGACATTGCCCATATTGATCCCGATACCGACGAGATCACCATGATCAAATTCCCTTACAACGGTCCGCGTCGCTTGCGCACCGACGCCGACGGCAATGTCTGGATTGTGGCGTTTCAGGATTCTCTGCTGGTGAAGTACGACCCGGCCGCCAAACAATTTACCGACTACGAATTGCCCGTGGTCAATGAACTGCCCTATGCCCTTAACGTCGATCGCCAGCGTGGCACAGTGTGGGTTAACGGCAACCAGTCCGACACCATTCTGGGTTTTGATATCGCCAGCGAAAGCTGGAAGGTTTACCCCATGCCACGGCAGCGCTTCTTTACCCGCGACATTGAAATTGCCGAAGAAGATGGGGCCATTTACACCAGTAACTCGCACTTCCCGACCTGGCAAACCGAAGGTGGCACCCCGACACTGTTAAGGATTACACCGCGTGATTAAATTACGAATGGCTGTGGTCATGATCGCAGCAGCCGTCATGCAAACCGGGTGCGCTGAGCCGTCTCATATGGCTGCCGGACAAATTGCCCCAGAGCCGGCTTCAGGCTGGCAACATTATGGCGGCGATGAGGGCGGCAAGCATTATTCCAGCGCCGGACAAATCACCCGGGCCAATGTCGATCAACTGGAAGTGGCCTGGGAGTTTCGCAGTGGCGACCAGGAAACCCACGCCGATTTGATGCACCAAACTTCGGCACAAGCCACGCCGCTACTGTTACCTGAAGCGGCGGGTGAATCACTGGTTTATTGCACGCCCTTTAATCGCATCATCGCGCTTGATCCGGGCAGCGGTGAACAACGCTGGAGCTTTGATCCTAAAATCGATACTGGGGGCGACCGCACCTTTCGCTGCCGCGGATTGTCCTACTACGAAGAAACGCGTGTACCGGCAGGTGAAGCGTGCCGCCATCGCCTGTTTACCAGCACCCACGATCGCCAGCTGATTGCCGTGGATGCCCTCACCGGCAATACCTGCTCCGGCTTTGGCAACAACGGCCGAATTGCGCTCTATGGTTCGGAAGAACCCGCCGGCCATGTCGCCAACTCTTCTGCGCCGGTCGCCGCCAATGGCGTGGTCGTCACCGGCTCCACCATCATTGATTTTGCCTACAGCAAAACCCCGCGCGGCACCGTACTCGCCTTTGACACCCTCGATGGCTCAGCGGTCTGGCAATGGGACCCTCTGGGCGACCCTGAAACAGAAGCCGGCCATAAAGAAAGTGGCAGCGCCAATGTCTGGGCGCCCATTTCTGTGGATACCGATAACAATCTGGTGTTTTTACCCACCAGCGCGCCCTCGCCGGATTACTACGGTGGCAACCGCGATGGCAACAATAATCACGCCAACAGTGTGGTCGCCCTTAATTTAACCAGCGGCGAACTGGTCTGGTCGTTTCAGCATGTGCGCCACGATCTCTGGGATTACGACACGCCAGCGCAACCCATTTTATTTGACTGGAATAAAGACGGTGAAACCATTCCCGCGCTGGCCCAGCTGACCAAGCAAAGCTATGTGTTTATTCTCAACCGTCTGACCGGAGAATCCCTGTGGGAAATTACCGAGCACCCGGTACCCCCATCACAAATTCCGGGCGAACAGGCCGCGGCAACCCAGCCCAAGCCCATCGCACCACCGCAGTTACTGGATCCTTTTTTGATGCCGCAACACGCCTGGGGATTAACGCCATGGGATCGCAACCACTGCGCCAAACAACTGGCCGCACTGGATAATCTGGGTGTGTTTACTCCCTTGAGTGAAAAACTCACACTGCTGTTTCCCGGCAGCCTCGGTGGCCCCAACTGGGGCGGCGGCGCCTTGCTGGCCGATCAGGACACGCTGCTGGTCAACGTCAATAACATGCCCTTTACCGCACGTTTGATTGCCACCGGCGACAGCGAACAGGGCGGCGAGCGGGATCATCCCACCGCCGGTGAACGCATGCGTTTGAAAATGAACGGCACCCCTTATGACGTCGATCTGGGTGCCCTGGTGTCACCGCTGGGCATTCCCTGCAACGAACCGCCCTGGGGCAAACTGGTGGCCGTCAGTCTGACCGGCGGCAAGATTCTGTGGGAAAAACCGCTGGGCTCGGTGCATGAAATGGGTCCCATCAAAGCGCCCTTCCACATTGATTGGGGCACCCCCAATCTGGGCGGTGGCATAGCCACAGCCGGCGGCCTGTTTTTTATCGGTGCCACCATGGATCGACAGATTCGCGCCTTTGATGTCACCACCGGCGATGTGCTGTGGCGCCACACCCTGCCCATTGACGCCACCGCCACCCCCATGACCTATGTATACAAAGGCAAGCAATACGTGGTGATCAACGCTGGCGGGCACGCCATGTTTAACCGCGGCCAAAGTGATTACCTGATGGCGTTCGCCCTGCCAGAACAATAACGACGAGACGTTTGATGAAATTTTTAAAAATAGTTTGTGCGGCTATCGCAATACTGTTGATAGCGGCCGGCGGTTGGCTGGCACTGCAGGACAAACCCCTGAAAAAAATTGAAACCCTGGCACTGCAACACGCCGACACCCTGCACCTTGGAGTACTCGGCGAAAAGCTGTTTGACCAGCACTGCGCCGGTTGCCATGACAACCCACAGATGCACGCCCCCAGTCGTGAAGCCCTGTCGGGGTTTTCTCTCGACACCGTGGCAGTCGCCATGAAATTCGGCAAGATGCAGCCCATGGCCTCACACCTGAGTGATATCGAACAGGGGCTGATTGCCATTTACCTGTCCGGCTCGGAATCCGCCGAATTCGACTGGATGGATAACAACGCCTGCCAACACCCGGATGCCGTCGCGGGTGAAAGCTTTGTCAGTAACTGGGGACTGGGTGAAGGCAATCGTCGTCATCTGCCGCCCGATCTGACCCGCATCAATCGCGACAATGTGGGCTCATTGGAACTCGCCTGGGCACTGGCCTTCCCCAAGGTCACCGACATGCGCTCCCAGCCAGTGGTGCTCGGTAACACCCTCTATTTTGGTGATAAAAGCGGCCGTCTGTATGCGATCGATCGAACCGCAGGTTGTGTCCATCGCCACACCAAAGTCGCCAGTGGCATTCGCTCGGCCATCACTCTGGCAGAGGACGCCGCCGGGAAACCGCTGTTGGTTTTTGCCGATTCCATGGCTGTGGTGTACGCCGTCAATCCGAGCAACTTCGAGATTGAATGGCGCGCCGATATGCGTCTGTTCAGCACCTCCACCATCACCGGCTCCATCAGCTTCCACCAGGATAAATTGTTTGTTCCCATCTCGTCCTATGAAGTAGCCGCTGCCGGCAACCCGCAACACGTTTGCTGTAAATCCCATGGCGGTGTCATAGCACTGGACATTGAAAACGGTGAGCGCCTGTGGGAATGGCACGCCACCCAGGATGCTGTCGAGCAGGGCATCACCACCGATGGCAAAACCCTGTTTGGCCCTTCTGGCGCGTCGGTGTGGAGCACACCCACCATCGACGCCGAGCGCAACCGTCTCTATATCGGTACCGGAGAAAATCTGACCCACCCGGCCACCGAGACCTCCGATGCGGTAGTGGCACTGGATCTGGACAGCGGCAAACAACTCTGGGTCTTTCAGGCCACCGCCAACGATGTCTGGAACGCCGCCTGCCTCAATGGCGGCAGCAACTGCCCGGAAAACGCCGGCGGTGATTTCGATATTGGCGCCTCCATTATTCACGCCCAGTTGAACGATGGCACCGAGCTGTTACTGGCAGGACAAAAATCCGGCGATGCCATGGCACTGGACATGGACGGCAAGCTGCTGTGGAAAACCCGCGTCAGCAACGCCGCCATCGGCCCCAATCAACATCAGACCACCACTAATGGCGGCATTCACTGGGGCATGGCACTGTCGGGGGAATACCTGCTGGTACCGGCCGCCGATCCCGAGCGTCAGCGCCCCGAGTACACGCCCCGCCCCGGCATTCACGCACTCAATGTGCGCACCGGTGAGCCCATCTGGTTTCAGGGGGTAGAGCGCGGTTGCTATCTGGCCGACGAAGACAAGCCCTTGGTGGGTCTGCAAAATATGCGGTCCGGAAAAAACCGGCCACTGGCAGAGCAATACCAGTGCTCCTTCTATTACGGCTTATCGGCTTCAGCCACCGCCACCGACGAGGTGGTGTTCAGCGGTGGTCTCAATGGCGTACTGCGCGCCTACGATATTCAAAGCGGCAAGATTTTATGGCAAACCGAAACCGCCGTACCCTTTGATACCGTCAATGGCATCGACGGCCACGGTGGCGCCATTGATGTGGATGGTCAGGTATTGGCCGGCGACTGGCTCTATGTGCAATCGGGCTATGCCATGTTTGGGCAGTTGCCCGGCAATGTGCTGCTGGGATATCGGTTGTCAGACCAATAACACGGATACATATTATTTCTACAGGTGGCCGGCACTGACGCCGCCACCTGTTATCCCGCCTCCCGCTTGACGTATCCGCGCTTCTTTACCGCTTCATCACCTTCCTCTTAATCCTCGCCCCCATTTACCGCAGGGTCCAAAACCCACTCTGCACCCTCGCCCCCAAATAACTACGAATTCATTTGATAATCATTATCAGTTGCATTACTATCCGCGCCCTAACGATTAAAACCTCGGCCCCACAATAAAGTCCACCGCCACAGAGCAAGCGCCGAATCCAAACACCATAAGGAGAGCATTTCATGTTCAAGCAACGTACTCTGGCTGCAGCCATCGCTCTGGCAACTTCCGCCTTCGCTCTGGCTGACAATCACATCGAAGAAGTGACCATCATTGGCTCACCTGAAGATGCCCGTCAGGTTGCCGGCTCAGGCGCCGTGGTAGGCAGTGAACAAATCAATATCGAGTCACTGGTTGATATCAACCAGGCTCTTAAAACCGTTCCCGGTATTTACATTCGCGAAGAAGACGGTGCCGGCCTGCGCCCTAACATTGGCATCCGCGGCGCCACCTCCGAGCGCAGCAGCAAGGTAACCCTGATGGAAGACGGCGTTATGATTGCACCGGCTCCCTACACCGCACCCGATGCTTACTACTTCCCGACAGCCATGCGCATGTCCAACATCGAAGTGCTGAAAGGTGCCCCACTGCTTCGCTATGGCCCGCAAACCACCGGCGGCGTCATCAACATGGTTACCACCCCGATCCCCGCTGAAAATGGCGGTGAAGTTGAGCTGATCGTCGATGAGCGTGGTTCCACCGACATCCATGCTCACTACGGTGCCAACTCCGGCCAGTGGAGCTGGCTGGTTGAAACCGTCCAGCGCGACGCGGAAGGTTTCAAAGACATTGACCGCAGCAGCCAAGATACCGGCTTTGATATCGAAGATTACATGGTCAAGGTGGGCTGGCAGTCTGCCGGCGAAGGTCCGAAACAAAACCTGTTGTTGAAACTGCAATACTCCGAAGAAACCTCTGACGAAACCTATCTGGGCCTGACCGACGCCGACTTTAAAGCCGACGAAGATCGCCGTTACGGTCTGTCCGAGCTGGATCAGATGAACAACCGTCACGAGCACCTCTCCCTGACGCACAACATTGAACTGAGCGATACGGTTTCCATGCAAACCATTGCCTACTTCAACGAGTACAAGCGCGACTGGTTCAAACTCAGTGGTGGCGGTTCCTACGTTGATGCGGCCAATGCCGGTGATGCCAATGCCCAGGGCATTCTGGACGGCACCATTGACGAAGCCGGTCTGGACTACAAGCACAACAACCGTGTGTACAAATCCCGCGGTCTGGATGTCAACTTTGATATCGACTTGGGCAATCACCAAGTCGCGGTTGGCGGCCGCCTGCACGACGATGAAATGGATCGCTACCAGCCCGTTGAAGTCTATGATCAGGTTAATGGCGAGCTGGTATACGTCAGCACCACCGCACCGACTGGCAGCAACAACCGCGAAGAAGAAACCGAGGCTTACACCCTGTGGCTGACCGACAGCTGGCAAGCCACCGAAACCCTGAATGTGAACATGGCCCTGCGCTATGAACGCGTTGACAGCAGTCGTGTACAGTGGGACAACCCGGAGCGCACCGTGGTGGATTCCACTCGCTCCAGCAAAACCGAAGAACTGCTGCCCGGCGTGTCCTTCACCTACGACCTGAATAACCAGTGGCAGCTTCTGGCCGGCGTTCATAAAGGTTTCTCACCACTGGGTGGCGGCGCCAAAGAAACCGAAGACCCTGAGACCAGCATCAATTACGAAGCCGGAGCCCGCTTCAGTCAGGACGCCTGGTTTGTGGAAGCCATCGCTTTCTACAGCGACTTCTCCGACAAAGCCGAGAATTGTTCCGTAGGCAGCCCCTGTAGTAATGGCGACACCTCCGGCAGCTTCACCACCGGTGAGGCGGTTATTCAGGGTGTAGAACTGCAAGCCAGCACCTCTTTCATGGCCGGCGACTTTACCGTACCCGTGGATTTGGCCTACACCTACACCGACGCCGAAGCCACTCAGAACAGCGCCGACAACACCACCGTACTGGATGGCGACACGCTGAAAGATGTACCTGAGCACACGGCAAGCCTGCGCGTTGGTCTGGAGCACGGCAATGGCTGGAACAATTACGCTGTAGCAAAATACATCAGCGAAACCTGTGTTGAAGCCGGCTGCAACCGCACCAACGACCCGTTCGGCGAAACCGACTCCCTTTTCGTCGTAGACTTTATCAGTCGCTACACGTTGAACAGCGATGCAACCGTTTTCCTGAAAGTGGAAAACCTGCTGGACCAACAGGAAATTGTTTCCCGTACCCCAGACGGTGCTCGCCCCAACAAAGCACGCACTGCGTCTGTTGGTATCAACTACAAGTTCTAAGAGATCTTACCAACCAGTCGCCTGATACCAGGCGCTGGTTGTGCCTCAACGGACAAAAAAATACCCGCAATCTGCGGGTATTTTTTTATGAGTCTTAAAATTTTGGCCGTCAAATCAGGCAAAGGTTATGCGGCAAAATCATCACCACCACTTCATCGCCTTCCACCAAACGCTGATCCACCGTCTTCACCGCTATCAACGACAGCCCTCCCAGAGAACAGCGCACATAGGTGTGATCACCGGTCATAATCAGCTCCTCGACAACCGCGGCGGCACCGGCACTTTTTTCCACCTGTACGTATTGTGGACGAACCAACAGCTCCTGCCCCGTTGCCACCACCATGGATTCGTCCATCAACACAGCGCCGTTATCGCGCTGCACCAGCAACCACTCGCAGGAGAACTGATTAAGCTCACCGAGTAACTTGCCCACGGTGCCATTAACGGGGTTCAGATAAACGTTCTCGACCCGATCAAACTGTGCCACCGCACCGTCGGCCATCACCGCAATTTTATCGGCAAAGGCAAAGGCCTCGGTTTTGTTGTGGGTGACAAAAATGGTGGAGATTTTTTTCTGCTTTAAAATCTGGCGAATATCGCGCATCAACTCAAAGCGAATCTGATGATCGATATTGGAGAAGGGTTCGTCCATCAACAACACCTGGGGTTTCGCGGCCAGAGTACGGGCAATGGCCACGCGCTGTTGCTGGCCACCGGAGAGCTCATGGGGGTAGCTGCCCAGTTTGTCCTCAAGCCCCACCAGTTGCAGCAACTCGCGCGCCTCAGCCACAGCAGACTTGGGCAGCGAAAAGGCGACGTTGTCCAGCACGGTCAGATGGGGAAACAGGGCGTAATCCTGAAAGATCATACCCACCTGACGCTTCTCCGGCGGCCAGAAAACCTTTGGGCTGTTTACCACCGAGCCATTAACCCGGATAAACCCGGAATCAATCGGCAGCAAGCCGGCCACGGCTTTTAACAACGTGCTCTTGCCGCAGCCACTTTTGCCAAACAGGCAAACGATTTCACCGTCGTTGTCACCGTCACCCACGTTCAGATTAAAGTCTTTCAACACCGACTCAGAGCGATAGGAGCAATAGAGGTTTTCAATTTTCAAGCGCATACAATCAATATCCCATCACAACTACGAACGGTTGCGAGCCATAACCATTACCGGCAACAAACCCATTAACACAATAAAAATTGCCCCCAGAGACGCCAACTCCAACTGCTCATCCGACACATACTGATACACATAGGTTGCCAGAGTATCGTAATTAAACGGGCGCAAAATCAAAGACGCGGGCAACTCCTTCATGCACTCAATCAACACCAGCAGAGCCGCTGTCAGCATGGGCATTTTCAACAGAGGCAGGTGCACGCGATAAAAAGTTTGCCAGGCATTCTGCCCCAACAGGCGGCTGGATAAATCCAGCGATTCGGGCAATCTGGAAAAACCCGCTTCTATGGCGCCGTTGGCAATGGCCATAAACCGGATGATAAAGGCAAAGCCAATAGCAAACACGGTACCGCTGAAAATCAGACCGGGTCGCTCCAGCGAAAACGACTGCGCCCAACGGTTAACCCCGTGATCCAGCGCCGTCAGAGCGATCAGCACACCGATGGCCAACACCGTTCCCGGAATCGCGTAACCACTGGAAGAAAGCTTCACCGGCACCTGCTGCCAGACACTGCTGTGCAGGCGCTGATTGTAGGTAAACAGCAGTGCCATCAGCAAACAGATCAGGGCCACACTGCCCGACAGCGTCAGGCTGTTCCAGCTGTATTCAAACAACTCTTCACTCCAGGCCTCAGAGAAATAACTGAAAGCAAAATCCAGCAACGTGACAAACGGAAACAAAAAGCCGGCAACGAACAGGCTCGCGCAAAATAACCAGGCCAGCACCCGACCTTTAATACTCATCTTCAAACGCAAAACCGATCCGGCATTCTTGCCCGCCAGCTGCACCTGACCGCGACGGCTGACTCGTTCCAGAATCACCAATGCCATAATCCCCAGCAACATAAACACCGAGAGCCGCGCCGCGGCTTCCAGACTGTTCAACCCCAGCCAGGTGTCATACACCGCGGTGGTCAGGGTGCTGACAGCGAAATAATGAGCCACGGCAAAGTCGGCCAGGGTTTCCATCGCAACCAGACTGACGCCAATCACAATGGCCGGCCGGGCCAGCGGCAGGGCGACGCGCCAGAAGCTCTGCCAGGGCGAGGCACCCAACAATCTGGCGGCGTTAACCAGCTGCGCTTCTTGCTGGGCAAAGGTATTGCGAACGATCAGATAGATGTAGGGAAACAAACCCAGTGCCAGCACCAGTGCAGCACCGGAAATGGAGCGCACTTCCCAGAAGCTGTAGTCCTGTGGCGATGTCCAGCCAAATACCCCGCGCAATGCTCGCTGCACGGGTCCGGCGTAATCGAGGAAATCGGTGTAAATATAGGCCACCACATAACCGGGCATGGCCAGCGGCAACAGCAGCATCCAGGAAAAGTAGCGGCGCCCCGGGAACTCGCAATTGGCCACCCACCAAGCCGCCGGCAGGGCAAACAGCAACGCAAACACAATCGTCAGGGAAACCAGTTTGAGGGAGTTGCCGACATAATCCCAAAGCACCGTATCGAGCAGATGCTGAAAGGTCTCATCAGCCGGCTGTAAACTGCTGATGATCAAAGCCAACAGGGGCAGGGAAAGCAAGAGCGCCAACAGCCAGCTGGGTATCAACCAGTTTTTGGCGGGTTTTGCGAACATTCAGAACTTCCCCAGACAAAAAAGGGGCATTCTACCTAATAATGAGAATGATTTTTGATCTTTTTATACGGAGCTCAGGGCCATCCCCGCGACCGCGGCAATGGCCTGTGAGCCATAACAGCCATTACAGGTCGAACTTGACCTCATCGAGCAGCTTCAAAGCCGCCGGACGATTTCTGGCAATGGTCTCAAGCGCCAGGTCATCGGCCTCAAACGTGCCCCAGGAATCCACCAGTTCGGAATTTTTCACACCGGGTTTTACCGGGTATTCCATATTCACCGAGGCGTAAATTTCCTGTGCCTGATCGCCGCTCAGGTACTCCATCAGCCGTACCGCATTGGTCTTGTTGGGGGCGTACTTGGTCAGCACCATGCCACTGACATTAACGTGGGCGCCACGATCCTTCTGATTGGGGAAATTGATGTTGACGGCATCGGCCCAGGGCTTCTGCTCTTCGTTGTTGAGCATCTTGCCGAAGTAGTAGCTGTTACCCAGCGCCACGGAGCACAGGCCTTCCTTGATGGCTTTTACCTGCGCCCGGTCATTGCCCTGTGGGCGGCGGGCCAGATTGGCTTTAACACCCTGCAGCCACTCTCTTGCGCCCGCTTCGCCGTGATGGGCTATCAGGGAAGCCACCAGAGCCACGTTGTAGGGGTGTTTGCCACTGCGGGTACAAATCTGACCCTTGTACTTTTCATCGGTGAGATCTTCGAAGGCAATACCGGACAGATCCCCCAGAGTTTTGGCCGAATAGATATTGCGAACCCTCAGCGTCAGGGCAAACCAGTGATTTTCCGGATCGCGATACTGGGCGGGAATATTGGCGTTGATGACATCGCTGCTCAGAGCCTGTGACAGCCCCTTGTCGGAGAATTCCACTACCCGACTGATGTCCGTGGCCAGAACCACATCCGCCGGACTGAACTCGCCTTCTCGCTGCAAACGCTCTACCAGTCCCTTCTTGGCGTAGACGATATTGGCCTTGATACCTGTCTCGGCAGTAAAGGCCTCCAACACCGGCTCGATCAGATAGGCCTGACGATAGGAGTAAATATTCACTTCCTCTGCAGCATTAACTACAAAGGAGCTTAGACACAATATTCCAGTTACCAACAATTTCTTCATCTTGAATCACTCGTTCCTTTTAATAACGACCAGCGGACCTCGAAACAGCCCTTGCGTACGCCATACAGTGACAGCAGGCAGCACCATACCCGCAAACCCGCAATAACGCAATTGAGAATTAATTGCATTTATATGACACAGCAATCCGTCCGGCGTTTTCTGATTTTTGCCATATACTTGAACAGATAAAAACAAACACCCAATACAGAGACTGATACAGAATGCTCAAACCGGCCCTCCCCGATTCAGAAGTCGAGCGACTGGCGACCCTGGAAAGCCTCAATATTCTCGATACCGCCGCCGAAGAGCGGTTCGACCGAATCACCCGGGTCGCCAGCAAAATGTTTCAGGTGCCGACGGTACTGGTCAGTCTCATAGACAGTCACCGGCAGTGGTTTAAATCCCGGGTTGGCTGCGACGTTACCGAGACGCCAAGGGAGATCTCTCTTTGCGGTCATGCCATCCTCAGTGACGACACCTACATCATTCCCGATGCCTCCAAAGACCCTCGTTTTGCCGACAACCCATTGGTGACTGGCCCATTCCAATTGCGGTTTTATGCCGGCCAACCCCTGAAAGCCAACAATGGGGAAAAAATGGGCACCCTGTGCCTGCTCGATACCCAACCCCGGCAATTGCAAGACAGCGACATTATGGCGCTGCAGAGCCTGGCCCAAATGGTGGAGGCTGAAATCAACGCCATACAAATCGCCACCATGGATGAGCTTACCGGCATCTCCAACCGCCGCGGCTTCGAACTGCTGGCAGAGCAATGCCTGCAACTGTGCCGACGCAAAAAATTTACGGTCAGTTTTGCCTATATCGATCTGGATGAATTCAAACCAATCAATGACCGCCATGGCCACAAGGAAGGAGACCGGGCCTTGACCCTGTTTGCCCAAAACCTGCAACAGGCACTGCGGCAATCCGACCTGATCGCCCGGGTTGGCGGTGATGAATTTGTTGCCCTGATGCCCGACTGCGAATTAACCCAGGCAAAGGAGACCATTGCTCGTTTGCGCGCCGCCATTGATGAACATTGTCGCGCAGATTCCCTGCCCTACCATATTTTATTTTCAGCGGGCATCATTCAGTACGATCCTGTTCTGCACCCCACGATCCCCGCCCTCATCGATGCCGCCGATAAAGCCATGTACCAAGTCAAGGAACCACGCTGATTCAAGTGATATGGCTGTAACACACAGCGACAACTATATTGAACAAACCGATAGGTCAAACACTCTCAGTCGAGACACTCTTACGTTTGCAATTGACAAGGTCATACTGCCTCCATGAAGAACCCTTCCGATTCATCTTCAAAATCCATCCGGCAAATCAATCCCGCACTGGAGGTGGATCAACTCATCAGCATTCTCGATGAGCTTGGGGCCTATGTATACATCAAGGATCTGGACTATCGCTATCTCTATGCCAATCGATTGGTATGCGATCTCTTTGGCCAAGATCTGACGGATGTTATTGGCAAGGATGATCACGCTTTTTTTAATGATGAAACTGCTTTTGAGCTGCGAGAAAAAGTCGACAGGCCGGTGATCGAAGGCGAGCAAACCATCGAAAGACTGGAAGTCAATCACAGCAAAGGGGAAGTGGAACCCCGTTACTATTGGGTAACCAAGAGCCCGCTCTATAATCAGGCCGGAGAACTTCAGGGCCTGTTTGGAATTTCCACGGATATTTCAGAAACCAAGCGCACCGAAGCGGAACTGAAAGAGAAACAGCTTTTTCTATCCACCATATTAAATAACATCGGCGCCTGTGTTTACGTCAAGGATCGCGATTTAAACTTCCTTTATATCAATCCGCAAACCGAAGAGCTGTTTGAACAAACCCTGTCGCAAATTGAAAGCAAGCCCAGCATAGATGTGATCGGCGAAGAGCAAACGGCCCACTTCGCCACGACCGATCTTCAGGTTTTTGCTACTGGCAAAACAGTGACCTGCAAGGAATCGTTTGTGACCAAAACCGGTATACGCCATTACTGGTCGGTAAAGGTACCGTTGTTTGATGACAAGGGTGAGGTGGATCGCCTGCTGGGTATGTCAACCGACATCACTTCTCAGGTGTTGTCAGAAGAAAGAGCTCAAAAAGCTAACGCCGAATTACAGCAGCGTCTGGAAGAAATTTCAAAGCTCAAGGACCAACTCAAGGAACAGGCCGCCCACGATCCCCTGACCGGTCTTTATAATCGTCGTTATATGGACGACTTTATCAGCCATGAGCTGGCCCGATCCGAACGGGCCAATCTCAAACTGGCCATGATCGTTCTGGATATTGATTTTTTTAAAAAGGTGAACGATCGGTTTGGCCACAAAGCCGGTGATCAGGTACTGATAAATGTCGCCGACATTCTGTCTCACAACTGTCGACATGGTGATGTGGTTTGTCGCTACGGCGGTGAAGAATTTCTGGTACTACTGACTAACATCAGTGAGCCAATGGCTCTGGAGAAAGCCGAAGAGATTCGCCAAAAAGTGGCTCAACTGCGCACCACAATCGACGACATCGAGATCACTACCACGGTCTCTGCCGGTGTCGCCTGCTATCCCGACGACTCGACCGACAACAACGAATTATTTTTATTGGCCGATGCCGCACTCTATGAAGCCAAGGGCCGCGGCAGAAACTGCGTGGTATCGGCCAGAGAACTCAAATCATAGCAACCCCATCGCGTCATAAGCGACATCAAGCTGACAGTGCTTGCCGGGATACCGGCAAGCTCCATCCGGTCTGCTGCCACACGCCCAGCAGAATCAGCAAGACACTCGCCATCAGAGACGCATAGAGCTGCAGGTCTGTGTCGTTATCCATAGGCTGCTGCTCTACTTTTTCCAACTTCTGACCTTCAACCTGCTGCGCCGCGGCTTGGGTTGGCTGAGCCATTTCCGGCAGTGATTCCACTGGCGGCTGCAATGTCATATTCAAACCAAACCCCTGAGCCTTGGCATCGACATAGTCTTTAAACGCTTCGTTGTCGATAAACACATCGTAGCGATTGGCCAGTTCGATGTAGCGCTCGGTCATGGCCTTGACGGTGTCGTCGTCTGCCGCCCAGTAATCCTTGCGTACCGCCTCGAGCATGCGTTCCAGAAACTGGGCCTGAGCGGTGGGGTGAACCTGTTCAAACCACTCGTTGATGCCCATGTCGTAGCTGTCTTGCACATACACTTCGAAGAACTGCTGCCATTGTTCGTCGTGCACATACTCCGGCGCCATCACTTCCCATCCCCAGAAATTATTCATGCGATCGAGAATCGCCGTAGCGCCGGCATAACCTTCGTTTTGCATCTGTTCAATCCAGCGCGGATGGAAATAACGCGAGCGCAATTCTTTGGCCAGAAAGCGCTCCATGGTTTCGGCTTTTTCGGCACCGGCTTTGCGTAAATTGGAGACAAACATTTCCGGAGTCTGTCCGTCGATCTGCCGCACCGCCTGCGCAATACCACCAAAATACTGGAAGGGATCGTCGTTGGTTAACAGGGCATAGAGATTCGACGAACGGGAGAAAATCACCCCATCGGTACCGGACAACACCTGTTTGTAGAGATCGACGTTCTCGACTTTTTCACTCCAGCGTTTGGCGTCCTTACCAAACCAGAAGCCCATGCGATTCATATAGACATCGGTCATTTTGCTGTCGTCTCCCCAGCTGCCGGAGTCGAGTGTAGCCGAAGCCAGACCGGTGCCGTAGTTGCCGGTTTCGTTGGAAAAGATGCGCACGGTGGAGAAATAATCCGCATCGGCTTCACTCACGCCCTCGGCCAATAAACCGGCTTTGATTGTCTGGGCGTTGTCATACAAAGAATTATTGTCTTCTTTTAACTTGGCCACTTCGTCAATCGCCTTGGCCATCCACAAGATTACATTGGGAAAAGCGTCGCGGTACAAGCCGGTTGCCGTCAGCGCCACATCCACACGGGGGCGCTTTAACTCAGAGTAGGGAATGATTTCCGTACCGATCACCTGACCGCTCGGTGCCCACTTGGGACGCACGCCCATGGTTCTCAATACCTGCGCTTCGAGCACACCCTGATGGCGCATGGTTTCCAGTGACCACAGGGAGAACGCCAACTTATCCGGGTAACGACCATGCTTTTCATAATGCGCAGCGATATTGTCTTCCGCCAGTTTGCTGCCCACTTCCCAGGCCGCTTTACTTGGAACACGCGCCGGATCAAAACCGATCAGGTTGCAGCCGGTTGGCGCCGCATCCGGATTGCGAATGGGATCGTTGCCATTACAGGGGCGAATAAATTCGCCATCCAGTGCCCGCAGCAAATTGGGTAACTCTTCAGTACCCTGGAAGTTGTCCCAATATTTTTTCGCCTTAGCCAAATCTTCACCAAGCTCTTCTTCTACAACTTCACCCTGTTTCAAAAAACGGGACAGGGTTTGGTAGCCCGGCAGAGCTTCCAATTTCACCGCATCATTCTGATCCATCTTCTGATCGGCAGGAATGGTCCAGCCCTGATCATTTTCCAATTTAACGGCGCGATCTTTAAACTCGTCACCCAGCATCTGGGCAATGGTGGTGTAGAGATGATCTTGAGGTGGCACATCACCAAAGGTATGCAAGCCCAGAGGCTGACTCATGCTTGCCAGCGATTGCAGATAATCCTGAATGTCAGGAATCAGCTCGGCAAAGTTGTCTCTGGCCTGCTCTTCATCTACACCAAAATCCGTCAACATTTTGTGCGTTTGCATCAGGGCAATGGCTTTATCGCGACTCTTCTCTTTGACCGCACCTTCATCCAGCTGGGTATAGTCGGCCAGCAATTCCTGCAACTCCGCCAGCTCGCGATAGGTTCCCGCCGCGGCAAAACCCGGAGTCAGATGGCTGATCATGGTGGCGCGCCCACGACGTTTGGCCTGCATCGCCTCGCCGACGTTATCAATAATGTAGGGGTAGACCACCGGAATATTGCCCACCGCCAGATTGCTGGGGTCGTAAGCCCAAAGACCGCGCTCTTTACCCGGCAGCCACTCCTGTGAGCCGTGAGTACCCAAATGGATAATGGCATCGGCACCCCAGCTTTCACGTACGTACAAATAGGCGGCCAGATAAAAGTGATTAATGGCGGCCTTCATGCTGTGGTACAGCTCCGACTGTTCTTCAGCCGTATCCCCCCGTCCCGGCTGTGGCAGCATAATCAGGTTGCCACTTTGCATGCGCGGAATCACAAAGACTTTCTCACCCTTGTAATCCACCAGCATGGCATTCTCTTCGGGTTTACCCCAGCGATCGAGAATGGGTTGCTGAACCGCCTGCGGCAATTGCTCAAACCACGCCTGATAGACCGACAGTGGCAGATAATCGGCCATGCCTTGCTGCACCAGCGGTGAAGCATCTTCAGAACGATAGAAAGGACGCAGCAGCTTGCCCGCACCATCGATGTACCACTGCTCGTCTTCCACGGTAACCGGGTAACCGGCCTGATTCAGGGCGCGGGAAATCCGCTCCAGCGATTGCGGTACGTTCAAAAATGCGGCACCAATATTTTTTTCACCCGGTGGGTAATTCCACATCATCAACGCCAGTTTCTTTTCGGCTTTGGGGATATGTTTCAGTCGCGCGTGATTGACAGCGCGATCGGCCAGCGCTTGCAGTTGCTCATCAATGGCCACCTTGCGACCACCGTCGCCCTTGGCTGCGAGAATGGTGGCATCGATAACACCGCTGGATTCCGGCATCACCAGAAAGAACGGCGTCATGGTCCCCGAAACCCCGGCGTGATCTTTCAGGAAGGCATCACGATCGCCATCGAGGTAGTTGATGGCATGGATCACGGGCACATTCAATTCGGTGAATTCCTGCAAGCGCTTATCCACATAGTGGATTGAGCGATAACCCACGATCAGATCGACCCAACTCTTGCCATTTTGCATTAACAGGTCGGTGTAGTTCTGATTTTTCTCGACGCCCTCAAAGAAAAAAGCCAGAGCTTTGGCGCCACGCTGCTCGATGGCCGCCAGCAATTGGTCCACTACACTGGCATCTTCCAATTCAATCACGGAGCGATGCATGGCAACAGCCACAACCGGCTGCGCCGCTGCGGGAGCCAGCCAGGCCATCATGGTCTCGGCACTGGCGGTGACCCGCTCGGGGTAATCGGGGTGGTACAAACCGATATTGGGCAGCACTGTCGGCGCCGCAAACTCAACATCGGCGGCGCTCTTTAATTGCAGAATATCAGCGGCCATATAAGCCATCATATTGCGATAGTTTTCTCTACCGCCGCTGCGGTAATAGTCGATCACCGACTGCGCCTGCTCGCGACTGACATTGACTTGAGTGTTCGCGTCCACCGCCTGACGCACAGAAATAATTTTGGCATTATGCTGGCGGAAAATTTCCACAAACGGTCCGAATGCTTTTTGGCTCTGCTCGGCATTGATCATGTCCAGCAACACCAGATCGAAGCGCTGCAGCAGTTGTTGCCAGTGCTCGGTCTTCAAACCGCGCCCGGACTGGGTCGCCAGACTCATGCCAAAATTTTCAGCCGGGGAGCGCAACATTTCAACGCGCAGCGGACTGCCATGGCCCATCGACACCAACAGAATATTTTTCTCTGCGCCAGCATCGGGCTCCGCCAGCTTGACCGGCATCGCGTGCCGATCCGATTGCGCTGACACACTCACAGACACCAACATCATCAAGGCCAAAAACAGGCCTATAAAAGAATTTACGGATTGCATAAAGAACTCAGAAAATTGGAGGTAAATTACTCAGGAACATAAACGATGGAACCGTCGGCCATCTTGTAGGCTACCCCGGCCTTGACGCCGTCACCGGAACCCACCTCGCCGCTGCTCTTGTAGGTCTCGATGGTCTTGCCCTGTTTGACGATCATTTCCATATTGGGCTCACCGGCGTTTTTGATGATGGTGACGTTTTCTTCCAGAAAGGGATTCATTGGGTTCTGGGCAATGGCGATCAACAGAGCCGCGACCAACACCAGAAACACATCCACCAGATTAACTACCGACAACGCCGGATTGATGCCTTCGTCCTCATCAAGCAACTTCACGGAGTTCTACCTCGCTGCACTTTTCCTGACGCTCGACACTGGCTGAAATGGCCACCAGTTCGGCGGCCAGCCAGCGCTTCTTAACACTGGCAATCCAGAAGGTAATGGAGGCAATCACCAGACCGAAAATAACCGCCGAGAAGGCCACAATCAGGTTTTCACTGATCCCCTGAATATTGCCATCGGCCAGGGATTTAAGCGCGGGCCCCATCGGCACCATGGTGGCGATCAACCCCAGCATCGGCGCCAAACGACTCACGGTGCGAACACCCTCCATCTCTTCCAGCGCTGCCACATCCAGCTCATCGCGACTGACTTCTGCGTTGGCGCGTTTAAGGGAAACCAACGGATAACCTCTGAGGTCACCGGACTCGTTATGATTCAGCGCATTGCGATAGTGGGTTTTATTTTTACGTCGCTGCCAGGCCTGACAGGCAAAGGCGCCGCTGGCCATCAAACTGTAGCCGAACAGAATCGCCAACAGGATCAAAACCGGCGCCATAAAAAAGTCCGATATTTGATACATTAATTCTTCAAGATTTCTAATCATGGTGTTTCACTTCTGATGGTTTTTAATAATTCAGTTAGAGGTATTCATCACAATATGGGCGGCCGACAAATCGTGTTTTTGCAACCAGGCAAACAATTTCAGGGTTTTTTCCAGTGATGCATTTTTGTCACCGGAGATAATGATTTCCGGTTGCTTGTCCGCACTTTTCAGCGCCTGGATTTTTTGTAAGAGAGCTGATTCAAAACCGTGCCAGCCACTGTATTCGGTATCCGCCAGCCCCCATTTATCATTCTCCTTAAACAAGGTGACAGAGACCTGCTGGTCCACCATCAGACTCTGCGCCTGACCCTCACTATCGGCAGGCAGCGACACCTCCAGGGCCTCGGGGACGGTATTGGCCGTCAACAACAAGAACACCAGCAGAATAAAAATCACATCCAGCAACGCCGTCATATCCGGAAATGCGGACACACCGGAAGATGCCGCGCCATTTTGCGAACCGGCAATCATGCCAATTGACCTTCAGGCTGATTTTGGAAAACGGCGGGCTTAATAATGTTTTGATCATTTTGTGCGAACTCTTCCAGCTCCAGCGACAAAGAGCATTCATTGAGGACCTGCGCCATAATCTCAACACGATGATCGCCCCAAATGGAAAATACCTGACTGGCAACCAGCGCCGGAATGGCAATCGCCATACCCAGCGCGGTGGTGACCATGGCTTCCCACATGCCATCGGCTAATAAGGCTGGCGTGACCGGGCCCGTCACATGGGCAACATTCTGAAACATGCTGATAATACCCAGTACCGTACCCAACAACCCCAACAGCGGCGCAACAGCACCCAGCAAAGTCAGCCAGCGCGTATGTGCCTGTAATTTGCGACGCTGCTGCTGCAACCAAACACTGACTATTTCATCGCGCAGCGCTTTGGATTGATCACGATGCTGATTCAACAATTGCAAACCGGCCATCAGGCCGCTGGCTTTTTTTATGCCTGCCAAATCACCACGCTTAAACAGCTCTTTTCCCTGGTCAGCGTTACCAAACCGATACAACAGCGCCACCAGCAAACGCTCAGCAATAATAGCCAACGTCAACACCGAGCAGATCAGCAACGGATAAATAACCGGTCCCGCCGACAACATATGTACTTTTAACAGCTCCATATCTCACTCTTTACTTAAATCCCGCCAACCCTAGCGGTTAATCTGAAACGCCACAGGCACTTCGACCCAGGCCATGACCGGCACATCGTCCACCAGTGCCGCTTTAAATTCCCAACCTTCAACCGCACGCAATGCCGAGTTATCCAACAGTGGATAGCCACTGGAGCGCACCAATTTCACTTGTTGGGTCTTACCTTCCTTATTAACCAACGCCTGAACCAGAGCCTCTCCTTGTTGACGCTTGCGCAAACTCAACTTGGGATAAACCGGCGGCGATGGTCTGCTACGAAAACCCGCCTGCTTCACTACCGGCAAGGATTCCAAACCCGTCACATCCGTCTTTTTCTCTTGCGCCGAAGCCTTTGCCTGCAACTGCGGAGTTGGCTCTTGAGCAACATCTTCTGGTTGTTTTTCAACAACTTGTTCCGGTTGCTTGCCCTCTACTTGAATAACCTTATTTTCAAGCTCTGGTTTTTCAGGTCTGGCTGGATCCGGTAGCGCCTCGACCTTCCTGTCGAAATTTTTTTCTGGCGGCTTGATGGGCGCAGCCTTTGGTTCTGGAGCAGCCTCAATAGTCACCATCGACAGCGCCATGGAAACAGGCAACTGTTGACTACCCCCGCTGATTTCCAGCGGTTTGACTTGATCATTACTTGCCAGCCACAGGTAGTGCATCGCCGCCGACAACAGCAACAGCATTAACCGCCAACTCATGGGTTATCCCGTCTCAAAAAACTGGCGCCATCCTATTACGAATAATTCCTATTTGCAAATACGAATCTTTATCATTATTATTTTTGCGATTGAAACATGGCGATCGGCTTGTTGAGCGATCGCCCTATAAAACAAAACCAAAGGAAGCAACCATCGTGAACAAGCACCAACGCTCGCCACTGTCCGCCGCCATTATCATGGCGCTGGCAGCCAACTCTTACGCTGACAGCCCTATCGGAAACCAGACCAAAGAGGCCGGCTATACCTTCTCGCTGGATAAAGTGACGGTTGCCGCCACACTGACCGAGCAGAAGATTGAGGATGTGGCCAATACCGTCACGGTCATTGATCAGGAAGCCATGAACAGAGCCAGCGCCACCGACATTCGCGACATGCTGCGCTATGAGCCCGGTGTTGAAGTAGGCTCCTCCGGCCGCTTTGGCCTGGATGGCTTTAATATCCGCGGCATGGATGGCAATCAGGTCAAGATCGTGGTGGATGGCGTTGATCAGAGCAAAGCCTTTAACCCCGGCGGCGATTTTCAGCAGGTCAATCGCAACCTGTTTGACATTGATGCCATGAAGCAGGTCGACATCGTCAAGGGTCCGGCCTCGAGCCTGTATGGCAGTAACGCCATTGGCGGTGTGGTGTCTTTCACTACCAAGGATCCCTACGATTATCTTTCCGCCAGCGGCGATGATTCCTACGGCTCACTGAAGACCCAGTACACCAGTGAAAACGAAGGTACCCACACCACCGCCACGCTGGCCAACCGTAGCGGCCAACTGGAAAGCCTGCTGGTTTACACCCACCGCGATTACAAGGAAACCGACAATCAGGGCAGCGTTGGTGGTGAAGGCGAGTCGCGCACCAAGGCCAATCCGCTCGACAGCCGCAGCGACAACATTCTGGCCAAGCTGCAATACCAGATTAACGACGCCCACCGGGTGGGTCTGACCTTTGAGCAGAATACAATAGACACCGACATCAATAACCTGCGTGGCAACTACGTTAATGATTTCAGTGTCTTCTTTGGTAACCCCGCCGGCACCGACGGGATTGCCTATTCCGACAACCGCTCGGAAGATGCTTACGAGCGCACCCGCATCGGCTTCGAGCATGAATGGCAGGCCGGACTGTCGGCATTTGACAGCCTATCCTGGTCCTACAACCAGCAGGAAACCATCAGCGAGCACAATACCTTCGACTCGATTGTGCCCTTTGGCTGGGGCGCTTTTATGGTGTCCGGTGACGGCCCTCGGGAAAATAACTACAGCAACGAAGAAGACAGCAAGCAGCTGACAGCCCAGTTTGTAAAAGCCATCAACAACCACACCATCACCTACGGTTTTAACTGGGAAAATACCGATGCTGTTAACGAGACCGGCCGGGTTTACACCAATGGCAGCTCAGCCCCGGAAACCAACCGTTACTACCCCAAGGTTGAAAGCGAGTCGCGCGGCATTTTTATTCAGGATCAGATCAGCCTACTCAATGGCAGCCTGACCCTGACTCCCGCAGTGCGTTACGATGAGTTTGAAGCCAAACCCAAAGCCGATGCCATCTTTGACGAACAGTTCGACAAGCACGACAGCGATAAAATTTCCGGTCGACTTGGGGCAGTCTATAAGCTCAATCAGGACTGGGCCGTCTTCGGTCAATACGCTCAGGGCTTTAAAACTCCGGACCTTGGCGATATGTATTACGCCCGCAACGGCGGCGACTATCTGAGTCTGTCGAATCCGGATTTGAAACCGGAAGAAAGTGATTCGTTTGAAGTCGGCGTGCGCTTCCAGTCCGAGGTTGCCAGCGTCGAAGTTTCAGCTTTCTACAACGACTACAAGAACTTTATCGATACTGTCGAACTGGGCACCCAATACGATTACAACGGTGACGGTGACCTGCTCGACGGCCCGGGTGTGGATGACTTTTCCAATGGCGTCACGCAACGGGTGAACATTTCCGAAGCCACCATCAAAGGCATCGAGTTGCGTTCTTCTGTCTGGCTCGATGAAACCCTCGGCGCACCATCTGGTACGTCTCTGACCGCGAGCATTGCTTACGCCGACGGCGAAGGCAAAAGTGATCAGGAGGGTACCGAGCCGCTCAACAGCATCGCGCCATTAAAAGCCGTATTCGGTCTGGATTATCAGGCACCGAATGGCACCTGGGGATCCACCCTCAGCTGGACGCTGGTTGACGGCAAAGACTCCAGTGACCTGCCGGACATCTCTACCGATACCAACCCCGATGTGGTTCAGTTTGCCACCCCCGGTTATGGTTTGGTGGACCTGACGGCGTTTTATAAACCCATGGAGCAACTGACCATCAGCGGCGGCATTTATAATCTGGGAGATAAAAAATACTGGGTGCATGAAGACGTCCGTGGCGTAGGGGTCGGTGGTCTCGATGGTGCCGAGGATTATATTGATCGTTACACCCAACCGGGTCGCAACTTCTCAGTGAGCGCTGTGTACAGTTTTTAATTCTTGTGATTATCAGCGTACTTTCAACGGCAGCCTTTTATGGCTGCCGTTTTTGGTTCTGTCGTAAAGAGTTGTTCTGTGTTTGTTTCGTTTCGGGATCCATGGCTATTGCTTGTTGCCGAAAAGCAGGACAAGATCAGGTCCGCCATAAGACAGCTGCCATCCCCCAACACTTGAAGCCACATCGCCCCCCTATGAATCAAAGCAAACTCCACAGACTTCTGGGCCTGATCATGATGCTGCCACTGCTTGCCTGGGCAGCCACCGGCGTCATCTTCCTGACCAAACCCGATTATGACCAAGCCTATGAGAGATTACCGGTTAAGACCTACCCCATGGAATCCAAAGTGCAGTTTATTCCGGGTGAGAAATGGCAAGAGATTAAATTGGTACGATCGGTTCTGGGATTGCATCTGCTGGCTAAAAACAACGAAGGTTTCAGGCAATACGATCCCGTCACCCGTCTACCCGCAGCGGCACCCACCACACAGCAAGTCAGCGCCTTGATCGGAGATGCGCTGCACTCTAACCCGGAGCGTTATGGGACGATTGAACGGGTAGATGGTTTCACTGCTTACACCAGTACGGGCGTTGTCATCACGCTAAACTGGAATACTCTGAGTCTCAACCAACGTGGCCGGGATCGGGAGGTCATTGAAACCCTGTATCACATTCATTATTTGCAATGGACCCAATGGGAGGGTGTCAATCTGGCTCTGGGTATCCTCGGACTTATTGGTCTGCTATCTCTGACTCTGCTGGGTCTGAGCACTTACCTTGCCAGGGGACGGAGCAGCGCTTAGCACACCCAATCTTTTATTGACCGCTACTTTTAATCGTTATTTTTGACATTTACTTAAGGCAAAAAAAACCGGATCTGCATTCGCCGATCCGGTATTAAGGTGGGCTATCAGAGGACTGATCCGGTGAAATGTCACGCTAGTGAGGCGTAACACGCCAAATCGTCAGGTCGCTGCCAAACTGTCGAAGTCAGCGG
Source organism: Candidatus Pelagadaptatus aseana (assembly GCF_040362265.1). Classification (NCBI taxonomy): domain Bacteria; kingdom Pseudomonadati; phylum Pseudomonadota; class Gammaproteobacteria; order Cellvibrionales; family Cellvibrionaceae; genus Candidatus Pelagadaptatus; species Candidatus Pelagadaptatus aseana. The sequence goes on from NZ_BAABNJ010000001.1 coordinate 290,041, forward strand.
CGACTTGCAATCAATATTAATGATAACGATTCGCATTTGCAATAGTTTTTTAAGCTTTTATCGAGCTTTTGTCGTCCTGAGGGCAACCACCCGGGACTTCTTACTGCGAGATGCAGATTTCGAAAGCTTACCTCCCCCCTTCTGACACTCAGCATCGCGAATCATCTCTCTGAGTAGGGTAGACCCTGGTAATCCTATTATGACATTCATTCTCTGCTCCACTTGACCGAGTCGGAAGTTCGCCGCCGAAGCCTTACATGCGAACGATAATAATTATCATTTATACCAAATACAGCCATCATTGCAACAACAATCTGCCATTAAATCGGCGGGCTTGATTTGCCTCAAGCTCTCGCCAGTCTGAGAGGCAGAGTAATACCCAACCAAGACCCAATAAGCCCATATCAGGTACAGATAACACATTTACGACACGTCTAGGCACATACCACCCTGATAGGCTGCCCTATAGTGCTCATCGTTAAATAACCAACCACAAGTAGGGAAACCATTATGAGCATTATTGAAACTGTAAATAGCAAAGTCGAAGCCATGATCAACGACACCAAAACCGAAATTGATACCGCCAAGGTGAGAGCGCATCTGGCGCAAATGAATGCATCTGATAACGCGGAAGAATTGATTTCAGAAGCTGAGAGTTCGATTGCAGCCACCAAATCAGCACTGAACAACAAAATTTCTGAAGCCAAGGACAAGATCAATTCAATTGCAGAACACATTGAACTGGGACAAATGGAACTGGAAGAAAACCTTAAAGAAGCCACCGACTCCGCCAAAACCAAAGTGGATGAAGTGGAAGTTCAGGCGGCCTTGGGCAAAATGGAATTAAAAGAGCAGATTAACAAAACTCTAAACTGATCAGAGCTGCCGCTCTATCCCACCAACCGTTAATCCGCCCTGGAGTCTTTGGGCGGATTAACCGATCAACATATCGTAAATCGCCGGCAAGATGGAAATCACCAGCAACAGCGCCATGGAGATATTGAACACGCGCTGATGAGCCGCAGACTTAAGCACCCCTTTCAGCCACACACCAAAACACATCCACAAACCGACACAGGGCAGAGCCACGATCAGAAAAGCCAGAGACACCATCAGAGTGATCTGATTAATGTCACTGCCCACCGAGGAATAAGTGGAAACAGCACCGGTGGCCATAATCCAGGCCTTGGGGTTGACCCACTGAAACAGCGCGGCCTGAATAAACGTAAAGGGTTTGCTTCGCTTGCCATCCAGTGCTGTCGGAGCACTGTTGGCAATCAACCAGGCAAGATAGAGCAGGTAAAGAATGCCCGCCACTTTGATGACGGTGTGTAGAACCGGAACCAGCTCAAACACCACACCCAGGCCGAAACCGATGACAATTACCATCACCGGAAAGCCAAGGCAGATCCCCCAGAAGTGGGGCAAACTTTTGCGCACACCATGATTGAGACCGGAGCTCATGATCATAATGTTATTCGGCCCCGGGGTGACCGTTGCCGAAAACGCAAACAGTAATATCGCTAAAAATAATTCCATAAACCAAAAAGCCGGTGACACTGAGTGCACCGGCAACCATTAAAAATGCAGAAAAATAACAGAGTGTAGCGCAACCGAATCCGCTACGACTGTGACCAGCCCTTTTCGACAGACAACTCATGCAGACGTTCCATGGTGTCGTCTTTGTCCTGCCACAACTCTGATACCCACAACTGGAATGACTTACGGAACTCTTCATCCTCGGAGTAATTTTTACCGAGAAATTCAGCGGGGATGTCCTTCTGCTCCACCCGGACAATCACGTTGTTCACCTTGCCAGACAGAAAATCCATAAAGCCGGGCTGTTGGTTATCCGGGTAGTGAATGGTGATATCCACCAGACTGTCCATCGAATCCCCCATGGCGCCGAGCACAAAACCCATGCCACCGGCTTTGGGTTTTAACAGGTGACGATAGGGTGAGTCCTGTTGTTGATGCTTGGCCGGAGTAAATCGCGTTCCCTCCAGAAAATTAAACACGGCAACGGGAGTGTATTGAAACTTCTCACAGGATTTGCGGGTACTTTCAAAGTCCTTGCCGCGCATTTCCGGATGCTTTGCCAAATACTCCTTGGTGTAACGCTTCATAAACGGGAAATCCAGTGCCCACCAGCACAAGCCCATGATCGGCACCCAGATCAATTCCTGTTTCAGGAAAAACTTGAGCATGGGAATACGACGATTCAGCAAATGCTGCAGGATAAAGATGTCCGCCCATGACTGATGATTGGAGGTGACAAAATACCAGTGTTTTTTATCCAGCTTTTCGACCCCTTCAACATCCCATTGCAAAGGCTGTGTCAGCCACATCCAGAATGAGTTAACGCTCATCCAGTTCTCGGCAATGGCGATGGCCACCTTGGTACAGAATGTCTGCCAGGCGAATACCGGCAGCAGTATCCGCAGTAGCGTTACCAGAAACAGAAACGGCGCATGAAACAGAATATTGGCCAGCAAAATGGTGAAAGCCAGCAGGGCACGCAAGGGCGCGGGGAGAAAAGAAAACATTTATAACCTAGCAATTTGAGATTGATTCGCTGCGCTCACAATGACGATAATGGATTAATGTCATCCTGAGGAGCCGCGAAGGATCTTTATCGTAAAACCTTGGCAATGGTCGCCATCAGCGAATCCGGGTGGAACGGCTTCACCAGCCAACCGGTTGCACCTGCTGCACGCCCCTCAGCTTTTTTATCCGCTGAGGCTTCGGTTGTCAGCAACAGAATGGGTACCGTTTTACACAGGGAGTCACTGCGCAGTGACTTGGTCAGGGCTAGACCATCCATGCCCGGCATATTGACGTCGGTAATCACCAGATCGAATGCACTGCGCTTGGCTTGAGCCAGCGCCGCATTGCCGTCTGCCGCCTCCGTGACATTGTGCCCTTTCGACTTGAGGGTAAAAGCCACCATCTGGCGCATGGAAGAAGAATCATCAACGATCAGGATATTGGCCATTCCTAACTCACACCTTTCATCAGTCATTACACAAGAGGATAAAATATCCCATCAGCTGCAAATTATCATCTGCTTTTGTTGCTGACGGATAACAATATAAAAAAGCCCCGCTGTGAACAATTCAAAGCAGGGCTTTTGGGTCATTGGCCTCGGTCACCCCGGGCCAGCGAACGATCAGCTGTCAAACGGATGACGCAGTACAATGGTTTCTACACGATCCGGACCGGTGGAAACAATATCAACCGGCGCGCCGGTCAGCTCTTCCAGACGCTTGATGTAGGCCTTGGCATTTTCTGGCAACTCATCCCAATTCTGCACACCAAAGGTGTTTTCGCTCCAGCCGGCCATTTCTTCGTAGATGGGCTCAATACCTTCCCAACCCTCGGCATCGTAAGGCACTTCAATCTGCTGGCCTTCGGCGTTCTGGTAACCCACACAGATTTTAACGGTTTCCAGACCGTCCAGTACATCCAGTTTGGTCAGACACATACCGGAAATACTGTTGATGCGAATCGCATGGCGCACGGCAACGGCATCGAACCAGCCGGTGCGACGCTGACGGCCGGTGGTAGCACCGAACTCGTGACCTTTTTCACCCAAATGCTGACCCACTTCGCAAGACAGTTCGGTCGGGAAAGGACCACCGCCAACACGGGTGGTGTAGGCCTTGGTAATACCCAGAACATAATCCAGATACAGCGGGCCAAAGCCGGAACCGGTAGCGGTACCGCCAGCGGTGGTATTGGAAGAAGTCACAAACGGGTAGGTACCGTGGTCGATGTCCAGCAGCGAACCCTGGGCACCTTCGAACAGAATGCTTTCACCGGACTCACGGGCCTCGTGCAGATTGGCCGTCACATCAGCCACCATAGGCTTCAGCTCTTCACCCCAGGCCAGAGCATCTTTCAGCACCGCATCGTAATCCAGAGCATCGGCTTTGTAATATTCGGTCAGAGCAAAGTTGTGATAGGCCATCACGTCTTTCAGCTTTTCAGCAAAACGCTCGGGGTGCATCAGATCGCCCAGACGCAGACCGCGACGCGCGACCTTATCTTCATAGGCGGGACCAATGCCACGGCCGGTAGTACCAATCTTGGCGTTGCCGCGAGCCGCTTCACGGGCGTGATCCAGTGCCACGTGATAAGGCAGGATCAGAGGGCAGGAAGGTGACAGACGCAGGCGCTCGCGCACCGGTACATCATTGGCTTCCAGCTCAGCCATTTCTTTCAGCAAAGCATCCGGAGCCAGTACCACGCCGTTACCAATCATGCAGGTAACGCCTTCACGCAGAATACCGGACGGAATCAGGTGCAATACGGTTTTCTTGCCTTCGATCACCAGTGTGTGACCGGCGTTGTGACCACCCTGAAAGCGCGCCACCAGAGAAACCTGATCGGTCAGCAGATCAACGATCTTGCCCTTGCCTTCATCACCCCACTGGGTACCCAGTACAACAACATTCTTGCCCATGGCTTTAATAACTCTCTCTTGAAAGGAATCTAGCTTTACAACAGCTAAATAAGATTACAAAAAACGCTTACAAATCGACGACCAGATACTGGCCGTCCTTCAACACCAGCTGTCGATCACAGCGGATGGTAATATCTTTCACTTCCTGACCGGCAAAACCGGTCACTACTTTTTCACCCGCCTTGCGCAGCTCGGTAATGGCATTCCACTGTTCCGGATCCGGGCTGAAATGCGCAAAGATCGCGCTCTGCTGTTGCTGTTCGTGACTCAGCAATTGGTCCAGTGCAGTGACGTCGACCGAGAAACCGGTGGCCGGACGACCATTACCAAACACACCGCCCACGTGGTCATAGCGACCACCGTTAGCCAGTGCCGTGCCATAACCCGGCGCAAAGGCCGCAAACACCAACCCGGTGTGATAGCGGGCGCCACGCAGTTCAGCCAGATCAAAATACAGATCCGCCTGCGGGTAACGCTGTTCCAGCACCTCGGCAACCGCATCCAACTCATCCAGCGCCTTGGCGACACTGACCGGAGCGCCCCACAAGGCATCGCGCGCTCTGGCCAACACCGTGCGGTCACCTGCCAGCAGCGGCAGCACTTTCAACATGGCCGCGGCATCTTCGTTCACGCTCAACTGATCCGCCCAGGCATTCAGCTCGGTAACTGCCTTGCTCTGGAGCAAATCAAAAAATTCTTTTTCCTGGGAATCATTGAGGCCTGCAGCCTCCACCAGGCCGCGGTAAATCGCCACGTGGCCGAGATCCATGTTGAGTTTTTCCAGCCCCACTTCCTGCAGGGAGGACAACAACAGGGACATCACCTCAACGTCGGCGCCCAGACCTTCCTCACCATAGAGCTCAACCCCTGCCTGCAGCGGCGAGCGGGTACCCAGCGGCGACTTGGGCTTGGTGTAGAGCACATGACTGGCGTAACACAGGCGCGACACTCCGTCGCGACGCAGGCTGTGGGCGTCAATGCGGGCGGTCTGCGGGGTAATGTCCGCGCGAATGCCCATGGTGCGGCCGGTCAACTGATCCATCACTTTGAAGGTCAGCAGGTCAATATCCTGACCGAGACCAATCAAAAGCGAATCGGTGTACTCGACCATGGGCGGGATGATCATCTCATAGCCCCAGCGACCATAGAGATCGAGCAGGCTGCGACGCATGGATTCTATCCGCGCGGCCTTTTCCGGCAAAATATCCTCGACGCCATCCGGCAACAACCAACGTTCCGCGTAGGTCATATTTCTTGAAACCCTATAAATACTTTACTTCAGCAGGTACAACAGGCCTGCACCCAGCAACATGCTGCACAGCCCCATAGAACGCAGATGGGAGTCTTTCACCAAAGCCAACTGGGCCACCAGATTGCGCCAGCGGTTGGGATAGAGAAACGGCATGATGCCTTCCAATACCAGCATCAAACAAAAAGCCTTTCCCAGTTCTTCCCACATACACCCTCTATTTCCAACACCGCCGCTAACGACGTCCTGCTTCTCACGGCATACCGTTCGTCCTGAACATAAAAAAACCGGACTCAGATGAGCCCGGCTTGATGAATTATACCCTTTTTGCTGGTCAGAGAACAATCAATCCTGACCCGTTGTGGGGTTAATATCGACTTACTTACGACCTTTGCTGTCGTTCAGATAACGGAAGAAGTCGCTATCGGGGTCCACCAGCAAAATATCGTCCTTGCCTTTAAAGGTTTCTTTATAGGCATTGAGACTGCGAACAAAGGTATAGAACTCTGGATCCTTGTTGTAGGCCGCCGCGTAGATGGCCGCTGCCTTGGCATCACCTTCACCTCGAATCAGCTCGGATTCACGGTAGGCCTCAGCTTCCAGAATGGTGCGCTGACGATCGGCGTCGGCGCGAATCACTTCCGCCTGCTCCTTACCTTTGGAACGGTGCTCGCGGGCTTCACGCTCACGCTCGGAAGTCATCCGGTTAAATACCGACTCGCTCACCTGATCCGGCAGATCGATGCGTTTAACCCGCACATCCACAACCTCGATACCCAGCTCGGTGTTGGCGAAATTGTTTAACGCCACCGTCAAATCAATCATCAGCTGATCACGCTCACCGCTGACCACCTCGTGCAGGGAACGCTTGGCGAACTGGTTACGCAAACCTTCGTTGATGCGCTGGGCCAACAGACGCTCGGCGCGGCTCTCTTCACCGTTGGTGGCGGTGTAGTAAGTACCTACATCCTTGATGCGCCACTTGGCAAAGGAATCCACGATCATGCCTTTTTTCTCAACAGTGAGAAAACGCTCAGGGCGGGCATCCAACGTCAGGATACGGGAATCAAACTTGCGAACCTCATGCACCAGCGGCAGCTTCCACTGCAAACCGGGTTGCAGATCGTTATCAACCACCTTACCGAACTTGAGCATCACGCCACGCTCGGTCTCTTTCACAATAAACAACGTGTTACCAATAATCGCCAGAGCAATTACGACGCTGATCAGAATGCTGAACATTTTATTATTCATGATTAACGAAGCTCCCTGCGGCGAGTGTTATTAATGGCTTCACGACGCAACTGGTCGGTTACGCGGTTACTGATTTCACGTACCACATCCGGTGAAATCTGCTGCGTAGCCATGGGGGCAGAAGAAGAGTTCACAATCTTGTCCAGCGGCAGGTAAAGCATATTATTGCCACCTTCCACGTCGATCATCACCTTGGAACTGTTGGCCATCACGTTTTGAACCGCATCCAGATACAGGCGATCACGGGTAACCTGCGGCGCCTTCTTGTACTCGGTCAGCAATTGCTCAAAGCGTTTTGCCTCACCTTCGGCCTGGGCCACCACCTGCTCACGGTAGGCACTGGCCTCTTCGATCACACGTTGAGCCTTACCACGGGCTTCAGGGATGATGCCGTTGGCGTAGGCCTCAGCCTCATTCTTCAGGCGCTCTTCATCTTCCCGCGCCTTGTTCACGTCATCGAACGCCGCTTGTACTTCGCGAGGCGGGTTGGTGTCTTCCACGTTGGCGGTTTCGACCTGAATACCGGTCTGATAGCCATTAAGGTAATCCTGCAGACGGGTCTGAACTTCCTGTGCCAGCAATTCACGACCTTCGGTCAGCACTTCGTGCATGGTGGTTGAACCCACCACATGACGCAGCGCACTCTCGGTGGCCTGAGTCAGACTGCGCTCCGGATCACGCACCTGCAGTACAAAGTCCGAGGCGTCATTGATGCGGTACTGAACCGACATATTGACCTCAAGGATGTTCAAATCCTCGGTCAGCATCAGGCCACGGGAGCTGTGCAACCGCACCCGGGTGACATTGACTTTGGTGACCGAATCGATCAGCGGTGGATTCCAGTGCAGACCGGGGCCCACGGTTTCCTTGTAAACGCCCAGACGCAACACCACACCACGCTCCTGTTCGTTCAACTGGTAAATGCCCATCAGGAAATAGGCCACGATCACAACCACGGCGACCAGACCAATGGAGGCACCACTGAAACCGGAACCACCAGAGCCACCCCCGGAGGAATTACCACCGAAAATGCCGTTGATTTTGTCCTGCAGCTTCTTCAGGGCTTCATCCAGGTCAGGCGGGCCATCGTTATTGCCACCCTTGCCCCCCCAGGGATCCTGATTGTTTCCACCAGGCTCATTCCAGGCCATAGTCTATCTCCGTTGATATTATTAATTTTTCACGCCAATCGGTCAGGACCAGCAAAGAGTCGATTCTAGCAAAGCCACTGCGTTTGCACACAGAGGCTTACAATAATTTATTTGCAGAGGCCATCCCGAACACATGTTAAGGATCTCCCCTGAAGAGATTCTTCCTCTCTTCGATCGTCACAATGACACAGGAAGAATCATTCCCAGTCTTCTTTCCCGGCCAGATTATCCATTACTTCTACCCAGTTTAATTGCTCCAGCGGAATCTGCTCATCACTGAGTATCTTTAATAACTCGGGGCGAGGAATCGCTAATTCAATGTGGCAGTCGCCATTATCCTGATAATTTTCCGAGACAATGGCGTTGGCCTGATACAATCTGGCGCGCAGGCGACTCTCGTGAGGCTGGATACACAACGTATTGTTGATGCGATCCTCACCCAGAATCTCAGCCACGGCCTCAAACAACAGGTCAATGCCTGTTCCCGCCTGAGCCGACAGCCACACCGCCACCGGTTGACCAGTGTCATCGCGATCAATGCGCGGCACAAAGTCTTCGATCAGGTCGATCTTGTTGTAGATACGCAGTTGCGGCAAATCGGATGCACCGATTTCTTCCAGCACTTCCTCCACCTGTTCGATATTGCGAGCCCGCTCTTCGGCTGGCGCATCGATCACATGCAACAACAAGTCGGCATTGGACGCCTCTTCCAGGGTCGCGCGAAAGGCCTGAACCAGACGGTGAGGCAGATGACTGATAAAGCCCACAGTATCGGCCAGCACCGTGGTGCCTATCACCGGTAACTCGATGCGGCGCATGGTGGGATCCAGCGTCGCAAACAATTGATTCTCGGCGTAGACGCCCGCCTCGGTGATGCAATTGAACAGGGTCGATTTACCGGCGTTGGTGTAGCCCACCAGCGATACCGTGGGCACCGAAGCGCGCTGGCGCGAACGACGTCCCTGATCACGCTGTTTACGAACCTTGTCCAGACGTTTTTCAATCAGACTGATGCGTCCACGCAACAAACGGCGGTCGGTTTCCAGCTGGGTCTCACCCGGCCCCCTCAGACCGATACCACCCTTCTGGCGCTCCAGATGGGTCCAGCCGCGAATCAGACGAGTCGACATATGACGCAACTGCGCCAGTTCCACCTGCAACTTACCCTCGTGGGTGCGGGCGCGTTGGGCAAAGATATCCAGAATCAGTCCGGTGCGGTCCAGCACCCGGCATTCCAATTCGGCCTCCAGATTGCGTTCCTGAGAGGGCGACAGATTGTGATTGAAGATAACCAGCTTGGCCTCGTGCAATTGCACGGCCTGCTTCAACTCTTCGAGCTTACCCGTACCAATAAACAGGCGGGCATTGGGAGTGGCGCGGCTGCCGGTAATAAATTCTACGGGGTCGCCACCGGCGGAGAGCACCAGCTCTTCAAATTCTCGGGGGTCATCGGGGTCGGTACTTTGAGGGAAGTCCAGATGCACCAGTACCGCCAGTTCACCAGATTCGGGACGTTCAAAAAACAACTTTACACCAAGATAGCCCTGACACATTGGTCGCCCAGAGGGCGTCGGGCAATAGAATAAAAGAAGGAACAACGGCAGACGGCGTGTCTGCCTGAGCCATCTGCCGCGCCCCAAAAGACGCGGCCGAGGTCAAGCCGTTTATCAGGCTTCGCCCATCTCACCGCCGTCGGCGGCTTGCGGGTTCATCATTGGCACGCGAACCGGGCGCGATGGCACAACGGTGGAAATGGCGTGCTTATAAACCATCTGGCTGACGGTATTTTTCAGCAATACCACAAACTGATCGAAAGACTCGACCTGACCTTGCAGCTTGATGCCATTAACCAGATAGATGGAAACAGGGATACGCTCTTTGCGCAGAACGTTGAGGTAAGGGTCTTGCAGGCTATGTCCTTTTGACATAATTGTTCTCCTAAGAAGTCAAAGCACAACTCGTGCTATGGCGCCAAAAACCGGTATTGTTGTTCTCGCATCCGGCGGCGCTAGTAAATGTAACATAACTGACAAATGCGCCCGAAACAGGCGCATGTGCATTATAGGACTAATTCACCGGAAAAAGTTCAATAATTCATCAGCCATTGACACTTTTTTGCGAATCTTACCGTCCTCAGAGTCAATATAGACGAAATTGGCGTTCTGCCACCCCCGCAACCAGGTAATTTGGCGCTTGGCCAACTGGCGGGTGGCGGCAATGCCTTTATCCCGCATCTCCTCTCGGGAACATTGACCCGCCAAATATTCCCAGACCTGACGATACCCCACTGCGCGAATGGCCGGCAGATCCGGATTCAAGTCACCGCGAGCCATCAGGCCTTGCACTTCTTCAATAAAGCCATTGTCCAGCATCAGATCAAAGCGCTGTTCGATACGGGCGTGTAACACGCTGCGATCCCTCGGCAGCAGAGCCACCTGACGCACGTCATAATCCTGATTCAAGTGGTACTGTGATTGCTCTGCCCGCAACTGGGTCATGGTTTTGCCGCTGCTGCGATACACCTCCAACGCCCGACTCAAACGCTGGGAATGATTGGGGTGGATTGCCGCTGCCATCTGCGGGTCCACAAGACGCAATTGCTCATGCACGTAGGGCCAGCCATGGACACTGGCCTCGGCCTCAATCTCGGCGCGAACTGCGGCATCCGCCGCCGGCATATCCGCCATCCCCTCGAGCAAGGCCTTGAAATACATCATGGTGCCGCCCACCAGCAGCGGGATAGCACCGGCCTGATGAATATCGCGGATCTCGCGCAGAGCATCCTCGCGAAACTCTGCGGCCGAATAAGGGGTCGCCGGATCACAGATATCCAGCAGTCGGTGCGGCGCCAGGGCCAGCTCATCGACAGAAGGTTTGGCCGATCCAATATCCAGACCTTTATATACCAGCGCCGAGTCGACACTGATCAACTCCACCGGCAGGTGCTGGCGCATGGCCATGGCGAGATCGGTTTTCCCCGAAGCGGTCGGCCCCATCAGAAACAGCACCTTGGGCTTATCAGACGCCATGATTACTGCCCGCGCAAAAACAGTTTGTCCAGCTCATCGAGCGTTTGCAGTGTCCAGGTAGGACGACCGTGATTGCACTGGCCGCTGCGCTCGGTGGCTTCCATATCACGCAACAGGGCGTTCATTTCCGGAATAGTAAGCCGGCGATTGGCCCGCACCGAACCATGGCAGGCCATGGTCGCCAGCAGCTCATTGATGTGATTGTCGATGCGCTGACTCATGCCGTACTCCACCAGATCGGCCAGCACATAGCGCACCAGCTGCTCCACCTTGGCGTTATTGAGCAGCACCGGCACCTGCCGAATCAGCAGACTTTCCGGCCCGGCCCGCTGCAATTCAAACCCCAGCGAGCGAAACAATTCGTCGTGATGTTCGGCACAATCGGCCTCTTTCTGACTGACGGCAACCGTTTCCGGAACCAGCATCGGCTGCGCCTTTAAGCCTTCTTCGGCCACCGCCTGCTTCATGCGCTCATAGGTAATCCGCTCATGGGCCGCATGCATATCGACAACGATCAAGCCCTCGGCATTTTCCGCAAGAATGTAAATGCCTTTTAACTGGGCAATGGCGTAGCCCAGCGGCGGAATCTCTTCATTGTTCTGCTCCAGTTCCGCCAGACTCGGAACAGCCGCCTGCGAACCCGGTGAAGCAAAACCGTTGTCGCTACGACCGTACAACTGCTGATAGGCCGGGGCCTGATCGGCAATGGAAAAATTGGCCGGCGCGGGAGCCTCAGCTCGCTGCTGAAAACTCATATTGCCCTGTGGCCCGAACTCACCCGCCGCCACACCGGACGTCGCCGGTGCCGGCGAGTGACTGAAATCCTGCCCCTGTGGCAATTGATCGTCTGGCCGCACTTCGGCCAGCGCATGATGCAAACTGCGGAAAATAAAATCGTGCACCACCCGGCCATCCCGGAAACGCACTTCGTGCTTGGTGGGGTGAACGTTGACGTCCACCACCGCGGGATCCAACTCGAGGTACAACACATAGGCCGGATGGCGGCCATGAAACAGCACATCCTGATAGGCCTGACGGATGGCGTGAGTGACCAGCTTGTCCTTGATGGCACGGCCGTTGACGTAGAAGTGCTGCAAATCCGCCTGACTGCGGGAAAAGGTTGGCAGTGCTACCCACCCCCACAATTTCAGTCCGGTGCGTTCCACATTGATGTGCACCGCATTTTCCATAAACGCCGGGCCACAGATCTGGGCGACACGTCGCTCCTGTTCGATCTGGGTTTGCGCGGCACGCCAGTTGTGAATCACCCGGCCATTGTGACGCAGGGAAAAACCCACATCGAAACGGGACATGGCCAGCTTCTTGATGATGTCTTCGATGCGATTGAATTCGGTTTTTTCGGTGCGCAAAAATTTGCGGCGCGCCGGCGTATTAAAAAACAGATCCCGCACTTCCACCGTGGTGCCCTGAGGATGCCCCGCCGGAGTCACTTCGGCCTGCATATCCCGCCCCTCGGCTTTAACACTCCAGGCCGAACCGGCCTCGCCGGTGTTGCTGGTCAGGGTCAGGCGGGCCACGGAGCTGATACTCGCCAGCGCCTCGCCGCGAAACCCCAGCGTGCCAACCGCTTCCAGATCATCCAGATGATAAATTTTGCTGGTGGCGTGACGACTCAACGCCAGCGGCAGATCGTCTTTATCGATGCCCTTGCCGTTGTCGCGCACCCGCATCAATTTGATGCCGCCATTTTCTATGTCCACATCCAACCGATCGGCGCCGGCATCGAGACTGTTTTCCAGCACTTCCTTAATTACGGATGCGGGCCGCTCAACAACTTCGCCGGCCGCAATCTGGTTAGCCAGACGCGGGGATAACAATTTGATTTTTGACATAAATACTTTTTACCAACATTCATCACCGCGCCGTATCGCGCGATGAGAAAATCATCAAGACGCGGGAATTTTTAATCTCTGGCCAACCCGGATCACCGAACCGGACAGACTGTTCTCGGAGCGAAGCTGATTGACACTGACGTTGTAGCGCTGCGCTATGCCACTGAGGGTGTCGCCCCGGGCAATCACATGCTCACGCACACCCCCGCCATTTTTCTTCCAGGCCACATAGCTGCCCGCCGGCGGGTATTGATTGAAATAGCCCTTAACCCCTTTGAAAATGGCCTTTGCCATATTCTTGCGGTAGTAGCTGCTGCTCAATTTTTTGGCTTCATCGGGATTGGAGATAAAGCCCGTTTCCACCAGAATGCTGGGTACATCCGGCGATTTCAGTACCGCAAATCCCGCCTGTTCCACCTGGGGCTTATGCAGCTTGGCAATGGAATCCATGGATTTCAAAACCCGGCCACCGACATCCAGACTGGAACTCAGGGTTGCAGTCATGGACAGATCCACCAGCACCCCGGCCAACACCTGATCCTTATCCTCCAGGCTGACATTGCCAACACCCCCAATCAAATCCGCCTCGTTTTCTTTTTGCGCCAGAAAACGGGCCGTCTCTGACGTGGCGCCGCGGCGTGACAGGGCAAACACCGAGGCCCCTTTGGCGCGCTTATCCTTGAAGGCATCGGCGTGAATCGAGACAAACAAATCGGCGCGGTTCTCGCGAGCAATATTGCGGCGTTTGCGCAACGGAATATAGTAATCGCCGGTGCGCACCAGCACCGCGCGATAGCCCGGCTCGCCATCGATCAGTTTCGCCAGCTCTTTACTGATGGCCAACACCACATGTTTTTCCAGCGGCCGCGTCTTACCCATTTTCGGCCCCAACGCACCGGGATCTTCACCGCCGTGACCGGCATCAATAGCAATAACAATGTCGCGCAATTTGGCACTGGATTGAGTGGTTGCCTGCTCAACGGTTTTTACCACGGCCCGGCTCTGGTCAAACAAATCCACCACCAGACGATCCAGTTTGTCACCGTGTTTTTTCAGGGAAAAGCTTTTGGGTCTGACCGACTGCTTTAAATCGAGTACAACCCGCAGATCCGTGCCATTGCGCGCGGCACTGCGTATGCGCTTGATGGGTGTTTCCGACAAATCCATCGACGCCAGACTGGCCTGCATATCCGCCTTGGCAATATCAATCACCAGACGGTCCGGGTTGCCGAGGGTAAATATTTTGTGAGAAGCCGGGCCACTGAGATCAAACACCAGTCGGGTATTATCCGGCGCTCGCCACAAACGCACGTTCTTGACCGACGCCGCCAGCGCGTTGCCGGCGACCATGATCAACACCAGCGTAACAAGCACACTGCACCGGAAATGCATTTTGGGAAATGCCCCCATAATTTTCGCCAATTATTATTCTGTTAATTCAATTGTTCGGTACTTTTTCAGTACTTGCTCGATACTTTTTTAGTACTTTTTTAGCACTACAGACACTGCAATAATTGCTGTCCCAGATCGGTCTGGGCGGTTACCGACACCTTACGTCCCGGCGCACTGACACTCAGGTTAACCAGCAAATCCGCCTGCGGCAAATAGCCCTCTCCCCGATTGGGCCATTCCACCAGACATAAGTTCCCGGCATCAAAGTAATCCCGTATGCCCATGTACTCCAACTCTTCGGGCTCACCCAGGCGATAGAGATCAAAGTGGTAAACCCACGCATCCTGAGCCAGTTCGTAGGGCTCTACCAGCGTATAGGTCGGACTCTTGACCGCCCCCTCGTGACCGTAAGCACGCAGCACCCCTCGGGTCGTGGTGGTCTTGCCGGCACCGAGATCGCCCAGCATAAAAATCACGCCCCCCTGCCCCTGAGCGCGACAGGCCTCACCCAGATTACGACCAAAGGCAACGGTCTGCTCTTCGTCGGCCAGATAAAACTCTTTGCTCATGACTCGCCTACGCTGTTGAGCAGAGTGCGCACATAAGGCATCAGGTCCGCCGCCAACAAGCCTTGCTGCCCCTCTTCCTCGGCAGCCATATCCGCCGCCACACCGTGCAGACAAACGCCCAACCGCGCAGCGACTTCAGGCGTCAGACCCTGAGCCAGCAAACCGCCAATAATGCCACTGAGGACATCGCCCATGCCACCACTGGCCATACCGGGATTGCCCACCGCGGCTACCGCGATCCGACCATCCTCGCCCACAACCAGAGAGCCGGAGCCTTTTAATACCACCGCGCCACCGAATTTCTGTTGCAGCGCCGTGGCGGCCTGAAAACGATCGGCCTGAATCTCGGCGGTCGAGACACCCAACAGACGCGCCGCTTCACCCGGATGCGGTGTCAGCACCCAATTGTCGCGTTTGACACCGGCCAGCAAGCGCCCCTCGGCCAACAAATTGAGGGCATCGGCATCGAGTACCATGGGCAAGCCGGTTTGCGCCGCCTGTTGTAACAACTGTTCCGACCAGGGTGTTTTACCCAGTCCCGGCCCCACCACCAGAACGGAAGGGCGCTCCAGCAACGGCTCCAGACTTTGGCCGGAGGTGACACCGATGGCCATCAGTTCGGGACGACGCGCCACCAGTGCCGGAATATGTTCCGGTCGGGTAGCGACACTGGTCAGGCCGGCACCCACTCTGGCACAGGCCTCACCGGCCATGGCCGCAGCACCGGCGTAACCCAGCTCGCCGCCAATAATCATGGCGTGGCCGAAATCGCCCTTGTGGCTATCTTCGTTGCGCTCTGGCAAATGTTCCAGCAACTCCGCCAGATTCAGACGTTGAGCCGCCGGCTGCTGAGGCTCATACACAGCCTCGGGCACACCCAGATCATCAAACAGCAGCTGCCCACAACAACCGCGGCCACTGCCCGTCAGCAAACCCTGCTTGAGGCCGATAAAACTGACCGTCAAATCTGCCTTGACCGCCACACCGAGTCTGGCACCGGTATCGGCACAGAGACCCGAGGGAATATCCACCGCCACCACCGGCAGACCGGAGTGGTTGATGGCGTTGATGGCACTGACATAATCGCCACGCACCTCACCGCTCAAGCCGGTACCCAGCAACGCATCCACCAACACACCATCAAGACGCTGACCTTCGGCAAAGGGCTGGGCGATGGCGCCCTCGCGACAGGCAAATTGGTAGGCCGTGCGGGCATCGCCCTGCAACCCCTCGGGGTCGGCCACATAAAAAACATCCACCGGGATGCGCTTCTGTGCCGCCAGCCCCGCGATGATGTAACCATCACCGGAGTTGTTGCCTGAGCCACACAACACGGTGATGTGCTCAACATCAGACCACCGCTGCAACAGCGCCTCAAACGTGGCGCGGCCGGCCTGCTTCATCAGGCGAATCCCGGCAACACCATGATCCTCGATAGCGCAGCGATCCAGTTCACGCACCTGCTCGGCTCGATAAAGATCCTGGGGCAAAGCACTCGCCAAGCTGTCTCCGGTACGGGGTTCAGCGGCGGCGAATTCAAAGGTGGAAAGACTCATAAAATATTCTCTAATACGCGATCAAAGGCGCTATCATTGCAGTTCGAATGAATTATACCCTCGGGAAACCATGACAAACACCCTGCAACAGCTAGCACTGGATATAAAAGACTGGGCTACCGAGCTGGGATTCCAACAGGTTGGCATCACCGACACCGATCTGGCACCGGAAGAGCCGCGCCTGCAAGAGTGGCTCAGCAATGGCTATCAGGCGGACATGGGCTGGATGGCCGACCATGGCAACAAACGCACCCGCCCCCACGAATTACTGCCCGGCACCTGTCGCGTTATCTCTGTGCGCATGAACTACCTGCCCGAGGGCTCTGAGCCCATTGAGATACTGAAAAGCTCCGACAGAGCCTATATTGCCCGCTACGCCCTGGGGCGCGACTACCACAAGCTGATCCGCAAACGACTGTCGCAACTGGCCAAACGCATCGAACAGGCTGTCGCCGCAATGGAACCGACTCTGACCGCCAACCAACGCCCCTTTGTCGACAGCGCGCCAGTACTGGAGCGACCACTGGCCGCCAAAGCGGGACTTGGCTGGATTGGCAAGCACACCCTGCTGCTGAATGAAGAAGCGGGCAGCTGGTTTTTTCTCGGCGAGATACTGACCAACGTCCCCCTGCCGCTGACCGCCACACCGGTAGCCAATCAGTGCGGCGACTGTCAGGCCTGCCTGAAAGTCTGCCCCACCGACGCTTTTCCCAAACCCTACCAACTGGATGCGCGCCGCTGCATTTCGTTTTTAACCATCGAAAACAAGGGCGCCATTCCGCTGGAGTTTCGCGAGCCCATGGGCAACCGGGTATTCGGCTGTGACGACTGTCAGGCCATCTGCCCCTGGAATAAACAGGCCCCCAACACCAATGAAATGGATTTCTCACCACGCCACCAACTCGACTGCGAAGAACTGATCGAATTGTTTCTGTGGCAGGAAGAGGAGTTCATGAAGAAAACCGAAGGCTCGCCCATTCGTCGCATTGGCTATGAAGGTTGGCTGCGCAACCTGTCAGTAGGTCTGGGCAACGCCACCGATCAGGCACCGGACGTTCGCGAACGCATCATCACGGCACTGCAACAGAAAAGGCCCGACACCAGTGAACTGGTGCAAGAACACATCGACTGGGCGCTGCTGCAACAGACGAACCCCAATCACCGCCGTAAACGCAAAATCAAAAACACAAGCACAAACCAGCCATGAGCAATCCCAACACCGAGCGTCAGGCCTTTGGTCTGACCATTCTCAAAAACACGCACAAAGACATTCGCCGCCTGCGCAAGGACACAGGCAACGCCACCCTGCACGGCAATAAATTCTGGAAGTCCACCTACGTACTGATGGATTATTTGCAGGAATGTCCACCGGACAGGGACATCAAAATTCTGGAAATAGGCTGCGGCTGGGGACTCGGTGGCATCTATTGCGCCAAGCATTTTAATGCCCACGTCACCTCACTGGACGCAGACCCCTCAGTGTTCCCCTTTTTACGACATCACGCCGAATTGAATGGCGTCCATGTCACCACCTGGCAAAAGCGCTTTGAAAAAATCACCAAGCAGGAGCTGGCGGAATTCGATCTGATCATCGGTGCCGACATCTGCTTCTGGGATGAGCTCACCCCCATCGTCCGCAACCTGATCAAACGCGCACTGCAGGCCGGCGTGCCCCGGGTGGTTCTGACCGATCCGGGGCGACCCACCTTCCGTGAAGTGGGCGAGTATTTTTGCGAGCGTTACGACGCGGTCTACAGCGACTGGGATGTGCCCAGCCCACACAATGTCTGGGGGTTGATTCTGGATATCTACAATCCATAGAGCCGGTTACCCGCCAGACCTATTCAACACCTGAAATTCGTCGGCGAGATCGTCCGCAACATCAAACCGGCCGGTGGCCCGCAACAGAAATTCAACAATTTCGGCGGTGCACAAACCATTAACCTTTTGATTGCGACGCAACCGAAAACTCGACGACACATTCTCCGGCAAACTGTATTTTTTCAAATGGTGAAGATAGGGGCTGCGATTATAAATCTTGCGCGCTTCCTGCCAGGTACTGTCGATGACAATAAACGTTTCAATCCCGTCAACCTGATCCGCCCATACCGACTCAGTGGAATCTTTTAATGCATCGGTTTTGGGATACAGCAACACAGCATCATCGGACAGGGACAACAATCGGGGATCGGGACCCACACGGTCCCAGACAATGCGTTCACAAACATCCGGGCACACTTGCAAAGCCAGTTGGCCAGTGTTGGTTTTTTTGGACACTTCGCGGGCGTGGGTAAGCAGATATATTTTCATGCGGCCATTATAGAAAAATGGCCGCAGCCATGGGCATTTATTTTCCGGAGTACAACTCCAACACACTGGAAAAATCTTTGCCGCCCTTGTCTTCACCGCCACTGTTTTTATGCAGATTAAACAGATTGCGCGCAGCAGCACCCATCGGGGTAGACGACTTACTGGCCGCAGAAGCCTCCATCGCCAAACCGAGATCCTTCAGCATCAGATCCACCATAAAGCCACCCTGATAATTATTAGAAGCCGGCACGTCCTCCATCACGCCGGGCACCGGATTGTACTTTTCCAGCGACCAGTTGCAGCCGGAGCTTTTCAGCATAATATCCGACAGTGCCTTTGGATCCAGACCATTATCGATGCCCAGCTGCAGGGCTTCGGCGGTACCGGTCATATGAATGGCCAGCAGCATGTTGTTGCAGATCTTGGCCACCTGCCCGGCACCCACATCACCGGCGCGAAAAATATTGGCACCCATCGGGCTCAATACCTCTTTGGCGGTTTCAAAGTTGGCCTCGGTACCGCCCACCATAAACGCCAGAGTGCCCGCGGCCGCCGCAGCGACACCGCCAGACACCGGCGCATCCACAAAGGCAATGCCACGATTATCGGCTTCCGCGCCGACACGGCGGGAATTGGCTGGCGCCACGGTGGAACAATCCAGCACCAGTGCGGTTTTTGGAATGGCCTCTAACAGGGCATCACCATCGATATACACACTCTCGACAATGGCGCCATTGGGCAGCATCGACACCACAAAATCCACGTCGGCAACCGCCTCTTTCGAGCAAGTCACAGGAATACAGCCAGCCGCTTCGGCGGCCTTCAGATTGGCCTCCATCAAATCGAACGCTTTCACTGTAAAACCGGCTTTCACCAAATTGGCCGCCATGCCGCCGCCCATATTACCCAAACCGATAAAGGCTACTGACTTGCTCATACAACTCTCCAAATATTATTTCTTAAATTTCTGCCAGGGGATGCTTATCCCATGGTTCAACAAAGTAGGCTGCCACCTGCTCAGGGGTTACATCGTCTACCTTGGCAGGCGTCCACTGCGGGTTGCGGTCTTTGTCGATCAATAACGCACGCACGCCCTCTTTAAAATGACCAAAGCGGGCACTGTTGGCGGACATGGTCAGCTCCAGACGAAACACATCGGCCAGCGACAAATGCTTGGTGCGATTCAACTGTTCCTGCACCAGATAAGGCGTGATTGGGCAGCCGTTTTTCAGACCGGCAGCCGCCTTGCTCAGCCATTTGTCGTCACCTTCGTAGCCGGTGATCATGGCAAACAACTCCGGAATACTGTCGGCATCGGTGAGCGCCTGGATCTGATCAAAATGCCCCTGCACATTACCTGCGGGCTGATTGGCAACAGTGTCTTTTTCAAAACTGTGCAGCAGCTTGGAAACTTCTGCATGGGCATCAAGAGAGGCATCAAGTGAGCCATCGCCGAATGACAAACCACACAAGCCATCAATCACCGCGGCTTTCTGGTCGTGAGAAACAAAGCGATCGGCCAGACCGACAAACTTGGCATCGGCGCCATTAAAGGAAGCGCCGGTCAAACCCAGAAACAAACCGGTGCGCCCCGGTGCACGATTGAGAAACCAGCTGCCGCCCACATCCGGGTACAGACCAATGGTAACTTCGGGCATGGCCATGCGCGTGTTCTCGGTTACCACGCGATGACTGGCACCGGACATCAAACCGAGCCCGCCGCCCATCACAATGCCGTTACCCCAAACCACAATCGGCTTGGAATAAACGTGAATGTGATGATCGAGAATGTACTCGCGGGTAAAGAAATCGATGGCGCCATTGTTGGGCAGCTCTTCACCATAAGCCGCAGAGCCAGCGTGCAGGGCCACCACATCGCCACCGGCGCAAAAAGATTTGTCGCCCGCGCCCTGCAAGAACACACAGGCAACGCTGTCGTCGTTTTCCCAGGCGGTAAACTTTTCCTGCAACAGGTCAATCATTTCCAGTGACAGGGAGTTCAGCGAACGCTCGGCATTCAAGGTTGCGATGGCCACTTTTTTGCCACCGGCCGCAGCGCGCTCTTCAAATAAAACGGAAGCTTGTTCGGTCATATTATTGTCTCAGACAGTGTCATTGCGAGGAGTACCGCGACGAGCAATCTCACAACATAAGGCGTATGCTTCACGAGATTTCTCGCCGCGGCACGACTCGAAATGACAACATTAATTAATCAGGCATTCTTCCAATCGGCTTTACGCTTTTCTAAAAACGCACTGACACCTTCTTTCTGATCCTGGGTATCCCACAGCTTCACAAACATCTCGCGCTCCTTGGCGTAGGCGGAAGTGATGTCACCGCTGCGGGCAGCCATAATCAACTCTTTACAGAAGCGCACGGAAGTCGGGGATTGCGCCTCAACCTTGGCCGCTAATTCCAGCGCCCTGTCCAGCACACTGCCGGTCGGCACCACTTCAGACACCAGACCAATCTGCTCGGCCTTGTCCGCCTTGAGGCGCTCGCCCAGAAGGATCATGCGCTTGGCCCACTGCTCACCCACCAGCCAGGACAACTGCTGCGAACCCAGACCACAGGGCAGCAAACCCACCGCCGCTTCCGGCAGCGCCATCTGCGCCTGCTCTTCGCAAATGCGCACATCGCACGACAGCGCCACTTCCAGACCACCGCCCATGGCGTAACCGGTAATCGCCGCAATGGAAACGCCCTGATAATTGGACAGCGCGGTAAAGGCTTCACCAAACGCCAGAGAAAATTCGAAGGACAAGCCCTTGTCGTCGTGATTGAAACGGTTCAGATCGGCACCGGCACTGAAGAATTTTTCACTGTCGCTGGTGAGGATCAGGGCGTAGTTTTCTTTGTCGTCATTCAGTTCGTTAACAAGCTGCTCAAGGTAGCGCAGGCTCTCCGGCGTCCAGGTATTGGCCGGCGGGTTGTTAAAGGTGATGATCGCGGTGCGGCCGCGCTTTTCCAATTTCAGTAAATCGCTCATTGCTGTTCCTTCTTTGTTCTTTTATCTGTTTTTCATGAGATTCTTCGCTTCGCTCAGAATGACACACTCCAATAATGTCATCCTGCATCAAGTGGGGGATCTCTTAATTGGTCTTCTCAACGCAAAATATCCGTAGCACCGTCTTCCAATACGCGGCGCGCGGTAATCATGCGCATAATTTCATTGGTACCTTCAAGAATCTGATGCACTCGGGCATCGCGCATATAGCGCTCAATGGGGTACTCCTTGATGTAACCGTAACCGCCATGCAACTGAATGGCACTGTTGCACACCTCAAAACCGATGTCGGTGGCAAAGCGCTTGGCCATGGCACAGTAGGTGGTTTTTTCCGGATCGTTGCTGTCGAGTTTGCTCGCCGCCAGACGAATCATCTGCCGTGCGGCAATCAACTCGGTGACCATATCCGCCAGCTTGAATTGCAGCGCCTGAAAACTGGCAATGGATTTGCCGAACTGTTTGCGCTCGTGCATGTAAGCCTGAGTGTGATTGATGCACGCCTGAGCCGCGCCAATGGAACAGGTGGCAATATTGATGCGACCACCGTCGAGCCCCTTCATCGCAATCTTGAAGCCTTCACCCTCGGAGCCCAGCAGGTTGCCGGCCGGAATGCGCACATCCTCAAAGGCAATCGCACGTGTCGGCTGCGAGTTCCAGCCCATCTTGTCTTCGTTCTTACCGTATTCAATACCCGGCAGATCCGCCGGCACCGCAAAGGCACTGATGCCACGGGCACCCTCATCCTGGGAGCCCGTGCGCGCCATCAACACCAGCACATCGGTGCTGCCCGCGCCACTGATGAACATCTTGCCGCCATTGATGACGTACTCATCGCCCTCTTTTTTCGCGGTGGTACGCAGCCCCGCCGCGTCACTGCCGGCGCCGGGCTCTGTCAGGCAGTAGGAAGCCAGCTTCTGCCCGGTGGTCAAATCACCACACCACTGAGCCTTGATGGCATCGGATCCCCAACTGGCGATCATCCAGGTGGCCATGTTGTGAATCGAGATAAAAGCCGCGGTAGAAGTACAGCCGGAGGCCAGCTCCTCAAGAATGATGGCCGTATCCAGTCGGGACAGACCCATGCCTCCGGCCTCTTCCGGGCAGTACATACCCATAAAGCCCAGCTCACCGGCGGCCTTAAAGACATCAACCGGGAAGATCTTATTCTCGTCCCATTCCGCAGCCTTGGGCGCCATCTCACCTTGGGCAAAGGCGCGCGCAGCCTCCTGAAACGCCAGCTGCTCTTCGTTCAAGTTGAAATCCATAATCCAGTCTCTTCTTCTATATTTAGCTCAATCGATCCATTAAACACCAAAGTCGCAAGCCGTGTGGATTGACGATATTGCCTTTATAATGGACGATCTTGCGGCAATAAAAACAAGCCCAAACCACCTCAAAAGACAAATAATTCATTATAAATCAATAAACTACAATGCAACTAACGTCTAACTGGCCACTACCGACTGAAGGAATTCGCTTTCTTACGCCGCAATCTCTGTGCGATCAGCTGGCCGCCAACCCGCTGGCCGCCAACCTCTATCCGGTGGCCATGGGCTATTACCCCAAAGCCTCTCAGCATCAGATGGTGCGCAACCAGCACCAGAATTACCTGTTGATTTACTGCACCGACGGCCGCGGCACCTTAACTATAGATGGAAAGCACCAGCGCATCCGCGCCGGCGATCTGATTTTACTGCCCAAGGGACAGGCCCACAGCTACGCCTCCCACAGCCGCTACCCGTGGAGCATCTACTGGCTGCATTTTGATGGCCTGGCGGCCGACGTCTTTTGTGAGCATCTGGATTTTAACGGCCCCATTCAATCCGTGGGATTGCAACCCCGACTGGTTGCCGGGTTCGAAGCCCTGTTCAGCTTGCGCAACAGCGGCTACAACCTGGCCTCGTTTATCCACGGCAGTCTGGAGATGCAACAGGGCATCAGCTACATCGCCCTGCAAGTCCGACAGCAGCGTTCCAAAAGCGGCAAGCAAATTGATTTGGACGCCGCCCGATCCTTTATGAACCAGCACCTGCACGGCCAGCTCAATCTGGAGACTCTGGCAGCCCACAGCAAGCTGTCGAAGTACCATTTCTCCAAACGCTTTAAAGCACTCACCGGCCACTCGCCCATCCAGTATTTTATCAACCTGAAAATGCAGCACGCCTGCTACCTGTTGGACGTCAGCACCCAATCGGTAAAACAGGTGGCCGCCGCACTGGGTTATGACGACGCCTACTACTTTTCCCGGCTGTTTAAAAAGGTGATTGGCCTTTCGCCGGATCAATACCGCAAGAGTAAGCATCGGTAGTGTTTATGCTCATGGCATTCAATGCCATAAACAACGATTCATCAATCGACTCAAGCAACCCAAAAAACCGCCCGTTGCCGGACTATTTAGCAAACAAATAAGGGTGAGCACTTGCTAGCGCCACACTACAGGGTTGTGCGCCCCAATCATTATCGCTATTGTTGATGCAAATTCAGGATA
Organism: Candidatus Pelagadaptatus aseana; assembly: GCF_040362265.1. Taxonomy (NCBI): domain Bacteria; kingdom Pseudomonadati; phylum Pseudomonadota; class Gammaproteobacteria; order Cellvibrionales; family Cellvibrionaceae; genus Candidatus Pelagadaptatus; species Candidatus Pelagadaptatus aseana. The sequence continues at coordinate 314,364 of NZ_BAABNJ010000001.1, forward strand.
TCAGGACAGGAAGTCTTATTTCTTTTGGCGGACGGCTCTAGCCCGCTAGCTTCTCGTCGTTTTATTCCAATCAATTAGAAATAGGCCTCCAGGTAATACGACTCATGGGGGACCAATAAGCGTTATGCAAAAAGCCATGTTTGAAGCTGCCACTAAAAGTAAAATAAAAAAGGCTTCTACTGCTACAGGCCGTAGTACAAAATCAATCACTTGCCCAAAATGTGAATATGCACGATTGAAAAGTGATAGCGCCCCAGAATGGCAATGTCCAAACTGCCATATTGCATACAATAAATTTGGCTCCGAAGAAAAGAAGAGAAATAAAGCATTAAGATTTAATCGCTATGATTTGAAGGATAAACTCAAGTCTTTAACAGATACTTCTACGATCATGGGGGCGATAGGGGTTTTAGCTTTTACTTCTGGCTTACCATCGGAAGCATGTATTTGTAATGGGGTTAGCATTCCTGCCGAACCCAGCAATCCATTGCTATTGGGTTTGGGAGCCTTTATTACAATTTTCTCAATAGGGTTCTACTTCAAAAACAGAAAGAGAATCAAAGAGGAACATGCATAACGAATCAGTGTTGTGCGTTCCGGTACTTCGCACCTCCGCCGGACAAACAAACCTCGGCGTTACAAGGCTCAATAAGTATGGCTGTATACAATACCGCATCAGATTCTGCTAACACTGCTGTAAGAGCTTTTCTTACGAAAGTCGGTGAGCATTATCTTGGCCATTCATTTAACACCGGAAGCGGCAAAGGAAAAGCTCTTTGGCTTTCTATTCGCGATGATGACTTTAATGGATGTTGCGCCTATTGCGGAGAAAAGCACGAGAAACTACAAATTGAGCATGTGTTGATGTTCAACCGCACGGAATTTGGCTTGCATCATCCTGGCAACATTATTCCGTGCTGCAAGGAGTGTAATAAAAGAGAGCGCCGGCATGATAAAACTTATTGCAACTGGGAGCAGCACCTAACCAGGGTATGTGAGAGTAGAGGCGAATCAAGCCAGATCGAACCGAGAAAACAAAAGATATTGGATAATTTCAAAAAGCATAAATACCCAGAACTCAATATCAACGAAGAACATGCCATTAGAGTTATAGCCAATAGTTTGTATGAAAACATAAAAACAGAATCTGATAAGTCTTTAGATTTATACAAACAATTAGACAAGGCATTTGTGCAATGATTAAAGGTTCATGCCTCTGTGGCAATGTGAAATATCAATACACTGGCACGATTGAAGAGGTGGCTATTTGTCACTGTGATCAATGCAAAAGAGCTCAGGGAACACCCTTCGCAACAAATTCGCCTATTAAAAAGAGCTTGTTTTCATTTCAGAGCGGAGAGAATAGTCTTAAAGCGTTCTTTTCCAGTGAAAAGAAGAAGCGTGTATTTTGCGGGAACTGCGGCAGCCCTTTATACAGTCAACGCCTAGATATGCCTGAAGTTATTCGATTACGGTTGGGCACTGTGACTGAAGGCAATATCCCCAAACCACATTATGAAATATATGGCGAGTCAAAATCCGATTGGTATTGTGAAGATAATGCCCGCCAGATCTTTATTCAAAACAAAGCATAATAAGTTGGCTTGCCCGCAAACCCCGATGTGATTCGATCCTAGGGGCTCGCGCATAGGGTAAACGTGATTGATAGCTGACGGTTCACGCGCTATGAATTGGGAAAAAGGAATTGCTATATGACGGATGAAAGAAGCATTGAAAATATCAAAAAGGTTGAATTCTTTTTTGATTTAGGCAGCCCGTATAGCTACTTTGCTGCTACTCAGATTGAGGGTATCGAAAGCAGGCATGATGTTGTTTTCGAATGGCGCCCCATGCTATTGGGTGGGTTATTTAAGAATGTGAAGAATGCGTCCCCTTTTTACGTTGAATCGGCAAATAAGAAGAAGTATTTATTACACGATTTACAAGCGTGGGCAGCATACTATGGTGTTTCGTTCAGTCTACCAAATAACTTCCCACCAAATAGCTTAACTGCAATGCGTGGCGCAGTGATCGCAGCGGAGCTTGGTTTGGTGAAGCCATACGTGATGCAAGCTTACCATGCTTACTTTTCGGATAATGTCGATATTTCTGAGGTTGAGATTGTCGAAATGCTGGCTTCTAATATAGGCATTCCTCGTTCAACATTTCAGCAAATGTTATCGGATCGCGAGATTAAGCAGAGACTGATAGTGAATACCGAAGAGGCCGCTGGTCGAGGAGCTTTTGGTGCTCCAACATTTTTTTATAATGGGGAAATGTTTTTTGGCAACGATCGATTGTGTTTATTAGAGAGTGCCATTGTTAAAAACGCTTAACCATACGCTGCAGACGGGCATTTTGCTCCGCTGATCTGTAACTGACATCCTTAAACGCCAAGGCACAACCATGAACCCCAACACACAATTACTGCAAACCTTCTACACCAGCTTCCAGAAGCTGGACGGTGAGGGCATGGCCGAGTGTTACCACCCCGATGTGCATTTTTCTGATCCGGTATTTCCGGATTTAACCGGTGATAACGCCGCTGCCATGTGGAAGATGCTGTGCGCGCAAGCGCGGGATTTTGAATTGCATTTTCACAGCATTGAGGCCGATGACCACAAAGGCCGTGCCTGCTGGGAGGCCAGGTACTGTTTTTCGGCAACGGGGCGAAAAGTTCACAACAAGGTGACGGCTGAGTTTGAATTTCAGGACGGCAAAATCATTAAGCACACCGATGACTTCAGCTTTTGGAAGTGGAGCGCCATGGCGCTGGGTCCGGCCGGACTGATACTGGGCTGGAGCTCGCTGTTGAAAAACAAGGTGCAAAAACAAGCGGCCAAAGGGCTCGGCCTTTACAGCCAACAATAATAACTGACACGCTAACGTTGGCCGGCACACACACGCCGGTACTCACCCGGTGAACAGCCTTCCACCGACCGGAAGCTACGACGAAAATTCGCCACATCCTGATACCCCAGCGCACCGGCAATGGCCTCAACACTGAGGCTGGTTTCACGCAAATACTCTCGGGCCCGTTCCAGCACCACCGCTACCTTTAATTCCCGAAAGGTGTGCCCCTCCTGCTGCAGGCGACGATTCAGGGTGCGCTCGGACACATGCAATCGCCCGGCAACAAACGCCAGCCCCGGCAAAGGCGTGTCGCAACTGCGCAGCAGCGATTTCACGTGGTAACTGTAAGAGGATTGGTTTTGCTCACCGAGCTCTTCAATCTGTTGTGAAAGCAACTGCAGGGCCTGCTCCCAGACCTCGCGGTTGTAGAACGGCGAGTGCCGATCCAGATATTGCTTGGGCACCACCACCGCAATCGATTCCTCACCGAACAGCACCGGCGAGGCAAACCACTGCTGATAGAGGTCGGCGTATGCGGGAGGCTGGTGCCGCACCATATACACTCCGTCGTGCATTTTGAAGCCAAGCACCATCTGCAAATAGTTCTGCATCATAAACAGCACCGACTCGGCGTGAAATCGCTCGGTGACGCTGATCTTGTCAGAGAATTCAAATGACAGCCTCAACCCCTGATGACTGGAGAACACCTCGCCCTTGGCGTAGCTGGCGTGCAACCGGGTAAAGGCGTTGATGATCTGAAACCCCTCGCGAATGGAGGGCGCGGCAGCCGCCGCCGACCCCACGGTGCCCAGAGTTAACACCCCGGCGCGGGTACCGATGATTTTGCCGATGTGGTCATCACACAACCTGTCGGCATTGAGCAACAGCTTCTGAAAAGCCTCCATGGAAATATTGGCACCGGATTCCAGATCCTCGCGGGTCAGACCGGTGTCGAGCAACATCGCCTCCTGCACCTCGGCAGCGGCCACACTCTGCATCAGAAACAATGCGTAGACAGGGGAAATAAAATCCATTCGATTCGCCAAATAGTTTATTTGTGGCGAATTATGACACCGTTTTGGCGCAACAAACACTCCGATGCCATCACGCTTTTGGCGACCATAAAGCAACCGAAGACACCAATAAACAAGCAACCGACAACACAAATAAACAACCTATGGATACCGCCATGAACACAGACACTGCCGCAACCAGCCCCGATCATCAGGCGCTCAAGGTTGCATCCGAGCACATGGGCCAACTGGCCTGGCCAACGGCGATCTACGCCAGCAGCGTACTGCTCGGCTACGCCCTGCTGATCGTCTTCACACTGCAACAACTGATCCCCCTGTGGGCGGTCGCTCTGGGCAGTGCCCTGCTGACCTATCTGGCCTACACCACCCTGCATGAATCGGCCCACAACAACATATCGGGCAAGTACGCCCAGTGGCGCTGGCTCAATGAAGCGCTGGGTTATCTGTCAGCCATGGTGCTGTGCATGCCCCTAACCGCTCACCGGGTCGAGCATCTGGCGCACCATCGCTTTACTAACGACCCCGACACCGATCCGGACGCCATACTGGCCGGCTGCGGCAACTCGCCGATTAAAGTGTTCACCACCGCGATTCATCTGTTGATCCGACAGTACAGCTATTATCTCGACACCCGCTGGGGTAAGGCGCCTACCAAAGAAAAATGTATTTTTCTGGCGGAAGTCTGCGCCGCCATCACCTTTCGCGGTATGTTTATCGCACTGGGGCTGTGGCAGGAAGCACTGGCGCTGTTTGTGATTGGCAACATTGGCGGGCTGGGCATCACCCTGTATCTGTTCGCCTACATCGTTCACCACCCACACACCCAAACCGCCCGCTATGAAGGCACCTCCACCATTCGCGTACCGGGTAAAATGAACAGCCTGCTGACCGGTCTGTGGGTCTACCAGAATTACCACTCCATTCACCACCTGTTCCCCAAGGTGCCCTTCTATCGCTATCGCCAGGTGTTCGATCGCATCGAGCCCATCATGCGGGAGAAGAACGCCCCGGTGTATCGGCTGACATGGCGAGGCTTACAAACCGACCATGTGCAAACCGACTCTTGTCAAACCGACTAGGACAGGGTTGAACAAACCACCCAGATGGCCGAATCGGATATAAACTGGCAGTCTGGGTGATGTCTGACAGCATCGGCACATCACACAATATCCCCACGCTAACAACAACATGGGGATCTGCCGATGCAGGATTTTCTGATTCACGCCAGTCTGTTTCTAGCCATCGTCATCGCCTTTGTTCTGGTACTGGTGAGTTATGAAAACTGGTACTGGAGCAAGCGCGACAACAGTAAAACGCTGGGTTTGAAAGAGGTGCTCAGTAACTTTTCTCTGGGCTCCAGTTACAAATTGATCGACGCGGTTGTGATCGCCCTGACCGTGGTTCTTTTTTATGATGAGATCAAATCCTTCGGCCTCAATCTGGCCATGGGCGATCAGTGGTATATGTGGCTGGTGACGTTTTTCGCGGTAGATCTGGGTTTTTATGTTCTGCACCTGACCATGCACAAGGTGCGCTGGTTCTGGACATCCCACGTCACCCATCACTCGTCGGACCGCTACAACTATTCCGTGGCGTTGCGTCAGAATTTTACCATCGCCCTCAATGGCACCATGTTGATTCTCTGGGTTCCGGCCGCCTTGATCGGCTTCGATATGAACATGGTGCTGCTGGCACTGGAAATTAATCTCTTGTACCAATTCCTGCTCCATACGGAGATGCCTTCGCCGCTGGATCGTCTGGGCCTGATATTCAACACCCCCTCCCATCACAGGGTGCACCACGGCTGCAAACCCGAACAGATCGACACCAACTTCGGCGGCACCCTGATCATCTGGGATCGCCTGTTCGGTACCTTTGTGTCGGAGCAGGACGCGGGTGAATTGAGTTATGGCATCACCCGCAACCAACCGCGCAGCTACAATCCGTTTACACTGCTGTTTCACGAATGGCGCGACATGCTGGCTGATCTGTGGCAGACCAGAGATTTGCGGGTATTATGGAAAGGCCCCGGCTGGATTGATCAGCGCCAGACCGATAAAAGCCAAGCGCCATCTGAAACCGCCAATACCCTATAAGGTCGCCAACCCGTCATGCCTTACCGTTCCGAAATTCACGTCGACTACCTCTATGGGCTGCTGGAGTTACTCGAACAATCCGGTGCCAGCCCGGTTGAATTGTGTGAATCACTGAACATCCAATTGCCCGAGGAGGGCATGGTCAGTCTGGATCTGCTCGCCAGTCTGGTTGACTACGCTCAAACCAGCCTGCAGGGAGCTTCACTGGGCTATCAATTGGGCAATCGCATGGCCCCGGGCATGCACGGCTATCTGGGTTACGCCGCGCAAAGCAGCCACACCGTTTATGACGCGCTACTGATTGACGAGCAGTACATCAGCACCCGCATCACTTCTCTGGGGTTTATTGCCAGCCCCTATCAGGAAGGCATGGAGCTGACCCTGAGCTTTTCGGAACCCATGGGCAATCTGGAACAATTTATTGTCGAGTTTGTTATTTTTTCCCTGTCCCAGTTTTATCGGGCATTACTGCCCAGCTCACAACTAACGATGACGGCCAAAGTGCGTTACCCCCAACCGGCACACAGTTACAGTCACAGGGGGCACATCCATTGGCAATTTGATTGCGCCAACAACAGTCTGTGGATTCCCAACTCGGTGCTGCAACAAAAATTGCCTTCGGCCGACAAGATTCTGCTGCAACTTTCCACGGAGCAATGCCGCGCGCAACTGCAGAGCTATAAAACCAAATTCGACAACATCAGCCGGCGCACCCGCAGCCAACTGGCCAGTCGGCTGGCCTCACCACCGACCCTGTCGGAGCTGGCAAAATTTCAGGGCGTCAGCGAGCGGACCTACCGGCGCCTGCTGGAAAAAGAAGGCACGTCTTACAATGAATTACTGCGGGAGTTGCGCATCGAGCGCGCGCAACATCTGCTGAGAACCACGCCACTGGCTGTAGACGACATTGCCCACATCATTGGCTATGACAGCCCCAACAGTTTCAAGCGGCTTTTTAAAAGCTGGACTCACCAGACTCCCGGTCAATACCGCAAGTCCGGTCGAAGCGAATAGCAACCGGGTCAGGCCAGACTGGCTTTGAAAGCGGCCGGGTCCTGATTGAACGATTCAACACAGCGCTGACAGACACAGGCCTTGCGTCTGGCCTGCTCGGGCAACAGCGCCAGCAATTCCTGCGGCACACTCAAGGTAAAACACCAGCAGGGTTTATCGTCCTGGGCACCACAGGCATTGGACTGGTGACAAAAGGGGCACTGAAACTGATCGAACTGCTCAACCATAAAAACTTACCGTTACTCGTCTCTGAATTTAAGCAGCCGCTCTTCGGTGGCGGGATGACTGCTCAGGTAATCCCCCCAGCTTTCTCCCATGTTCGTCGGCGCTTCGATTTCTCCCGCCAACACCTTGTGCAGGCAGCCCTGCTCAAACTGGCGATAGGCGGCCTCGGCATCCACCTCGGCCTCGGGGTCAGCGCAACTGCCGTCCGGTGACTGCATACAGATACTGAACAACTGCAGCCGCGACATCAAATCAGGGAAGCTGGATTTATCGATGTTGTGCTCCAGCAAATAGCTCAGGGCAAAATCGTCCGACTCCCGTTCATAATTTCTTGAGTAGGCCATCTCGGTGAGAAAAATCGGCAGGGCCAGAAAAATTTCAGCCGTGGCGCCCACATCGCCGGACATCATCAACAGCATAAAAGCCAGCATCGAGTTCTGAACCAGAGAGCGCATGCCATGCCGGTAATACACGTGACCGATTTCATGAGCCAGCACCGCCAGCAGTTGATCGTCATGCTGGGCCAGCCGCACCATCTGATCGGTAAACACAATCGTGCCATCGGGCAGGGCAAAGGCATTGGCTCCCATTCCGGCACCATCGCGAAACAACACCCGAACATTCAAGTCGGCGTAGTGATCCAGCGCCGGTTGAAAATGTTGGAGCACCCGATCGCTGACTTCCGGTTCCAGCGTGCTGGCTTCAAACACACTGCTGTCGAGCAACTCCATGGTCTGCTCCGATGCCAGACTCAACACATCCGGCGGCAACTGATAGGCAATCCATTTGGATACAGCCGGCACACCATAAACCGTTGACCAGGTACCGACGGCAATCACCACCAGCAGCGCCAGCAACCCATAGCGGATTTTTGACTCCATCAGGTGCAGCAATTTTGCCATGGCGCTGGCGGGATGGCTGATGCCTTCGGCGCGCAACTGCTCAATCAGGGCATCCACGCCGTCGTTATCCAGCGTTTCAAATTTCTGACCATCGGCGAACTCGAAATAGCGCGGCGTATTACCAAGCCGGGAGGAAAGTTTAACGTTTAACCACTGGTCCTGATGCAATGGCAGCGAGTCATCGTCAGCGACCACCTGCATGTCACCGCGTTCACTTATCTGCAGAGTGCAAACTTGCTGGCGCGAACTGCTGCCGTCGTACCAGCGGCCTTCAAAACGTCCCACAAACTTTCCTCCGGCGTTGCTCACGGTGATTACAATCCGAAATCAAAATCGAACACTTCACCCAGCTCTTCACCCAGGGCACTGACTTGTTGTTGCTCATCGGCAACAAACTCGTCGAGATCCGACTGCGCTTCAAAACTGACGTGCTCGGCAATGTAATTGGCCGTTCGCACCGCCGCCCAGGGACGATACAAACCAATGGTCAACACGGTAAACAGAGTGTTGGTAAACAGCAGCCAGGCGTAAGAATTCAATTGCAACCGGGCACTGAAACCATTCAACCCCAAGGTCGCGTTATTGAAATTCAGGTTTTTAATGTGCACCGTAAAATACGCAAACAAATACAAGTACATGGTCAGCACAATCAAACCGAACAGCAAGGGCAGGGTCGCCTGCACCAAACCTGCCAACACCCCACCCAGCAGACCGATACCAAACAGCATCAGAAAAATGCGGTAGTAATCGCGGGCACCGGCGTGATACTCAAACTCACTGGTGCCATAGCGGTAGCCATTGATCATAAACTGATGCTGCTTACAGACTGCCAGTGGCATCAGAATACCCAGCGTTAGGGCGCCCAATACCGGCCAGACAATAAACGCCATCAGGGCGCCTTTGATATCACCCTTAAAATTAAAGCGAATGTTGCGATACGCGCTGTAGCGGGCATTAAAGGCCAGTGAGCGAACCACCATCCACGGCAGAAACACGATCAGCACCAAAAACAGGGCAATCCCCAGCGGCGGGAAAAAATTACCCGCCAGGGTGTAGATCGCAAAAAAGGCCACCGCAATCAGGCGGCCCTTTAGAATGCTGATGGGGCTGGCCAGATACTCGAAACGACTGCCGTCGAGATCGGTATTGCTATAGAAGTAACGCTTGTTGCGCACCTTGGCCCAGGCGGAGTAAATCCCCAGAGTCACAATCGTCAGCAAAATATTGACGATCCATATTTTGAAATATTCCGAACCGTTGCCGGTAAACTTGAACGGCAGGGTTTTCAGCCCCCCCGCGTCGACGTCGTCAGCATCATTAACCCGATCCCCATCGCCGGCAACCGTTTGGGAAGTGCCGGCAACCGCTTGAGAAGTCTCGGCAACGGACGCCTCAATGCGCGCACCGGTATTGGCGATGGCGTAGGAAGCCGCTGGGGCTTCGACAGCGGCATTGCTTTGCGTGGTTTCAAGTTCGGACAGCTGCAAACCGGCAGCGGGCAATTCAGGGCTGATGTAGATGCGCGCGCCCGCATCGGACAGGACCTCGCGATAGCGCTTGGCGGCGGCTTCATCGAGGCCGGATTTGAGTACCGCCGAGGGCACAGAGAAAATCTTTTCCACCCGCTCGGCACTTTGTTTGAACAATCTGGCAAACTCCTGCTTTACCCCGTCCTCGGTAAAACCATCCAGAACTTCCCCTTTGAATACAATGTCGTAGCTCACTTGAGACAACGCCTCCTTATTATGATTATTGTTTCCTGCGCTCATACTAACCCCGATGTAAAGCCTCTGCCATCTCCGACACTGGCCCCATTAAAAATTAGTGACGCCTGATTCAGCATCGACTGCAGACTGGCATCAAACCTGCTGTAAACATTCAAACTTCCACGGACGAATGGAGCACTGCAATGAAACAGCTCTTACTTTTATTCTCAATTTTGATTTGCACCGACGTTTACGCGTTCTCCATGGGCGATGCCATCAACATGGCCGGCCGCCAAAGGATGCTGTCACAGCGCATTACTCAGGCTTATATCCTGATGGGAATCCAACCGGATTCAGAAAAGCACAAGGCCGTGTTTGAACGCTGCTTCAACGAATTTGAACGGAATCTGGGAACCCTCGCCGGCTTCAAAGCCGCAGCCCCCGTGAGGAAGCAACTGGATCCGGTCTACCAGCAGTGGGACAAATTCAAAGCCATTGCCTCCCAGAAGGTGTCTGAGACCAACGCTCAGGACCTGTTCATCCAGAGCAATCAATTGCTGCCCGCAGCCCATCAGTACGTACTGGCACTGCAGGAACTCGCCAATCACAAGGCCGCTGAGTTGGTCAATATTTCCGGGCGCCAACGCATGCTGTCACAGCGCATCGCCAAGAACTACGTTGCACACTATTGGGGCGTGGGTGGAGGAAATGCACAAGAACTTTTATCCGAAGACCTGGCCGAATTTGAGCACATGCTCAATTACCTGATCGACAGCCCCCTCAATACCGATAAAATTGACACCAAATTAATGCGCACCAAAGGTCATTTCAAATACGCATCCAGAGGTTTTGATGGCGAGATCAGTACAGTGGGCGACCGGGTGATTTACGTCACCATCGGCACCACGGATATGATGTTGCACAATATGAATATCATTACCGGGATGTACGCGCAGGTGATGAATGACTTGGAAAAATAGGCCCGCCCTGCTGCACATTGCAAGGCGGGCCAAAAAGAACGGAGACCTTCAAGGCGTGGGCCCCGTTATGAGATTGAACAACTGACTATTTGTTCACTTCAATTTGGTAATGACATCACCGAACAGCTCATCATCCGCCGGGATCACTTTGGGCGTGGCCAGCGGTTTGGAAATCCAGGTGACGTTCACCAGATGCTTCCAGTTGATGTTTTCGTTGGTGGAGTTACCCCCCCAACTGCCACACCCCAGTGAGAAGGTCTGGCGCATGCCATTCCAGAGGTTACCGGAGTTGGAAGGTGCCTGTGGCTGATTGACCATCACGCGCGAGGTCTTGGTGCCCATACCCAACTTGAGAATGTTGTCATCGTTGTTGGAGTAGATGCCACAGGAGTGTCCCATTCCCTGATACGCTTGAATGGCGTTGGTCAGTTCAATCGCGGTATCAATGCACTTGACCTTGTAGAACGCCATGATGGCTGACAGCTTTTCACCGGAGAATGGATTGTCCGGCCCAACGCCCTCTTCCGGGACAATAATGAACTTGCGATCCTCCGGGATTTCAAAGCCGCACATTTCCGCCAGTACCTGCGGGCGCAGTACCACGGCTCGAGGGTTCAGCGCGCCGTTTTCCCACAGCACCGCCTCAATTTTGTCGGACTCTTCCTTGGAGGCGATGTAACCGCCTTCGGCCACCAGCTTTTCCAGCAACTGATCGTAAATGGATTCAAACGCTATAACGGAGTTATCGGCAGAACAGGAAGCGGCCAGATCCAGCGTTTTGGAAATGCGGATTTTCTCGGCCGCGTCATCCAGATCGGCGCTATCGTCCACGGTGATGACCGCATTGCCCGCACCCACACCCAAAGCCGGAGTTCCGGACGAATATGCCGAGCGCACCATGGCCGGACCACCGGTGGCCAGCACCAGATCACATTGCTTCATCAACTCATCGGTCAGCTCCAGCGATGGCACTTCAATGCCCTGAACCAGATCAGCCGGCGCGCCCATTTTTTCCAGCGCAGCGCGCATGTTGTCGATGATCATCTTGTTGGTGAGCTTGGCGCGCGGGTGTGGCGCCACAATGATGGCATTGCGACCCTTGACGGCATTGATGCCTTTGATCACCGGCGTGGCTTCAGGGTTGGTGGAAGGCGACAGCGCGCCAATCACACCCACAGGCTTGGCCACCTTGATGATATTGCGCTCTTTGTCTTCTTCGATCACACCCACTGAGACGTCATCGATGATGTCCAGCAGCGCAGCACGGGTCTTGGTGAAGATCTTGGCAAACTTGCCGTCGTAGTTACCCAGTTGGGTTTCGTCCACGGTGTGCTGGGCAATGCCCTCAGCAACACCCGGCTGACAACAGGACCAGACCATGGCTTTGATCAGCTCGTTTACCTGCTCCTGAGTATAGTTTTCTATCTGCGCCTGAGCGGCACGGGCGCGCTCCATCATGGCAGCGATCTGACGAGCTTCGTCGGTATCTGCAATTTTATTATCCAAAGCCATGTCGGTTCCTCTTTTAGCAATCTCTCGGGTGCCGCACGACACCACACTGGTTATCATTTAATCAACGGCAAGCATGATAAGCCGTCAACAACCGGGCTCCAATTCACTATATTGCTTATGGGATGGACTATATTGCGGAGAAAACTAATCCTCCACCAACGCTTCAGTAGCGTTTTTCTCCAGATAAATTCGCAACTGCTGCTCCAGAGGCTTTACCAATTCCTGGTGAGAGCGCTTAATGAACGGATAGAGATAGTATGGCTCGCCCAGACTGTGCCGATATAAAGGCGTGTCTATTTTCATTGCCCCCAACACCGTATCCTGCATCAGGCTGTTGTCGACAAAAAAGCCGATGCGCTTGGCTGCCAGCATTTTGATGCCAATATCCACGGTGGTAACACCAATGGATTTTCTGTCCCCGAGCAGCCCGAACTTCTGACCGGCCCACTGGCCACCACGAACGTAGGCCAGCTTGGCCTCGTGAGCCGCAGCAGCCACCCCGGAAAGGTCTTTGATGTGCGTTAACAATTGCGGGGTTGCCCTGGCCACGGGAACCTCAAGCTGAATCAGTTCGGCACTGCTGCTGAATGGCGCCACATTCGGACGGGCACAACTGCCATCCAAGCGGCCATTCAACACTTCAGCCACTTCCCGGGCCCGGGGCAAGGGAACCAGCGTAAAGTCATAACCCAGCTCGCCAAACGCCTGCTGATAGAAACGCTTCACCTGCTCAAAAGCCGGGTACTTCGGCGGCACCGAACAGCCAAATACGATATGACGCCGGTCACGCTGCTCAAACTGGGTGACATCGTAATCCGGGTAGGGCGACGCCTGCTTGCGCAACCTTATGGCTTGCTTCAGCTCGGGCAGCAGCCATTCGAAGCGCTTTGCAAGATGCACATAGACCGGAACAGTGTACAGGTCGCGGTGGTACACCAGATCCATCTGTTGCAACTGCGGCATGCGCACATCGATGGCGGCGTAATAACTGACAAACGCATCGACGTTACCGGCAGAGGCTTCCCTGGCCACCTGATCAAGGTCTTCAAAAATTCGCCAGCCCTTGTAACCCAGAGCCAACACGTCGTATTTGATGCTGTTCCAGCCTTTGGGAAACCCCAGAGCCAGCTCTTCAGGAGCAAGATCTCTCTTATCTTTTCGCCCCCAAACCACCACGGTCTCATTGCGGAACGCAGGCTCAACCCGGATCAATGCGCCATCAAAAAGACTGGAATAATAGGCGGAACGACCACAGTCGCCATCCACCGAGCCCTCGCGGATCGACTGGGTGATTTGCTCCGGCGGCATTTGCACAATCTCCAAACGCATACCGTGCCGATCCAGAACCGGCTGCATAATGCTCTGAAGAAATTCAGTATCCGGCATGCCTAAAGAGCTGAGACAACCCAACCGCAGAACATCAGAGGGAAGAGCAGCGGAGGAAAGAGCACCAGAGGAAGAATCGGCGTGTGCCGGCATCAAGCCAGAACCCAAACACCACAACAGCGTAACCAACCAGACCAGTCGCAATTTAAACATCGGCTGATTGTTGCTTTGATCACTGTGAAAGTTTGAGTTCATGCTTATGTCATTACCACGACAGACTGTCATGTTGTTATCGTTGTGTTTTGCTGTCAGTGGCTTACGGCTTTCCATCATGTCCGACGCCAACCAGCCTTCTACTCAGACTAGCAAATCAGATCCGGCAGACCAAACCCGTTAGGGCTCATTGCCACCCGACAATCAGATTGCCCGGGTATTGCTGCAACTGATGTCGCAATTGTTCGGCCAGTGGCTCGGCCAGCTCCTCGTAACGGCGGTTCAGATAGGGGTACAACAGCACAGGGTCACCAAATGACTTGCGATACAGCAGCGACTCAATGCCCAAAGTTTCCGAGACGATTTTGACCACCACGCTGTTATCGAGCAGATAATCAATCCGTCCGGCAACCAGCATCTTCAAGCCACTCTCCTGGGTATTGAGACCCACCACCTCCATGCCCGGGAAATGCTTCAGGGCATTGATACTGACCTGTGACCCTCGCACATACCCCAGTCGGCCGGATGTCAGGATCTGCTCGGGCTCACCGTCTAACTGCCGGGTCGAAAGGATGATCGTGGATACGCCGGCCAGCGGCACGTCCACCAGAATAAGATGTTCCTTGTCATTGAACGGCGGTAGATTGGTGCGCACACAGGAGCCATCCACCCGACCGTTAATCACCTCTGCCATCTCCCGTATTCTGGGCATGGGCACCATGGTAAAGCGGTAACCCAGTGCTTCAAAGGCCTGACGATAAAAATCTTCCACCACCTCAAACAATGGGTACTGAGCCGGAATCGAACAACTGAATACTATGTGCCGCTCGCCAGCCCTGTTCAGCTGCTTCAGATCCAGCTTGGGAAAGGGATTCTGGTTTTGCCGGCTCTCGATGGCGACACTGAAATAGGGCACCAGTGTCTGCCACTCAGGTCGCAAAAACAGATGAATGGGTACCGATACAATGTCCTGATGATGGCGGATACCCGCCTTAATCAGATCATCCTGGCGCTGACTGATACCGGCGCCATAACTGACAAAGGCATCCAGCTCGCCGGCAACGACCGCATCAAGCAAGTCATCAAAACCGGGATAACTTTTCAGGCTGCCGTAACCCAGGTTGGACAATATGGGGGAACCGACGAACCAGCCCGACGGCTGTCCCAGTCGCAAGTTCGCTACCGGCTCATGAACTTTATCCGCAGCCCCCCAGACACCAAACGTTTCATGACGGAATGGCGGATCAACCCGCAGCATATTCGGATAGGCATCACCGTAAGCTCGCCAACGCCCACAGTCACCTTTCAATTCACCCTGTTGCACCCGCTGATTGATGAGGGTCGCGTCACCGGATTCAATCTCCAGCTGATAACCGCCACGCTCAAGAATCGGCGTTATGATGCTGGCCAGGTATTGGG
The DNA here is from genome assembly GCF_040362265.1 of Candidatus Pelagadaptatus aseana. NCBI lineage: Bacteria > Pseudomonadati > Pseudomonadota > Gammaproteobacteria > Cellvibrionales > Cellvibrionaceae > Candidatus Pelagadaptatus > Candidatus Pelagadaptatus aseana. The sequence goes on from NZ_BAABNJ010000001.1 coordinate 329,644, forward strand.
TATCGGGCATGTCTGGCGAACTGATGCAGCCCAGTTGAAACCGCTCCCGCTGCTCGGCCTGCGCATGGCACCACATCAAAGCAACTGACACGGACAGCAATAAGCGGCACACCTTGACCCCGATACTCTTCATGCTTTTACCACTTTGCTCCAGACAGGCCACATCCAATAAACTCATCGACCCAGAATGATATTTTCAGGGTAATTTCGCAACTGCAGAACCAACTGCTCCTGCAGCGCTTGCTGAATACCCAGATGACGTTTGTTCAAGAAGGGATAAACCGGTACCGGCTGACCATAAGGTTTGCGATACAGCGGGATATCAACCCCCAAATGCCGGAACATGATGTTGACGGCCACACTGTTATCCAGCAAGTAATCCAGACGACCGGCCGCCAGCATTTTTAATCCACTCTCACTGCTGTTCAGAACGATCTGCTCCATCTGCGGAAATGCCCGCAGCCACGTCAAACTGACCTGTGCGCCTCGAACATAGCCCAACCGCCCTTGTGGAAGCTGCCCAATGGGCACCTCAGGTAATGGGACCGGGGAAACCACCATCTGGGTGATATTGCCCACGGCGATATCGAGACGCTGGAGATTATTGGCCGAGCTGAACGGCTCAACATCCACCCGGGCGCACACACCATCCACCCGGCCATTGAGCAACTCGGCGATTTCCCGCGCCCGGGGCAAAGAAATCATGGAAAAATTGTAACCAAGGGCGGCGAATGCCTCGCGATAGAAAGATTCAAACTCGGTAAACAGAGGATAGCGATCAGGTACCAGGCAACTGAACACGATGCGGCGTTCCGATCTTGCGAACCATTGATCCGGCACCTCCTTGGTGTACAGAGGTTGCTGCTGTTTCAGCTGGATGGCTTTGGCAAAATCTTCAGCCAGCGCAGTCCAGCGGGGGTGCAGGTACAAATAAACAGGTAGGGAAACAATGTCTCGATGAAACATCACCGCAGCATGGCGTTCGGGGTCCCGGTGTTTATTTACGGCGGCGGTGTAACTCACAAACGCATCAATCTCTCCTGCCGCAACGGCATCAAGTAATGCCTTGGCATCACCATAGCCATGCAAACTCTGATAACCCAGAGTTTCAAGAATAGGCGACTTCATCACCCAACCTCTGGGATAACCAAGGCGCAGTCTTGCTGTTGAAGCCTGCACAAGTGACTGATCACCCCATATGGCAAAACCCTCGTGACGAAAGGAAGGCTCCACCCGGACCACTCCCTCCAGCTCATCGCCAAAAGTTTTCCAGCGACCACAGTCACCATCGAGCTCGCCACGAACCAGCATGTCATTCAAACGATCGGCGGCGTCGGTGATCATCTCCAGACGATAGCCTTCGCGCCTGAGTACCGGAGTAATAACGCTGGCAAGATAACGGGCAGCCGGCATATCCGGCGAGCTGACACAGCCAAGCCGGAAGGGTTTGAGCGCCTCAGCCAGCACCGGCGCGATCGGCGCAAGCGACAGCAAAACGCCCAGAAATATGAGGCGGCACAGACCCGTCCAATAGCCACCAGACTTTGATAACTGCAAACCCTTACTACCCAATTCCAATAATGACGGCCTAAAACCTGTTGATGCTTCAAGAATATACCCCCACCACTCAAACCACCAAGTTGCCCGGGCCGTTATGATTGTATTAAGGCCGCAGTTTCTGTACCTTTCCGCTCTTGTAACGCTATCTCACACAGCACTCGCTGCAGCAGATTCAAAGAGGTTTTAGCCCATGGCACAGTACGTGTATTCCATGAACCGCGTTGGCAAGGTGGTTCCCCCCAAACGCGAAATTCTGAAAGATATTTCCCTGTCCTTTTTCCCCGGCGCCAAGATCGGTGTACTGGGCCTCAATGGTGCGGGTAAGTCCACGCTGCTGCGCATTATGGCCGGCGTCGACACCGACATCAGCGGCGAAGCCCGTCCCATGCCCGGCATCAAGGTTGGCTACCTGCCACAGGAACCGGAACTGGACCCGGAAAAAGACGTGCGCGGCAATGTGGAAGATGGCGTGCGTGAAGCGCTGGATGCTATGGCCGCACTGGATCAGGTGTTTGCTGATTACGCTGAACCGGATGCCGACTTTGATGCTCTGGCCAAAAAACAGGGTCAGCTGGAAGACATTATCCAGGCCTGGGACGCCCACAATCTGGATCACAAACTGGAGGCCGCGGCCGATGCCCTGCGCCTGCCGCCCTGGGATGCGGATGTAACCAAACTGTCCGGCGGTGAGCGCCGCCGCGTTGCCCTGTGTCGCCTGCTGCTGTCGCGCCCGGACATGCTGCTGCTGGACGAGCCCACCAACCACCTGGATGCCGAATCGGTTTACTGGCTGGAGCGGTTTCTGGTGGACTTCCCCGGTACCGTGGTCGCCATTACCCACGATCGTTACTTCCTCGACAACGCCGCCGGCTGGATTCTGGAACTGGACCGTGGCCACGGCATTCCCTACGAGGGTAACTACTCCAGCTGGCTGGAGCAGAAAGAAGCCCGTCTGGAGCAGGAGCAGCGCACCGAAGCCTCTCATCAGAAAGCCATCAAGGCCGAACTTGAGTGGGTGCGTCAAAACCCCAAAGGTCGTCACGCCAAGAACAAGGCACGTCTGGCCCGCTTTGAAGAAATGCAGTCTCAGGAATTCCAGACTCGCAACGAGACCAACGAAATCTACATCCCACCCGGCGACCGTCTGGGCGACAAGGTCATCGAATTCCACAACGTCACCAAGAGCTTTGACGATCGCCTGTTGATCGAAGACCTGAGCTTTACCGTGCCCAAGGGCGCCATCGTCGGTATCGTTGGCGCCAACGGCGCGGGTAAATCCACCCTGTTCCGCATGATCGCCGGCACCGAACAGCCCGACAGCGGTGAAGTGGTTCTGGGTGAAACCGTCAACGTCGCCTTTGTTGAGCAGAGCCGGGAAAATCTGGATAACAGCAAAACCGTCTGGGAAGAAATTTCCGAGGGGCAGGACATTCTCAAGATCGGCAACTACGAAGTCAGCTCCCGCAGCTATGTCGGCCGCTTTAACTTCAAGGGCAGCGATCAGCAGAAACGCGTCGGTGAACTGTCCGGTGGTGAGCGCGGCCGCCTGCATCTGGCCAACACCCTGAAGCAGGGCGCCAACGTGCTGCTGCTCGATGAACCGTCAAACGATCTGGACGTGGAAACACTGCGTGCCCTGGAGGAAGCCCTCAACACATTCCCGGGCTGTGCTCTGGTAATCTCGCACGACCGTTGGTTCCTCGATCGCGTGGCCACCCATATCCTCGCCTACGAAGACGATGGCACCATTGAGTTCTTTGAAGGCAACTACACCGAGTACCATGAAGATCTGGTGAAGCGCAAAGGCGAAGATGCCCAACCCCATCGCATGCAGTACAAGAAGCTGAAAGACTGATACGGTCTTTTGCGCAAACAGAAAAAGGGCGGATTGATTCGATCAATCCGCCCTTTTTTTATTTTTTTGGTTAGCGATTCTCTAACCGGTTCAAGTCGAATACACCGTAATCCAGCCCCCGATAGTGATCGGCGGCGGTGTGCAGCAAATCACTGAACCGCCAGAAATCGGGGTGGGTTCTGCGAACCCCGTACTGATCCCTCAACTTGCGGTAATCCCGTTCATTGCGCACCTGTGACAACGCCTCAGTGAAACGCACAATGTCGGCTCGCGGGACATACCACAGGGCCCCCGGGTAATCGCCAATAAAGCCCGGCACCAGAGTGGCGCTGTCCTCTTCGGACAGATGACGGTCGTCCTCAAAAAACATCACCGCAATATTGGAATGGGCGTTGTTACGCAACAGACTGTAAGCCTCTGGCGAAGATTGCACCCGGGTAAAATCCTGATCATCGGCCACCAGTATCACCGAGACCTGCGGCAGTAATTGAATCGCGGTATTGGGCAACTCATTAAGAGCCTCGATGGGGTGCCTTACCTTATTGCGAAAACTAAAGCGGTGACTGAGGGCATCATCCACACGACCTTTCAATAGGGTCATCAACTCACTGAAGGGTTGATCGGTTTGATAGTTGATCGATACTGGAAGGTCCAGATAGTAATGAGCCTGGCCAATCAGACGATCAAACCCCCTGGGCGTATCGCGGTACCAGTGCCGGAACAGTTCACGCTGGGTCTCTGCCGGAAACAGTGACAGCAGTGCAAACTCGGCCTCATAGCGCAGGTAATCCATATACACCCGGGTATTGAACTGATGACCAACGTTACCAAACACATCGTAGCCGGCCACCAACAGGTAGTGGATTCGCTCCAGCATGGCGTAATCAATCAGCCAAGCGGTTTTGGGCACATTGCCGATCAACCCCTTCTCAACGGTAGCGCTATCGAAATGGCGAAACACCGTCAGCGCCGCGTTGGGGTTACTGCCATCGCCATCCCAGACGATCTCCGGGCCTATGGCACCGCCATCCTCCAGCACCGCTTTGACCCACGACTGCTTGGCAGCCACATAGGTTTTCTGGGAGTTGATGTATTTCAGCCAGTTGGTCAGGGTCAGGGCATTACTGCCGCTCTCGGCCGGCAATCGCAGGTTATCGGTTTGCTGCGCCAGCAGAGATTCAAACTCACCACGAACATTGGCGTCAGGGTCTACAAAAAACACCCAGAAGTGATCATTGACGACATTCAGTGCGGTCTGGCCTCGGCATACCGGCCCCTTGATAAAGCCCATGATCGTGAACTGACCGTTCATGATCAGGAACCGGTACTTGCTGTCCAGGGGAATCTGGGCAAAGGTTTTAAACGGATTGGAACCCGTGGCCACATCGTAGCCCGGCAGGGCGGTAACCGGATAGGGCAGATCAAACAGCAATTGTCTGACCGCCTGATACTGGCTTTTGCCCAGCGCTAATGGCATATGGGTTTTGGCCACCACCGTCTGCGGATCGCGCCACAATCGATAATAGACCCGCTCTACCCCGGGATCATCGTAGGGACGGCGCGTGGCAATCATCTGTATCGGCTGCCCCGGCGGCGTGGATGAGCGCACCAACTTGAAGAATGTGTCAGAACCGGCCTCTGGAAAGTGCAGCGAGCCCAAAAACCAGTGTTCATAAACATAACGGGCGGCCAACTGTGCCTGCAGGCTGTCGCCATTGAGCAGCGATTCCCACTGTTGGATTTGCGCCGCCTGCTCTTCATCAACAACATAGGATGGCGTGTCATCGGGTGCGCCCTGCTCGATCCAGTCAAGTAACACCGTCTGCTCAGAGGCATTCAAACCGGGCAAGGCATAGGGCATCCCCGCCAGCGGGTTTCGGGCAGCGTAATCCTTGAATTCAGCGGGTTTCGGACACTCACTGTCGCGGTTTAGCGACAGATCAAAGGCGTCACTGAGAATATCAGCCCGAGGCAATGGATTCTGCTGCTTTAACTGCAGCACCTGATGCATAAGACTGGAGTCGAGCTGCACCGCGCCACTGACCGGATCCGGCTCACCGAGTACGGAAGAAAAGCCCCGTTTACGCCACTGCGCCTCTGAGTGGGCATCGATAAACAAACGCTGCGGATCAATCGCCAGAGGACGAGCGCCGGAATAGACCTTCTGCTTGGAAGTCCCCCGGTGAATGCCCTCCAGAGACGTGTATTTAAGCTGACAGGGCGCGTCGTAGCAGGCATGGCAAACCACGCAGCGCTTCTCCAGCAAGGGTTTCACCTCATGGGTGAAACTTACGTCTGCACTGGCAGCAAAAACCGGTAGCAAAAGGCCACAGGCCATTACCAACAAACGAGCCAAATTACTCATGACAAGGGCGCCCAATCTGCACAATCAATGGATTAACTATGGCCGATTGCAGCCCCTGACGCCAAACGATTTCGGGCAATGGCGCCAATCTCATCACCAGGCGACAGAGCCGCGCCGTGACGAACAGCCGTGATCATCAGAGCAGGGTCGCAACCCCTTTGCCAAACAGCTCAACCGCCTGCTGGCCGCCGCTGGACTGCAAGAATTCATTGGTAATACGGATGTACTCGGGAATCATGGCCGGGTTCAACCCCAACTGCTGGAATTGCGCCGCGACGGTCGTCGCGCTGCTGACCGCATCACCGGGCAAACCGGCCATATTCATCAAGCCACTGGTCAAACCCTGACTCGCCGCCGGGGCCACTTCGGGGGCTGCAGCCAGCAACCCGGACATATCCGGCACCGCGTCACTCAACACGGAAAAGTCAGAAGCACCCAGCGTGCCCTGAGCCAATTGAAACAGCGATCCCAAACCACCACTGGCCTGCTCCGGGCTGACCCCCAGACCACCGGTAATGGCCGGCAGTAATTCCAGAGCGGTGGATGCCATATCCCCAGTTGTGGCGTTTTCGGCCGCGTCCACTGCCTCGTCACTGGTAGTCAGCACGTCACTGGCAACGGCCGTTGCTTTGCTGGCGGTATCCAGCAAGCCCGCAGCTGAATCGAAAAAACCGGCAGACGCCGGAGCAGAAGAGATAACCAGCAGCGCGGTAAACAGAGCCGTTTTTTTCATGGTGCACACATCCTTGGGGTGTTATTTGAGTATCTGGACAATAAAGAAGGACGGAATAATAGAAGCAGCAGCACCGGCCCTCAAGGATTTTTATTGTTGTTGCAACAATCTACCCTGCCGCAGCCGGCGAGAATTCTGGCTTATCACAAGATGGCGCAAAATTCGCCGAAACTTATTCCCTAAAAGTAGAACCCGACATTTTTTCCTGTCCTAAGATTGGTAGGCGCTTCTGATTTCCAACCCGCTTCTGGAGAGGCCCATGCTCGACTACGAACTGTTAAAAGATGAAGGCATTATCCGCATCCAACCGGAGAGCCCCCTGCTGGCAAGAGATTTTGCCGAGATCAACGAACTGGTGAATCGCTTTACCAGCCGCCACGGACACCTCAAGGGGCTGCTGATCAGCACCGAGGACGAGCCCGGCTGGGAAGAGTTCTCCGAGGGTGTCAATCACCTCAACTTCAGCGATGACAGCCTGCGCATTGCCGCGGTTTCCGATGCGGCCATCAACCAGCAACTGCAATCCATCGCCAGCCACTTCAGTGGCGCCGAGGTAAAACGCTTTTCAAGCAAGCAAGCTCATCAGGCCTTATCCTGGGTGGATCACGACACCCTGCAATAGCAATGACCAAGAACTTAAAAACAGTCTCACAGCCCGCATTTGCGGGCAACTTGCGAGACTTTGCATTGATTTTCCGAAATTAGTCTTGAAATTCACTTAACAGATCCTTACAGTAGGCTCCGTGAGTTTGGGTGTGCAGCACGTTGTCGCACCCCACACAGCTAAGGACAGCCTCACCGCCACTATAAAAAATTCATAAAAATACGGCTCTGAGACTATGCTACAGATCAATGACAACCACGTTCTTGGTGGACGTGAAATAACCTTACCAACCCACAAGCGCGATCAGTACAGGCACATCAACAACCTGCAAACCGATCTGGATCTGGTATTACTGGAAATGCTCGATATTGAAGAGGGCAGCCCACAGAAGCGCTTTACCCTGGCCACGGTCAATTACCGCCTGACCGATCAGGAGGCCGTCACCCCCATATTCGACTGCCTGAACAGCCTGAACGCCTACATTGCCGAGAATATGCACGACATCATTCAGAATTATCTGTTTGGCTTTGTCGAAGAGGATATGGAGCTGAGCAAAGTTTTAGCTTAAAACGGCACACCAGTCCGCTCGCAAACAATCACAACGGGGCCATGTTGAAAGACGTGGCCCCGTTGTTTTATCAGCCAGCCAGAACCGAGAAGTAGGTGGCGTTGACAACCGCCAGCAGATTACCGTCCTTGTCTTTCAGCTCGGTAACACGCTCAATTTTCATCTTGCCCTTGGCTTTGGTGGTGTCATAAATTTCCTGCCACTCATCATCACTCAGGCGCGCATCCACATAGACATCGCTCATGGCCGGCGCCATGTAACGGATGGTCATCTCACCCACCAGCGGGTACATGGGCTCAGTGCCAACGCGATTGAAAAACAGAAAGCCAAAAGGAAACTCAGCCAGAGAAAACAGGGCGCCGGCATAAGCCGCCTTGAAGTGGTTGCTGTTGCCTTCCAGAGGCATGCGCACATACACGCGTGAAGGACTGTCCTCAATCACTTCCAGGCCCATATTGGCCAGAGTGGGAACCATATCCAGTTTGTCTTGAGTGTTAGGCGCGGCCATACGTTGTCTCCGGTTGAAATTGCAGTTCGATCACCAAGGATACTGCCCCGGCTGAAACGACGTTAATCCGCAGACGACTTTAGAACTAGCAAAAAATCACAGAGGGCTTATTTGAGCTCCGCCTCGATCTCTGACAACAGATCCAGCGGTTCCACTTCCTGCCCTTCCATATCGGCATCCCAGTTGATGCCCACCAGAAACACATCGTCGTGCATCCCCGGCAGCCACTCGTCGAGCAGCTCTTCGAGGGACACCGCCACCGGCTTGTAAACGGACCATTCATCCACACAGTGAACCTGAGCAAACTCCGGCTGCGACCAGAACGGCATCACATCCGTCTCAGAGTGTTTTTCAGACGGGCAAAGCGCCCAACCATCGGGTCCCTCAAGCCCCCAGACGCAACCAGTGGCTATGGCCTCGACAATAAAGCGATCAAAATTTTCTTCTTCGCTTTTCGACAGGGGTTCAGACGACAGAACGCTTTTGCTCATGGACTCTCTCCGATCAACCGTAATTTTTATCCGCGACAAACGGGTTGCTGACCCGCTCCTGACCAAAGGTGGACATGGGGCCATGGCCCGGGATAAAGCGAACCTCGTCGCCCAGTGGCCACAGTTTCTGACGGATCGCATTCACCAGAGTATCGTAGTCGCCCTTGGGAAAATCGGTGCGACCAATGGAGCCCTGAAACAGCACATCACCCACCAGCGCCAACTGACTGTCGCGGTGAAACAGCACCACATGCCCCGGGGTGTGACCCGGGCAGTGCAGCACTTCCAGAGTCTGGTTGCCAACGGTCACCCGGTCATCCTGATGCAACCAGCGATCCGGCGTAAAGACATTGGCATCAAACTGAACCCCCATCATCTGCGCCTGCTGCGGCAGCATATCAATCCAGAATTGATCTTCTTCGTGGGGCCCCTCGATAGGGACACCGTACTTGGCGGCCAGCTCAGCCACACCGCCGGCGTGATCCAGATGGGCATGAGTCACCAGAATTTTTTCCAGTTCGACGCCGTTCTGGGCAATCGCCTGCTCGATGCGATCGAGATCTCCGCCCGGATCAACCACCGCCGCCTTGTTGGTTTCTTCACACCACAGCAAGGTACAATTTTGCATGTAGGCGGTTACCGGAATCACCTGGAATTTCATAGTCGCTCCACTTGGTTACAGCTCTGTCATCAATCGAGGCGCAGGATAGCACAGCCTAAAAAAAACAGCCCTATCGACAAGCAAGCTGCGCCATTTGGCCAACCGTCCTCGCCTGAAAATAACTACAATAACCCTCAATCAACAAATCCAACCAAAGGAGACTGTCATGGACATTCAAGGCAAAACCGCCATCATCACCGGTGGCGCTTCCGGCCTCGGTCAGGCCACCGCCAAAGCACTGGTAGACAAGGGCGCCAATGTGGTGCTGTTTGATCTGAACGAGGAAGCCAGCATTGCCACCTGCAACGATCTGGGCAATGACAACGCCATCTACGCTCTGGTGGATGTGACCAGTGAAGAGTCGGTGGAGAACGGCATCAGCAAAGCCAAGGCCGCCTTTGGTGAACTGCACATTGTGGTGAACTGTGCCGGTATCGGCCCACCGTCGAAAGTGATTGATCGCGAAGGCAACCCATTGCCTCTGGACAAGTTCAAGAAGATCGTCGACATCAATCTGTTCGGCACCTTTAATGTCCTGCGTCTGGCGGCGGCTGAAATGGCCAAAAACGAGCCAGTAAATGCTGATGGCGGCCGCGGCGTTATCATTAATGTCGCCTCTGTTGCAGCCTTTGACGGCCAAATTGCCCAACCTGCTTACGCCGCCTCCAAGGCCGGCATCCATGGCATGACCCTGCCGATCGCTCGCGAACTGGCTCGCTACGGCATTCGCGTCAACACCATTGCGCCGGGCCTGTTTATGACCCCGCTGGCCGCCTCACTGCCTGAAGCCGCGGTTGAAGCTCTGGGTGCTGCGGTGGAGTTTCCCAAGCGTCTGGGCGACCCAAGCGAGTTTGCTCACCTGGCGATTACCATGGCCGAGAACGATTACTTCAATGGCGAAACAGTGCGCCTCGACGGCTCCATTCGCATGGCCGCCAAGTAAGCGTCAGGTTCAATCCTTCCCGCTCAGGCACGCTCTCGCTGAGCGGGAATGGCACGGTTAATCGTCCAGGTCCTGCAGCACGTCCTGCAACTGTTGTTTCAGTTTTGCCTTCGCCTCTGGCGTTAAATCCTGTTGCCTGATTTTCAATTCAAACCCCGGCTCGATCACATCAACACCTGCGTGCTCTTCCCCGGCATCCAGCACCCGATACAACTGCACCGCAGCGGCAAGCCCCTTGGGTTTGAATTTTTGGGTCGGCACGGCTGCAAATTTGTCACGCACCAATAAATACGTATCTTCGGAAATACAGACACTGCCGGGTTCGGCACAGGATTCTATCCGACTGGCTAGATTCACCGCCGAGCCAACAATGGTGTAATCCAGACGATTTTCGGCACCAAAGTTACCCACCGTGCAATAGCCCGTGTGTATACCGACCCGAATAAAGAAAGGTTTGGAGAAACCGGAGGATCGCCACTCCTGTTGCAGTTCACACACGCGCTTCTGCATGGCCATGGCCATCTCAATGCACAGCACCGCATCCTGCTCTACGCCGCGGGATTTGGGATCGCCAAAGAAAATCATAATGGCATCGCCAATGTACTTATCCACGGTGGCACCGTATTCCAGCGCAATCTGGGTCATTTCACTGAGGTAGTGGTTGAGCAATTGAGTCAGGTCTTCAGACTCCATCTGATCGGAGGCGTCGGTAAAACCAACGATATCGGTAAAGCAGATGGTCAGCTTTTTTCGCGAAGACGTCAGGGTGACATCCCGCTCACCGGAAAAAATGGATTCATAAACCTGTGGCGACAGATACTTGGCCAGCTTGTTGGACAACCCCTGCAACATCTCGGAGCGCTGCCTTTCCTGCGATAATTTTAATTTGTTGGCACTCTCGTTTTTCAATTATTCGATCATGCCCTGCATGCCTTCAATCATGGTATTGAAAGCACCGGCAAGGCGACCGACCTCATCCGCGCGCTTCAAATCCACCCGCTTGCTGTAGTCCTGAGTCTCACTGATGCTGTGGGCGGTTTCCGACAACATCAAAATCGGCGAGGCGATATAGCTCGCCAACAGATAAGCCACCACAGCGATAACGATAACGCCGATGATGAGTGCCACCAACAAGGTTTGCGCAAAGCTCTCCAGCACGGCAAAAGCCGAGCGCTTTTCCTGAGACAGGATCAAGCGAAAATCCTGGCGCTTATCCAGCAGCTGATTCACCGAAATGGTGTCGGCATTTTCAGGAACGATTTCATCGGCCGCCAACAACCGGTAAGTCAGCTCCTCAGCCGCCGGCAGAAACCGCTCCAGGGTAGTAATCTGATAGTTGACCACCAGCGCCCCGATAGGCTGCTCACTCAAGGCCGACTTTATAGGCACCTCAATTGCCGCGGGCTCCTGCATGGCGGTACCGACTCGGGAAATCTCACTGGAGGCGATAATCGTCGCTGTGGCATCCACCACATCAATATCACCATGCAACTGCAGATCTTCTTTTTTGGCCCGAATCAGGGAGGTGATGCGTCGATCCAGATCGCCGGTAAAGATGTCGTTCATGATGTCGAGCGACGCCAGAAAGTTCATCTCATCGCGCAGCGCAATAATGCGCATATCCAACTGCCGCGCCATAACCGCCAACTGATAGTGCAGATTGTCGCGAATCCGGCTTTCGGCATCGCCACGATAGACATTGCCTGCCACCACCATGGTAATGACATAGGGGGTCAGACTTAACAGAACCACCAGCAGGATGGTTTTGACTCTAAAACTCATGCAGCACTTTTAACTCTTCGGTCACCATAGCCTTGGGAATATAGCCCAAGGCACCGTCAACACGGATAACAAATTGTCTGACCGCCTCAAATGACGCCTGGGTTGAGGGGGGCGACAGGTCCTGAAAATCACGGGTAATCCAATACCGGTTCAGGTCTTCGCGCGACATGTTCAGCACTTTGGACTCAAACCGGACCCGCACAGGAGGGTCCCCCAGAATATTGACCGGCACCAGACCCACCCCCGCCATCTCCTGAGTTTTACGCAAAAAGATATCTTTAACCGCAGCGGCCTCCAACGGCTCCAGCGGCGAATCTTTGGCCGCAACCACAGCGTACTGACTGACCCAGCCATCCAGAGGGGTGTCAACGATCAGACGATTGAACGGGAGACTGGGGCTACAGGCCGATAATGACAGGGCGGCCAACAGGCCAATAACAAAGCGCATCAAATATACCGAAACATAGTCAGGTGCCAAACGCCCGACAACGGCCCTGATATTAAATTCATACCGCCTCGATGTCTGCTGCAAAAGTGAATTTTCCCGCCATAAATTTGCCCTGTTTCCCGCCAAACAGGCGACAACTATACTTTTGCATATTTACTGTTGATCGCGCTGTCAAAGCCATTATGATCTGCCACCTGCATCGCCCCCAAAGGTGGTTAACCGCAACCAGGTAATGACTCTATGAAGCTTTCGCGCTTTGGCCAAAAATTCGCAGGTGAATCCGGTATCGTCGAACTGATGGACGATCTGGGTACCGCCCTCAACGAAAACCCTGACATGATTTTTATGGGCGGGGGTAATCCCGGCCGCCTGCAGCAGGTTGAGGCCATCTTTCAGCAGCGTCTTGACGACATTATGGATGACCCGAGGCAACGCCATAGCCTGTTTGGCATCTACCAATCACCACAAGGCGACAAGGAATTTCGCGAGCAGGTGGCCAGCTTTCTCAACAAGCAATTCGGTTGGTCGCTGACAGGCAATAACATCGCCATCTCCAACGGCAGCCAGGCGGCCTTCTTTGTGCTCTACAATATGTTTGCCGGGGATATGGGCAATGGTGAATCCAATGCCATCCATCTGCCTCTGGCGCCGGAGTATCTGGGCTACGCCGATGTCGGCCTGAGTGATAACTTTTTCACCGCAACGCGCCCCAGCATTGAACTGCTCGACGACAGGCTCTTTAAATACGGTGTGGATTTTTCACAACTGGATCTGGGCAACCACACAGGTGCCATGTGCGTGTCACGCCCCACCAATCCCACGGGCAACGTGCTGACCGACGACGAAATCAGCCATCTGGATCAGATTGCCCGGGAAAAAGACGTGCCCTTTATTATCGATGGCGCCTATGGCTTGCCCTTCCCCGGCATTATTTTTACCGAGGCCAAACCCCACTGGAACGACAATACCATTCTGGTGCTCAGCCTTTCCAAACTGGGACTGCCCGGTGCCCGCACCGGCATTATTGTAGCCAATGAAGACATCATTCAGGCCTACACCAACGCCAATACCATCGTTAGCCTGGCCTGCGGCACCCTCGGCCCGGCGCTGGCCAAGGAACTGTTTAAGACCGGTGAAATTGTCAGCCTGACCCGCGACTACGTTACCCCGTTCTATCAACAGCGGGCACAGCAAACGGCCCAGTGGTTAAGGGAAAAGCTGGGCGATGTCCCCTTCCATATCCACAAACCCGAAGGCGCAATTTTTCTATGGCTTTGGTTTGAAGGTCTGCCCATCACCAGTCAGGAACTGTATCAACGTCTGAAAAAACGCGGCGTGTTGATTGTGCCCGGCCATAACTTTTTTGTTGGCATGGACGATGACTGGGCGCACAAGCACGAATGCATTCGCGTGTCCTATGCGCAGGATGCCGCCATCGTAAAACGGGGTGTGGAGATCATTGCCGAGGAGGTTGCAGCGGCCTACGAAGACCGCTGAACCAGCAGACGGGCCGGAGTGGTTACAGTCCCAGCGCAGCAGAGAGCTTTTGGTTATCCATATGCTGCTCCAGACCACTCAATGCGGAAGCCACATTAGGATTGGCAAATAATTCCTGACCAGCAACCTGCCCCAAAACCGAAAAACCTTGCTGCACAGCCATCGGCCCTTCGTATTGAATGGCCTTTTTGGTTTGGGCCAAACAGGTCTCTGTCATTAACTTCACAAAAATATCCGCCGCCTCTTCATTGGCCCGATCCCGCTGCTGGTCGGTCACAGACGACATCATTGCCACATCCGGATGCAACGCCATCGAGGTAAACATCCATTTAACCAAGGCGGTCTTATCGGAAGAGGTTGAAGATTCCACCAGGCAGCGCGACAGGTCATCGCTGTAGATACCCGCCTGAGTGAAACAGGGCAACGAAAGGCTCGCACACAACAGCAGGGACTTAATTCCATTAGTCATAAAAACTCCATTTTTGACTGATTCGATGGTTAAAGAATACTGGCAATAAAACCTGCGAATAAAACCGCAAAACCACCAATTTCGGCAAACATCAAAACGTACATGGCCTTGGCAGTAGCCGATTTATCTTCGGCATCGCGCAACTGGTTATTGGTTTCATTCTTTATGCCCAACACGATATACAGCGCAATCGAGATGGCAAAAAACAGCAATGGGAAAACCGCGGCGATGGTATTGGTGGTATCGGAGAACGCGCTGAAATAGGCAAACACCGCCAGCAGCATGGCCGCAAAGGCGTACATCAGAGATGCGCGATGGGCCACGTCCACATAGTACGGAGCTTTGTAATTTTCACTTGCCACCATGGCAAAGTATTTCCAGGCACCGGTGAGCAGGCCCGTCATAAAAAACACGCCGCTGCAGAGCATGCTGATAACGACAGCGGTTTCATTTAAAGGATTAGTTAACATTATTTTTTCCCTTTATTTATAGGATGGCACTACGAGCATAATCAATTAACAGCCCGTAGAATTAATTTACGCAACTCTGCCTGAACCAGCCTACCCATTTCACCCGCCTGCGAAAGGTCGCTGTTCAAACCGGCAAATCGGTCCGCATTGGTCTCAATAATATCCGGGTACTTTTCACCCAATTCTCGCGCGGTCATCGCACAGATCAGTCTTGCCGGTACCGAACTCGGCATATAGGCACAAAGCTGAATCGCCCCCTGCAGTATTTCATGCTCACCATACAATGTACCCTTATCGGCAGAGTGACTATCCATATAAAGGGCCAATTGCTGTTCAAGGCGCAGCAAATAATTGGGGACATGTTCTTTCTGTGGAAATGAATACCATGCCGGCGGAGAAACCGTTGCTATTCCAGACAATGTCTTTATCACATCGGCAATATTGTCATACAGAACCTGAATATCTCTTACCCCATCCTCTTCCGTTAAAGGCTGAGAACACGTCATGCTTTTATTGGAAGTTATTGAAATAACCTTTGCCTCCACCCACACCTGACCGCCGTCATTATGGATAGAAAAATTTATGGCAACGGCTGCTTTGGACGAAAGCCTTTTTGCATGATCAACCAACTCCGAGGCATCAGGCGAGCGCTGAAACACAGCAAAACCAACCTGAGCGTGATAACAAATTGTATTGATCACCGATGCAGGCGTTTTAAACTGGAGGTACTCACCAAGTCCAAGCGGTATGGAACGCGATAGCCTGCCCGTCGTATCCGTCAACGAAGACTTACCGGCATCGTTTTGTTTATCTCTGATTACCACTCCGCCAAAAATAATCACAGAGGGGGCATTCACACCTTTCTCAGGAAAAAATTTCTCAAACGGCTTGTTGTAACCAAGCCAGATAGGTGCCTGAAAAGAATGATAGAAGAACTCATCATAATTGACGGCCCTCTCGGGCTCATTCTTAAGTTTATGTTCCGCAATATTGGAATCCCAGAAGTTCAGAGTCTCAGACCAATCCGGTCTATCAAGTCGAAACAACTCATCGACCAAACTTTTCGCCTCATCAAATCGTTCAAGGGTTACCAGCGCTTTAATAATATTATTACCGGTTTGGATGCCGTGAACTTCAGGCTGATAACATGGCTGCACCATAGTGGTTATTGCATTGATATAGCCATTTAAACCGAGGTCACCACTCATCTGAAAAAGAAAATCGGACGGAACAATGGATTCAAAATTCTGCAAGACTGTTTGGTAAATGCTAACGGCTTGCTTGATATCATCACGTTCAAGAGCGAATCGTGCCAGATACAATTGGGATCTCCAGCTGCCTGGAACCTCAGATATTTTCTTAAAGGCCGCTTCCTCGGCTTCCGCGCCACCCTTTTCCTTCTCCAGAGCGGCATACCATTCAAGGCCATTGTCCTGGTTTGGGTCCTCATTAAGTGCTGCCAAAAGGGTCTTAAACGCTAACTCTTCATCGCCTTTATTGTTATAAACCTTGGCTAGATTAGTCATCACTATTCCGGAAGGACCATCACTGGCGAGATAGTAATTGAACAATTCTTCAGCATCTTGCCAACGGTTGGTGTGCATTAAGCAAATACCCAACACCGTCGTTGAACGCTCGCGATCCGGATCAATGTTGTACAAATACCTGCTGAAGATCAGCACTTCCTGCATAAAACCATCGTGCATGGCACCAATGATCATATTGTAGAGCGCATCCGGGTCATCCTTAACCTTCTCCATATTATGGATAAGGACGTTATTGACCCACTCGTCACGATCAATTTCTAGTGTTCTGCCATACCTGTCCAAAACTTCGATGGGCTTGCCTGAATTTTTATCTTCAGGCTTTCCGCCAAACTTTTGAAATCGGGATACAACTTTACCCAGCAACCCCATAACCAATTTATCTCTTATTATTATTTTCGGAATTGGTTTCAGTGATGGCGACCTGGTTCAGTAAGTCGCCATCGAAACGATAAACAACAAAGAATCAAACCACCGCCAGATTACCTTTCTCTTCCAACCAACTCTTGCGATCCGAGGCCCGCTTCTTCGCCAGCAACATATCCAGAATTTGATTGGTGTCGTCACCGGGATCTACCGTCAGCTGCACCAGGCGGCGGGTATCCGGATCCATGGTGGTTTCGCGCAACTGCAGGGGATTCATTTCACCCAGACCTTTAAAGCGCTGCACGTTAACCGTACCTTTTTTCTTTTCGGCTTTGATGCGCTCCAGCACACCTTCTTTTTCCGCCTCATCGAGTGCGTAGAAAACGTCTTTGCCCACATCAATCCGGTACAGTGGCGGCATCGCCACAAATACATGACCAGCCTGGACCATGGCGCGGAAGTGGCGCATAAACAACGCGCACAACAGAGTGGCAATGTGCAGGCCGTCGGAGTCGGCATCGGCGAGGATACAAATTTTGTGGTAGCGCAGCTTCTCCAGATCTTCACTGGCCGGATCAATGCCCAGCGCCACGGAGATGTCGTGCACTTCCTGTGACGCCAGAATTTCCTGGCTGTCCACTTCCCAAGTGTTCAGGATTTTTCCGCGCAGCGGCATGATCGCCTGAAACTCGCGATCTCGAGCCTGCTTGGCGGAACCGCCGGCGGAGTCACCCTCCACCAGAAACAGTTCACTGCGCTCCGGTTCGCCGCTGGAACAGTCCGCCAGCTTGCCCGGCAGCGCCGGTCCCTGAGTCACTTTTTTACGGGCCACCTTCTTGCTGGAGCGCACCCGCTTCTGGGCGTTGCTGATGCAGAAGTCGGCGAGCTTATCGCCCTCTTCGGTATGCTGATTAAGCCACAGACTGAAGGCATCTTTGGCCACGCCGGAAACAAACGCCACCGCTTCGCGAGACGACAGCCGCTCTTTGGTCTGACCGGAGAATTGTGGATCGGCCATCTTGAACGACAGCACAAAACAGCAATTGGCCCAGATATCATCGGGGGTCAGTTTGACGCCGCGGGGCAACAGATTGCGAAATTCACAGTACTCGCGCATGGCTTCCAACAGGCCGGTGCGCAGGCCATTAACGTGGGTACCACCCTGCGCGGTCGGGATCAGGTTTACGTAGCTCTCTTGAGTCAGCTCACCACCTTCGGGCAACCACTGCACCGCCCAGTCGCAGGCTTCTTTCTCGCCGGAAAAATTACCGACGAAGGGCTTATCCGGAACCGATTCCCAGCCATTGGTCGCGGCTGACAAATAGTCGCGCAGGCCATCTTCGTAATGCCACTCGTCTTTATCGCCACTTTGCTCGTCTTTGAAGGTGACCTTCAGGCCCGGACAGAGTACCGCCTTGGCGCGCAGCACATGGCGCATGCGCGACAGGGAAAATTTGTGGGAATCAAAATACTTGGGATCAGGCAGAAACCGCACGCTGGTGCCGGTATTGCGCTTGCCGCAGGTGTCGATCACTTCCAGATCACTGGCTTTGTCGCCGTCTTTAAAACCGATGCGGTGCACTTCACCACCGCGGCGAATGGTCACCTCCAGCACCTTGGACAGGGCGTTCACCACCGACACCCCCACCCCGTGCAAACCACCGGAGAACTGGTAATTGTCGTTGGAAAATTTACCACCGGCGTGCAGTGTCGAGAGAATCACCTCGACACCTGGCTTGCCCTGTTCCGGGTGAATATCCACCGGCATCCCGCGGCCATCATCGGTGACCGTCAGAGAGTTATCCTTGTGCAGAATCACGTCGATATTGCTTGCGTGACCGGCTAGAGCCTCATCCACACTGTTATCGATGACTTCCTGAGCCAGGTGATTGGGGCGGGTGGTCTCGGTGTACATTCCGGGACGTTTTTTGACCGGATCGAGGCCCGTCAATACTTCAATATTTTCGGAGGTGTAATTGCTCATAGAATCGCTTAAAAAACCTACAACTTCGGCGAGTGGATATGAAAGATGGCTGTGAGACTACCTTTGGTAGGGATCGGTGTCTAGCGCTGCAAACCTATCTCTCTCACCTTTGTCATTATGAAGCACACAGTGCCGAAGAATCTCTTTGAGCCACCACATGAATGAGAGATCCCTCGGTGCTGTGCACCTCGGAACGACATTAGCGGAACAGGAAATCGATGATATCAGGCAGATGGCGATCGTAGTCCTGAAAGCCGTGATCCCCACCCTGCTCAATCGTGACATGGCAACCGTCATAGCGCTCTACCGCCTGACGATAGTCAAGGGTTTCATCACCGGTTTGCACCAGCACCCAATAGCGGGACTTGTCGACCAGCTCCGACGGATAGGCTTCGCGCAACTGACCGGCGTGTTCCGGCTGCATTTGATAGGTATCGTCGGTGTAGTAATTATTCAGTGTTTCACCCACCAACTCGGAAACAAATTCAAACGGTCGCACCGATGGATTGATCAGCACAGCGTTCATACCCGAATAATGCTCAATCAGCCAGGTACTCCAGAAGCCTCCCAGAGAACTGCCCACCAGGCCAACCTGCTGTCCTTCCAGGTCCGCCATCAAGTCCTTTAACTGCTGCTGAGCTTGCTGTGGGTAGGGACTCAGGTGCGGGCAATGATACTGAATCTGCGGGTGATACCGAGCCAGCCACTGCTGGGTTAATTGCGCCTTGTGAGAGCCCGGGGCACTGAGAAAGCCGTGCACATAGACCAGATGCTGCATAGGGAATCCGTGATCTGTACTGGAGTAAAATTAATAACCGGCGGAGTCGTAATCAATCCCGTAATCTTTTTCGGGAATGCGCTCAACCGCGGTTGCGAAGCTGCCATCGGCGTGCAAGTCAAACCAGCGGTAGCCGGGCATCTGCCGGTCTACTGCAAAATCTTCCTGCCCGGGCTTGAACTGGATACAGGTGGAGGGCGTGGCGTAAAACCTGACTCCATTGCGCTCTGCCTCAAAATCCTGATGCACATGGCCAAACACTATGGCCCGAACGTGATCAAATCGATCCAGCACAGCAAATAAGCGCTCGGCGTTATCGATCACATAGGTGTCGACCCAGGCACTGCCAACCGGCACCGGTTGATGGTGAACAAAAATCAGGTTGTGTTTATCGGAACTGGCCAACAAATTTTCCAGACGCTGTAATTCAGCCTCCGACAGCGAGCCACCCTCGGACCCGAGCACACTGGAATCCAGCAAGATGATCTGCCAGGCATCGAGCTGCACCACATCACTTTGAATCCTGCCCGCACCGATCGATTGCATCAGAGACGGTAAATCGTGATTGCCGGGCAACCACGCCATCGGCACCTGCACGTATTGCTGGATCAGATCGAGGAAGCGGTGATACGAGTTTTGCTGGCCCTTGTTGGCAATGTCGCCGCTGGCAACCAGCAGATCGATAGCGGTTTCACGCTGTTGCAGCAGCGTCATCACGTCATGGAAACCTTCATCGGTATCCATCCCCAGAAGATCTTCACCCGATTCTGCCCCAAGGTGGCAGTCGGTTACCTGCAACAAACGAATCACATCCTGATGGTTCTGGCTCACTCGGTAGGTCCTTTAGCGGCGTTGCTACCCACCTTATAGCGCATGGGGTCTGATTTTACGGAGTCCGGAATAGTAAAGTCCTGAACCGGCAAATGGCCGTATTCAATAACCTGCATCAGACAGTCGGCCAGATAGCGATTGAACTGGGCTTTTTCGTCCTGCTGATACATGGCGTGATTGGGGTATTCGTAGCGCGGCTGCAAACGGATGTGCTCTCGCCAGGCAATCACCTCGGCCATGCGCACATCGTGGTAGAGCCGCACTTGCATCTGCGGAGGCACACACCAATCACTGACACCGGAACACTGCTGTACCGACAACATGGTGGTATAGGGCGCCCGTTCGGTAATGGTCAGGCTCAAATTCAAGCTGGCCTCACCGATGCGGGTTTGATAATGCCATTGATCGCGCCCATCAAAATCCGGCATCAGTTTCAGCAAACGGGCATAATTGGCTTCACAACAGGCCATCTGCTCCCGCAGATTGACCTTGTACGGCCGGGTTGTCGCCTGTCTGGATGCCGTTACCTGCACGAATGACTGCCTCGTTGCTGTGGGGATTAATTTGCCTGATAGGTTCTATATTAGCACTCGCAGCTGACCCTGAGTCCAGTAGTTAGCGCTCAAGTCATTGACCCAGTTCACACTTACACCATCAAGCCCCGCCAGCCTGCTGCTGCAGCCGGGGCCGGTTTAGCTGCAGCCACTGCAGGGCGATCATGGTGGCCGCGTTGTTGAAGCGCCCACTGTACAGCTCGGCGAACACCTCTGCTGCGGCCATGACATGCAGTTTGATGTCTTCACCTTCCGCCACGAGCCCGTGAACACCGCCGGCCCCCTGCAGATTAAGGCGGGCGCAATAGACGTGCAGCCGCTCGTCACAACCACCGGGACTGGCCATGTACTCGCAGATGTATTCCAGGGCATCGGGTTTGAGATCGGTCTCTTCCTCTACCTCCCGCCAGGCGACTTCTTCGAGGCTTTCGTTGGCCTCCACCATGCCTGCCACCACCTCCATGCACCAGGGACCATGAGCGTCTTGTAAAGCACCAATACGAAATTGCTCCACCAGACCGATCAAGTCATTAACCGGATCGTAGAGCAGCACACCAACCGCTTCACCGCGGATAAAAATTTCACGGGTGATGGGGGCAGACCAGCCCCCCTGATACAGCCTGTGGCGCAAGGTGACTTTATCGGCCTTGAAAAAGCTGCGGAACAACGGCTCGGAATCGAGAATTTCCACATCGTCGGTGGAATAGGGTTCTTTGGGTAAGGGCACGGCAATACATCTCAAAAAGAAACGACTTTACCGCAGATGTCCGGGGGGATTCAAAGGTGGCAACGGCCGGCGGCCAGAGCGCTTGATCTGAGACGATGCGGTTCGTTTGCGTTGCACCGACAACAGCTGCAGCCACTGCCAACGCAACCTCAGAGACAGAGACTGCCGCCGACGGTAATGATCATAGAGCCGAGCCAGAAGGGTATTAACCTCATCACCATTGCCATCGGAACAGGCTTCAACCCTCTCTGCTTCCAGTACTGAGTGCCATCGATAATAACAGCGCAGAATGGCTCCGGGAGGCCATACCAGCGATGCCAACCACAAACGCCAGCGCCAGCCTCGCTCGGACTGCCAATAGGACAGCAGCCGATCACGCAAGCGCGACCCGAAGGCAAGCAGCAGCAACACCAACAGCAAACAACCCAGCGCCAACCCCTTGATCCAGTCAGGCGCCGCTGTGGCCACGTACCAGATATCCTCCACGACCCACTGCAGATCACGAGACAAGGCCCCCTCGGGCTGTTCGCCCCGAGCCGCTGGCGCTATGCGAACAGTCTTCTCTGGCAACACCGATTGCTGCCAATCCTGTTGCTCTGGATCCCACCAGTTAAACCGGACCTGCGGCAGGGTAAATTCTCCGTGCCGCTCGAAGATGTAGCTGCGCACCTCGGTTCGCTCCGCCCAAACGATGCCGCGATTGCCGCTGTCTTTAACCTGCGTCCTTGCAGTTTGCTGCCGCACACCGCTGAGTTCAGGCCAATCCAGGGGGGGAATCAACATGGACAGACTGTCTCTGGCCGCCACGTCCACCTGACGCTCCAGAACATCGCCGATCTTCAGATTGGTTGTGTCTCCGCGGTAATACTCTTCCATCACCACTTCCGTTGAACTCAACGGCCGATCGACATCGACTTGTGCGAAAGCGTTATCCGGCAGGGGCTGCACCGTCAATAACAACGGGCTGGAGCGCGCGCTCATATGCCTGCCGGGCTTGTCTTCGTAACCGGCCACCAGCGCCTTGACCTCGATACCCGGCACAATCATCTGCCCCGAACGCTGCGGAAAGACATCAAATTTCCAGCGCTGCACCGTATAGACATCGCCCTGAATATGCTCGGAAAAATTGGTGGCAAATCGCTCCGTGCGAACCACGATGGCGCCATCAATCGTGAACGAATTGACTCTGGGGGCCTCGGCAAACCAGGTGTCGGTATAGATATCCACCAGCAACGAGAAGCGCTCAGACTGACGAATATCGAGCTGTTGAGTGAGCTCATCATTGGCTCCCAGAAAATGGCTTTTTACCAGCATGATCTGTGAGGCTCCCGCATCAACCGGGTCATCGGCCAGAGCCAGCCATGGCAAAACCAAGCTCGCAGCAGCCAGCAGGCGCAGACAAAAACATCGAGGCCTCATTGGGTCAAACTCTCTTCTGCCGGATCGCTGCCATCGCCACCGCCAGTGGGCGCCTGTTGATGCTGATGCAAAAACTTCAGCCGCAAGAAATCAGCCGGTGTGGATTGCAGGCGATCAACCCAGAGCGCCTGAATTTCCTTGGCGGACCGATCCATATCATCCGTCACCTGTTCTGCTTTGGCGTTGGCCATGCGGTTGGAATCGCTCGACAGCGTCACCTCATCGGCACCGATCTGATTTTCAGACGGTGAGTGATAGTTGTCCGGCATCTTGGGTTTGGCACCCAGCACTTTCACCAGCGCCAGATTGTCTCTGGCCGCCGGCCAATCCGGACGCAACTGCAAAGCCAACTGATAGCTGTCCGCCGCCCCCTGATAATCTTGCAGGTGAGCCAGAGCGTTACCGCGATTGAACAGAGAATCCGCACCGGGTAGGCGCGACCAGATAGCCGCCGCAGGCTTGAACTGTTGCGCGGCGTACAGCGCCATGGCCCGCCAGTTTGGATTGTCAAAACGCTGGGCCGCCAACCGATATTCGCCCCGGTTAAAATACCGCATGCCCTGTTGATCACGGGTCAGCAGCAAATCCTGCCAGTACCACTGCGCCTGAGAGGGCGCCGCACCGACCAACAACGCCAGCAGTAACAGGCCTCGCAGCCAGCCTTTAGCCGGGGGCACGATTACCATTGCAACACCATCCCCCGGCGAAACCAGATCAGCATCAGGGCAAACAGCAGCCACAGGAAATAATAACCACTGTCGACCCAGATAACAGTGTCGTCGTTGGCCTGCAGATTCTCCCAGTGATGACTGACGTTCCTGAGCAGCTCATCAATGTCATCATCACTGGTCTGTATGGTCACCCGCTCGACATTCAGACCGCGAGCCTGATCGGCAACGTAAGCCTGCTGCCGGGCCAAATCACCCACTGTCTGTAACAGACTCAGTGATACCTCGCGAGGCACAGCTATGGGCCACTGTTGCAAACTGCCCAATTGCGCAGCCACAAACACCATAGAGCCGCCTGCCAGAGAATCCCCCCGGCTGCTGCTGGCATCCGCCGCTGCAAGCTGTGTTTTTTGCAACAGGCGCAAGGCCTGAATCAAGGCCTGCGCCGGCTCATCACCAATTTTGGGCATAATCTCTGGAGACAGATCCTGCAGGTAAAAAGACAACAGCTCGACATCCTCAGTGAGCGGCAACACCGTATGACTGCTGCCGGCATAGACAATCAGCGCCGTGGGTGCACCCCGCCGCCGGGACAACAAAGACTGAATTTTTAACTTGGCCTGAGCCAAGCGGCTGGGCTGAAGGTCGTCTTCAAGCATGGCCTGATCCAGTGACAGGGCAATCACCAGTGGCGCCTTATCATCGGCCAATGGCGTGCTCTGCTTGTGCCAGGCGGGCCCGGCCAGAATAAACACGCTGAGAAAGAACATGAGCCCCGCCAACCGTCTTGGGGTCAGCCAGGACTCGGCTCTGGAACTGAGCAACATCGCATCCAGCAAATCGGCATCGATAAAATGTTGCCAGTCCGTCTTTACTTCCCGATGCCGCAGCCGCCACATCAGCAACAGCATCACCGGCGCAACGGCAAACCACATAGGCCGAAGAAAATGAAATTGCTCGAAGAGCTGCAGCAGCGTCGGGAATAAAAAGAAATCATTCATGATTTTTGCTCCGGCACCGAAGAAGCGGCAACTCCGGCCAGAGACATTTTTGAATCGCGCCAACTGACAAAGGCCAACCAGATCTGGGTCAACAACTGCAGCATCACCATCAGCGCGACCGGCCAGTGAAACAGCGTTTGTCTGGGGCGGTAACTGACCACCTCAACATCCTGCCCCACGAGCTTATTGAGCTGTTGATAAATCAGACTCAATTGCTCGCCATCGGTCGCCCGAAAGAAGACGCCACCGGTAACGCGACTGATCTGTTGCAGGGTTTCAAGATCCATTTCCTGTTCGCCAGTTGCCGCCGGATCGCCAATGGCAATGGTGTGAATCACAACCCCTTGATCCAGCGCCACTTTTGCCGCTTCGGCGGGCGGCACCAGACTGCCAGAGTCGTTGCCATCGGTCAGTAGAATAAGAATCCGGTCTCGGGCCCGACTGCTTTTAAAATTTTTGACCGCCAGACCGATGGCATCACCGAGCATGGTTTTCGGCCCGGCCATGCGCACCTGCACCTCTGACAACAGACGCAAAAACAGATCGTGATCCAGACTGAAAGGGATCTGCAGGTAAGGCGCCGAACCAAACACAATCAGACCCAGGCGATCCTGCTCGCGCGCAGCGACAAACTCACCCAGCACCTGTTTTACTCCAGCCAGACGCTCTATGGGTTCAGCACCAGCAAAGACAAAATCCTCGACCTCCATCGAACCGGACAGGTCTACGGCCATCATCAAATCTCGGGCGGATTGTTGTTTGACGATAGGTTTACCCACCCAGTGGGGATCGGCCAGAGCAACCAGCAACAGCAACCAACTGATCAGGATGGCCAGCTTCTGCAACCGGTTGCGCCGCAACACCAGCGCCCCATCACCGGGCTGATAACCGGAGAGATCCACAAAGCGTTTAAAAAAAGGCACCCGCAAAGCATCGCGCTGGGTTTTATAGGCACGACCAAAATAGGCCACCAGCAGTGGCAGCGGCAGCAGCAAAAACACCCACAATTTATCGAACACAATCACGCCAGCAATCTCTCAGCAACGGCCTGCAGGTGCTCTGGTTGGTGATCGCGCAACCAGCCACGACACCAGATAAAATGATGTTGCGCCTGTTGATCAGAAATGGACTGGCGCTGCTCTGGCGGCATATAGGCCAGCGCGCAGAACTCAGAGACCGACGCAACCGTCTCGCCATCCGGCCAGCTGTGTCGCAAAAACTGCGGCCAAATGTCGCCCTGTAAAGCCACGACAGTTTCCCGGGGCAGAATCGCCAGTAGCGTCTGTCGCAGCAGCGCCGGCAGGCATTTGAGCGCCTCGCTATCGCCTTGCTGGAAACGCTGTTGCAACCGGTCGATCTGTTCGAGCGCCATGCGTCGATAGGCGTTGCGCCGCCAGCGTCGATAACCGCACCAACCCTGCCGCACCATCACCGCCACCGCTACAGCGCCGAACAACCAACCCAAAGGCGTATCGGGCCACCAGCTGATTGCGGCCGGCTGCACCACCTCGGCCATATTGCTCAGCCAGGGGTTGCCAAAATCTTCGGTTTTGAACGCCGGGGCTGAGGGCAACTGTGATTCTGACATCCGTCACACCCCCAGCATTTGAAACAATTGAGACTCCAGCGGCTGAGCGGTGGTCAGCGGTAACACCGGAATGTTGCGCGTCTTTAAAAAGCTCTGGATTCGGTTCATACGCGCGGCAAAATCACGGGAATATTTTTGCTGCAAATCTTGATCGGCGGCATCCAGCTCTACCTGAAAACGGCCATCACTCAGTGCCAGATTGCCCTGCTGAGGCAGTGCTTGCTCCAGCGGGTCATGGATAAAATCGATCACCACATTATTGTGCTGCATCAGTTGCGACAAACGCTGCCCGGTCTCGTCATTGGCACCCTCCAGGTCGCTGACAAGGTGGATCAGGGCATCGTGCCCCACCAGTTTTCTGACTTTGGCCAGCATCGGATTGAGACGATTGCCATTGTCATCGAGCGATGCCAATGCCGGTCGCTGCTCGGCGGTTACCGAGCGCTTGAGCTTGTCGCCATAGTCACACAACCGATTGAGAATCTGCAGAATCTGACTCTGACGATTGGCGGGCCTCACTTCGGTGCTGTGCTGATCATTGAACACCAGCATACCGACCCGATCCCCGCGATCAACCACATGCCAGGCCAGTAATGCGGCCATCTCAGCCGCCACCACCGACTTCATCATACGGCGCGAGCCGAAAAACATGCCGGCACGTTGATCCACCACCAGAATCACCGGCCGCTCCCGCTCTTCGGAATAGATGCGCACGTGGGGCTTACGGGTTCGGTTGGTTACCTTCCAGTCCATCTGGCGAATGTCATCGCCCACCCGGTAGTGGCGCAACTCTTCGAAATCCATGCCGCGCCCCCGGGCCCGGGAGCGGTGCCGCCCCACCATCAGACTGTTGACCATCTGATAATCTGTCAGCGGCAGGCGCCGGGCCGGATACTGCAGCTTGATCAGCGCCTGCAGATTGGCCACAGTTTTATGGTCGTGCTGATGCAGCGATTCAGAGGCAGCCACGATCGTCACCTTACACGGCCGCGACCAACTGTTTGATGCGGCGCACCACATCCTGCGCCGAAATGCCCTCGGCCTGTGCTTCGTAGCTGGTGATAATGCGATGGGTCAGTACTGGCTCGGCCATGTCACGCACATCCTCCGGGGTGGCATAAGAGCGGCCGGCCAACCAGGCTTTGGCTCGGGCACAGCGATCAAGGGCAATGGTAGCTCGGGGGCTCGATCCCACAGCAATCCAGCGTGACAGTTCTGCCTCATAGCGCCCCGGATCGCGGGTGGCCATGATCAATCCCACCACATACCGTTCCAATGTTTCATCCACATGAACTTCATGAATTTGCTCACGGGCACGGAAGACCGCTTCTTGCGGTACTCTGGCGACTGACTCTGTGTCTTGCAACTCTTCGCTGCGCACCAGACGCATGATATCGAGCTCCTGCTCATCGGCTGGGTAACCCATATTGACCTTCAACAGAAAGCGATCCATCTGAGCTTCCGGCAGTGGGTAGGTACCCTCCTGCTCGATCGGATTCTGGGTCGCCAACACCATAAACAATTGCGGCAGCGGGTAGGTTTTGCCGGCCACGGTTACGTGCTTTTCTTCCATCGCTTCCAACAGTGCGGACTGCACCTTGGCCGGCGCCCGGTTGATTTCGTCGGCCAGCACCAGATTGTTGAACAGCGGTCCCGGTTGAAACACCAACTGCTCACCCTCGCCTTCGTTGTGAAACACCTCGGTACCGGTGACGTCGGAGGGCAGCAAATCCGGCGTAAACTGAATGCGCCCCAGAGTTGAATCCAGAGCTTTGGACAGGGATTTAATCGAACGGGTTTTGGCGGTACCGGGTAACCCCTCGAGCAATACATTGCCATTACACAGCAGGGCAACGATCAGGTTTTCAGCGACGTGTTGCTGCCCCAGCACCGCGCGATTCATCGCCTCGCGCAGGGTTAATATCTGTTCAAGAGTACGGCTCATAGTCTCTCTCTGATGGCCTGTTGGATGTTTTTATTGTTATGAGTCTGCTTCTTATTTTTATCTGCCGGGCCATTTCGGGCCCGGCTGCAGGATAACGTCAGCCTCGCAATATCAGGATTTTACCGGGGCTTTGACGTTAAAGAAAATCACATAGAACACCGGCACAACCGTCAGCGTCAGCACACTGGCGAAGGTCAGACCCGCCATGATAGTTACGGCCATACCAACGAAGAACGCATCCATCAACAAAGGCAACATGCCCAGTACGGTGGTTCCCGCGGCCATCATCACCGGGCGGCAGCGGGACAGTGACGCCTGTACCACCGCATCCCAGACATCCTCGTTGCTCTTCAATTCCAGATTGATTTGATCCAGCAGAACAATTGCGTTCTTGATCAACATCCCGGACAAGCTCAAGAAGCCCAGTAACGGCATAAAACCGAAGGGCTCATTGGTCGCCAGCAGCCCCGCCGATACCCCGATCAGCGCCAGCGGCACAGTCAGCCAGATAATCAGCGGATGCCGGAGTGAATTAAACAGCACCACGGTGATGATCATCATCAACGCCGCCATCACCGGAATGCCTCCGGCCAACGCGCCCTGAGCGTCACTGGAAGATTCAAATTCACCGCCCCAGCTCATCTCGTAACCCACCGGCAATTCCAGCGCCATCACCTTGGGCAACATGCGTTCAAACAGTTCACTGGCCAACTCGCCTTCCGGTGGCTCGCCACCGACGGTAATGGTGCGCTTGCGATCGAGGCGATGTATCTGTGCGTCTTCCCAGCCGGTGCTGAATTCCGACACCACCTGATTGATCTGAATGGTGGAACGGGTACCCGGACTCCAGATCAGAATATTGCCAATCTGGGAAACATCCTTGCGCTCAGCTTCCGGGGCTCTGGAATAAATCGGGATCAGATCGTCGCTCTCGCGAAACACACCCACCAGCGTGCCGTTGAAGTTGCTTTCCAACGCTTCGTTGAGGTCGGCGCGATCAACCCCGGCAAACTGGGCCTTGTACTCTTCATAAACCGGCCGCACCACCTTGACCCGCTGGCGCCAGTTGTCTTTGATGGCCACCCCACCGGATTCACGCAACAACAGTTTTACCTGCTCGGAAAGGTCTCTCAGTACCTCGGGATTGGGCCCGGTAAATTTCACCTCATAGGATGAGGCCGGACTCGGCCCCAGATTCAAACGCTGCAATTTGGGTTGAGCGTCCGGGAAATTCACCTGAATATAGTCACCGAACTTCACCATCAAATCCGCTATGTCGCGATGATCAGTGACATCCACCAGCAACATGCCGTAGCTGGAATTGGCCTTCTCTGCCGGATAGGTCAGCATAAACCGGGGAGCGCCGGCCCCGACAAACGTAGCCACCTGAGTCACCCGATCATCGGCCATAACAAAGGCTTCGATGTCTTCCAAATCGGTGGATGTCTGACGAATATCGGAACCTTCGGGCAGCCAGTAGTGAATCAAAAATTTGGGTATGGTGGATGACGGGAAGAACGACCCCTTGAGCTGGGCAAAGCCAATGATCGCCAGCACCATCAACACCACCAGCACCGCCACCGCCAACCAGCGCCGGGTCATACAGGTTTCCAGTACGTTGCGATACATATGGAACAGTTTGGAATCGTAGAGCGGGGCCGTGGTGCCATTGTCAGACTCGGACGAACTCGCGGCCTGCGGAATAAACCAGTAGCACAGCAGCGGTGTGATGGTGATGGCGGTTACCCAGCTCAGCAACAGAGAGTAGAGCATCACCTGAAACAGGCTGCGGCAGAATTCACCGGTGGAATCCTCCGATGTACCAATGGCAGCAAACGCCAGTATCGCAATCAGGGTAGCCCCCAGAAGCGGCCACAATGTCTGCTGAACGGATTCCTCGGCCGCCTTCAGGCGATTCATGCCCGACTGAATGCGCACCATCATGCCCTCGGTAATGACAATGGCGTTATCCACCAACATACCCAGAGCAATGATCAGCGCCCCCAAAGAAATCCGCTCCAGTGCTACGTCGTTGAGCCTCATAAAAATAAACGTAGCAACGACCGTAATCACCAGCACACTGCCGATGATCAGGCCGGCGCGCAGCCCCATAAAAATCAGCAGCACCACAATGACAATGATCAATGCCTGCATCAGACTCAGGATAAAACCATCGATGGCTTTTTTAACCGCATCGGGCTGAAACGCGATAGGTGAAACTTCAAGGCCTATAGGCGTTTGCTCCTGCAGCTCCTGCAGTCGGGCCTGCACCCCCTTGCCCAGCTTCATCACATTGCCACCACTGATGGTGGAGATTGACAGGGCAACCGCCGGGCGACCATTGAAACGCAAAATTTTACTGGCCGGAGAGATGTCTTCGCGATACACCCGAGCCACATCCCGAAGGTAAATCAGGTTGGCATCTTCATCCGCCTCGGAGCTTTCACGCAAGATCATGGCGCCAATATCACTGACCTCACCAATGCCACTGGGGGCATCCATGCGCACATAATCTCGACCCACCCGGACACTGCCGGCAGGAACAATCGAATTCTGCTGACTCAGCTTTTGGTAGACCTCATCCTGACTGATTCCCAGCGACGCCAGTTTTTCCCGGGAAAATTCTACGTAGATGCCTTCACGCTGCGCCCCCCACAAATCCACCTTGGCGACATCGGGCACCAGCGACAATTCCCGCTGCAGGAACTTGGCGTGCTCGTAAATTTCCTTGGAACTGAAGCCGTCACCGGTCACGGCGTAGACCACACCAAATACGTCGCCGTAGTCGTCCTGCACAATGGCGTCTTCGACACCCGGCGGCAGATTACTCTGGGCATCGCTCACTTTGCTGCGTAACTCCTGCCAGATGCCAGGCAAACTGTCCTTGTCGTATTTGTCTTTCATCTCCACGGTTATCATGGAGATACCGGCCTTGGACAAAGAGCGGATTTCATTCACCTGACTCATGCGCTGGATTTCCCGCTCCAGCACCTCGGTCACCTCCTGCTCCACTTCTTCAGGCGAGGCGCCCGGATAACGGGTGATCACCATCGCCTCTTTGATGGTGTACTCAGGATCTTCCAGCCGGGACAACTCCTTGTAGCTGACAAAACCGCCAACCACCATCACCAGCGTCATCACAATCGTGACGATTTTGTTTTCAATAGCGTAACGGGCGATATTCATAATGATCAGGCTCCGTCACTGCTGAGCAGGCGCACCTGATCACCTTCGGCCAGATAATTGACACCCGCCGTAACCACACGCATGCCAATTTGAAGACCTTCGGTCACCTCAACCTTATCCCCTTGCAAAACCCCTATTTTCACTTCCAGCTGACTGACCGTCAGATTTACCGGATCAACAATCCAGACGTACTGCTTTTCGGCGTCGGTTGGCGACGCAAAGATGGCAGAAGCCGGCAGTAACAGATGGCGTTCGTCGTCCATGGGCATGGTGGCCTCTACGGCCGCGCTCATACCGGGATAGATATTGACGTCGCCGGGGTTGCGCATCTGCAAAACCAGTTCAAAGGTCTGGGTTTTCGGATCCGCATCGGGCGCAAACTCCTTGATACCCAGATCAAACACGCGATCGTCCACCCCCTGAAAACGGGCGTAGGCTTCAACATCCTTGCTCTCTTCTTCGATGGTGGCATCAATGGGAATATAGTTTTCCGGTACCTGCACGACGATTTCCAGATCGGACATATTCTGCAGACTGAGAATCGCCTGCTTGGCCGTGATATCTTCAAAATTATCAACATAACGCTGAGTCACCACGCCGGAAAAGGGGGCCACTAAGCGGGTATCGTCGAGCGCCTTCTGGGCCTTTTCTACGTTGGCTTCCGCAATGTCTCTGGCCGCTGTTTGCCGATCAAAGTCGGTCTTGGAAATCAGCTGCCTTTCGACCAACTCCTTGAAGCGGCGGTAATCCGCCTGGGCTCGCTGATATTCGGCTCTGGCCGCCTTCAGATTGCTGTTGAAATCGCGGTTATCCAGCTCGGCCAACACCGTACCGGCGGCAACCCGCTGACCGTTGAACGCATTGAGCATCTTCAACTGCCCGGACACCTGAAAGGCCATATCCACCTTCTCTGACGCCCTAACCTTGCCGGGTAACACCCGGACGATAGCAGCGTGGTGATCCTCCACCAGCATGGTCTTTACCGGGCGAATCAGTTTGACCGTTTCCGTTTCTTCGGCACAACCCCAAAGCACCAAAAGTGACATAATCAGCGACAGATGTGCCATCAAGGCAGTTATTTTTTTTCTCATTTGAACTTCCCGGAAGTTTGCGGTGTCTTTAGTAGCCAATAACCGTTGTGATAGCCATTCTAGACAAGCGTTAAACAATTTACTGCGCCCTATATTAAAGAAAGGTAAAAAATCGCTGTAATACGGGTATTTTTATGCAAGTTATTCGCCGCCAAAAAATCTTGTCGCTATACTGTGATTGGATTGATGCCAGCGTATGGTTTTAAACGGCATTCGTAAGCTTAGGAAGAAGGAAACCCCATGATCAAAAAGCGCATTTCCATGGTGATTGCCAGCGCTGTCGGCGCTCTCGCGCTGCAGGCAAACGCCGAGACACTGAAAGACATTTACACTCTGGCGCTGGATAATGATCCACAACTGCGAGCCGACACGGCCGCCTATGAAGCAGGTAAAGAAGCCCTCACTCTGGGGCGCGCGAATTTGCTGCCACAAATTAATGCCGTTGCCCGCTACGGTGAAACCGACGTAGATTCCATCGCACCGTTTGGTGGCACCACAGCTCCGATCAAATACAACACCGATGCCGAAAGCAATTTGTATCAAGTTAACTTGACACAACCCCTGTTTAATATGGCCGCCTGGTTTGGTTATGAGCAGGGCAAGTCCCTGAGCCAGCTGGCCGAAGCCCAATTCAGTGCCGACCAGCAAAATCTGATCGTGCGCGTATCCGAGGCCTACTTCAATGTGCTGCGCGCCATCGACAATATGGAAACCGCCCAAGCCGAGGAAACCGCTCTGGGCCATCAGCTGGAACAGACCCGCCAGCGTTTTGAAGTGGGACTGACCGCCATCACCGACGTACACGAAGCTCAGGCCGCCTACGATAACGCCACGGCCAGTACGCTGGGTGCCCGCGGTCAATTAGGTATCGCCTACGAAGAATTGGAAGTGATTACCGGTCAAGCCCATAACACCGTGGCCCCACTGGTAGATGAATTCCCCGTGGTTGCCCCGGCACCTTCCAATCGCGCCGAATGGGTGGATACCGCACTGACCAACAACTACAGCCTGAAGGTTGCCAAGCTGAACTCCGATGCAGCCAAAAATAACGCCAAATCCAAATCCTCGGGACATCTGCCTACCATCTCGGCCTCGCTGTCCTATACCGATATGAATGACACCAATGCCGATATCGAGTCACTGAGCTACAACGGGTCTTACGATTCTCGGGATTACGATGGTACCGCCGTTGCCATACAGCTGGATGTACCCATTTACAGCGGTCATCGGGTTTCCGGTGAACGCCGTCAGGCCTACGCCCAATCCAATGAGGCCAAAGAGCTGTACAATAAGGCCCAGCGTGACACCATTCAGGGCGCTCGCGCTCTGCACCTGTCCGTAGTGACCGGCGTTGCTCAGGTCAAAGCCCGCAATCAGGCCATTACCTCAAGCACCAGCGCACTGGAAGCCACCCAGGCCGGTTATGAGGTTGGTACCCGGAATCTGGTGGACGTTCTGGTTGCCCAGCGCAACCTTTACAGCTCCCAGCGCAACTACGACAACACCCGTTACGACTACATCATCAACATGCTGAAACTGAAAGAAGTGGCCGGCAACCTGACCCCGGACGATGTGTTGAAGCTGGACAAATGGCTCGACAGCGCCAAGCTGGTCAACAAAAGCGATTACGATTAATTCGAATCGCTTGCTGTTAACAGCTCATCAATGATGTTCAAAAGGCGCTGCAAGGCGCCTTTATTTTTTTCCGCCACCTGACTGGCCGCCTGCCCCATTTGCCGCGCCTGATCGGGGTGGTCCAGTAACCGGATAACACCCTCAACCAGAGCCTGAGGGTCAGCGACAACCGCTACACCCCCTGCCTCAATCAACAGACCGGACACTTCAGCAAAATTAAACAGACTCGGGCCAGTAAACTGGGGTTTACCCCAAACTGCCGGTTCGATCAGATTGTGGCCACCGCTGTCCACCCAGCTGCCACCCATAAAACAGATATCGCAGGCGCCCAACAGGGCCATCATCTCACCCATGGTGTCGCCGATCAGCACCTGACTTGAAAGCGCTACGGGTTCAGCCGCACTGTGCCTTTGCACCTCAAAATCGCGGGCGGCCATATCGGCAACCCGATCAAATCGCTCCGGATGACGAGGCACCAAGACCAGCAACAAATCAGGCCGCTGTTGCAGCAGGGCTTGATGAGCCTGTAACAGCAATTCATCTTCGCCTTCATGGGTGCTGGCAGCAAGCAGGATGGGACGCTCCGACTGCCCCTTCCAGCGACGGGCATAGTCTGCTGCCCTATCTTTGTTTTGCGGAGAAACATCAATATCAAACTTGATGCTGCCCGTTACATTCAGTTGTGACTCACGGGCACCAATCCAGCCAAAGCGCTCCGCGTCTGCCTGATTTTGCACCGCAATTCGGCTGATATAACCCATCAGCTCGCGAGACAGACCGGCGAAGCGCTTATAACCCTTGGCGGACTTTTCAGAAAGCCGAGCATTGGCGATCAATACCGGAATATTGCGCTGGCGACAGCCGCGCAAGGTATTGGGCCACAATTCCGTCTCCATGATAATGGCCAGCTCCGGCTGCACCCGGCTCAGAAAACGGCCAACGGCATCGGGTAAATCATAGGGGGCATAAACGTGAAACACCGAGTCCCCAAGTGCCGCCCTGACTCTCTCGGAACCCGTGGGCGTCATTGTGGTCACAATCAGCTGATGATCGGGGTAGCGTTGCTGCAGTTGTCGCATCATCGGCAAGGCAGCCAGCGTTTCCCCCACTGACACCGCATGCACCCAAATGGTTTTATCTCCTTCGGGCTTGTTAAAAAAGCCAAAGCGCTCGGCCCAACGCTCAGAGTAGGCCGGAGCAGAGCGGGCCCGCCACAGCAATCTCAGGATCACCAGTGGCAAAGCCAGATAGAAAATCAGGGTATAAACAAGGCGCATTCGATGGATTACCGTCAGTGCATCTATGGTGGAGCAGTCTCCGCCTCAGATGGCTCATTATAATGAAACAAATAGTTTATAATCTTTGCCCTGTTCAAAACAGCGGCCGCTGAGAAATCCATGACCCAGTCAAATCACACAGTACAACTCGACATTGCCATCATCGGTGGCGGTATTGCCGGCCTCTGGCTATTGAATCGCCTGAAACACGAGGGCTACGACTGCGCCCTGTTTGAAGACAAGGCTCTGGGCAGCGACCAATCCGTTGGCTCCCAGGGCATGATTCACGGCGGCATCAAATACACCCTCAGCGGGGCCCTGACCGGTGCGTCGGAAGCCATTGCCGATATGCCAGAGCACTGGCGAAAGTGCGTTCAGGGCGAAGGGGATGTCGACATCAGTGGCGCCCGTATTTTAAGTGATCACTTTTATATGTGGTCCAGCGCCAGCGTCACCTCAAAGCTCACCACTTTTTTTGCCAGCAAGGCCACCCGCGGCCGAGTTGACAAGGTTGCAGCCAGTGACCGACCCGCCGCATTGCAAAACCCCGCATTCAGCGGACAACTCTACAAGCTGGTGGATATGGTTCTTGATGTTCCCAGCGTTGTGCAAACTCTGGCCAGTAATGCCCACGGTCAGACCTTTTTGCTGCCGGCAGACCAGCAGCATTGGCACCGTGACAATGCCGGGCACTGCCAGCTGCAATTCAACCATCAGGGGGTAAGGGTCAATGTCAGCGCCAAGCAATTTATCTTTACCGCGGGCAAAGGCAATGGTCAGATACTGGAACAACTACAGGCTCAAAAGCCACAGATGCAAATTCGCCCGCTGCAACAGGTGATGGTCAAACACGACTACCCTCACCCATTTTATGGCCACTGTCTGGGTGCCGATAAAACCCCTCGCCTGACCATTTCCAGCCATCAGGCACAGGACGGTAAATGGGTGTGGTATCTGGGCGGCAGTCTGGCCGAAAAAGGGGTAAAGCAAACACCCCAGCAATTGATCCAGGCCGCCAAGAGTGAATTGGCAACGCTGATGCCCTGGATTGACTTGTCCAATGCCCAATGGGCTGCACTGGCAATCGATCGCGCCGAGCCACGGCAAAAAAACCTGGTTCGCCCCGACAAGGCCTTTATCGGTGCACTGGACAGTGTCGACAACGCCTGTGTCGCCTGGCCGACCAAGCTTTCTCTGGCACCTAACCTGGCGACAGAAACCGCCGACATGCTTAAGAGCAAAGGTATCACGCCCTCCGGTAGCAACGGCGTCGAAACCCTTGCCCAGTGGATACCACAGGCCCCCGTGGCACCCTGCCCCTGGGACGTGCCCGGCATCTGGAGTTGACACTGATCATGCCGCTTCATTCACACCGACGTCCGATCGCCAACACCGGTATCGAAGTCAGCCCTATTGGACTGGGCACGGTTAAGCTGGGCCGCAATCAGGGGGTGAAATATCCTACCGGTTTTGAACTGCCAGATGACAGACAAGCCCTGAATTTAATCGCTCAGGCCAGAGATCTCGGCATCAATCTGATCGATACCGCGCCGGCTTATGGCATCAGTGAAGCGCGGCTTGGCACATTGCTCAAGGGCCAGCGCAACGACTGGATTATCTGCTCCAAAGTCGGGGAAGAATTTGAAAACGCCGAGTCGTCTTTTGATTTTTCACCTGAGCATACCCGTTTCAGTGTCGAGCGCAGCCTCAAGCGGCTCAACACCGATGTGATCGACATGGTACTGGTTCACTCCGACGGCAACGATCTGCACATCATCAATCATTGCGGCACTCTGGACACCTTGGCCGAATTAAAGCAGCAAGGTTTGATTCGCTGTTTCGGCATGTCCACTAAAACCATTGAAGGCGGATTGCTCGCCGCCGAAAAGTCCGATTGTGTTATGGTGACCTATAACCTCAACCACCTCGACGAACAACCGGTTCTGGATTACTGCGCTCAACACAACAAAGGCGCACTGATTAAAAAGGCACTGGCCAGCGGTCATATTGCGATCGAAGACGGCGAAGACCCGGTGCAAAAGAGCATGAACTTCCTATTTGCCCACCCCGGTGTCAGCAGCGCCATTATCGGCACCATCAATCCGAATCATCTGAGCGACAACATCATCAAGGCCGAGCAAGCACTTAAGTAATTATTCATGAAATCCATTACCCGAATCGAACTCGAAAAACTGATTGCCGCCGGCGACATTCTGGAAAAGGATGGCTACGGCGTAAAGGTCGTACGCCTTAACGATGATCGCTACCTGAAGATTTTTAATCGTCGCCCCGGCATCAGCATGGCGAAAATATTTCCCCGCTCAAAACAATTTGCCCGCAACGCCAGAAACCTGAAAAAACGCAGAATCACCACAGTGGGGATTGTTGAGGTTTTCAAAATCAGCGACGCCGAAAGCGATTGCGTCATTTATCACGGCATACCCGGCAACACCCTGCGCGATGTATTTAAGACCAAACCCAAAGATCCGGAGCTATCCAAACAAGCCGGCGCCTACATATCCCAGCTTCACGATGCCGGCGTTATGTTCCGCTCACTGCACTTTGGCAACATCATTGTTTTGGCCGACGGCAGCTTTGGATTGATTGATATTGCGGATATGCGGGTGAATGTTTTTCCGTTGAATCGCTGGCAGAGGAAGCGGAATTTTCAACATGTGTTTCGTTATCAGCCGGATATTGATACAGTCAACATGCCTGCATTTATTGAGGGGTATGAAGCATACTCTTCCTCAGCACAGGGATTGAGCAAAACAATATCATCCATAGAGCCGGAAAAACAAAGATAACTTCATGACTGACAAGCCCTGCAAAGCGATCATATTTCCCTATCAAAGCTTGGGCGACACACTTATCTTTTCAATTCTGGCTCAAAACTTGAGCAATGCCGGTTATCTGGTTGAGATTCATGCCCCCCGCGTTCACCTCCCTTAGTAACTGGTTTTCGGATTTAGATATTGCAAACACCGATCTCGATCTTTATTCCAAGGAAATCCTGGAAAAATACGATCTTATTGTCTGTGACCCACAAGACAAGAGGAACACCATCCGCCAAATCCTAAAAGATGAACCACAGCTTAGCAAAAAAACCCTATGGATCAGTTGCACATCACTACCACAAGAATATGAGGCCCATACCAGCCAACCTGATATAAAACCGGTTAATTTTAATCTGCACATTCAAGCCAACAGGCCATTACGCTGCAAAGTAGAAAAAGGTCCCTCGTTGGTTCAGTTCGCTCACCAATACTGTCGGAATTTTTTTAACATTGAATCCGCAAAATTTATCCCCGAGCTGACACCCCCGGACAACCTTCAACACCGGAAGCATAAAAATCGCATACTTATTTTTCCAACGACCAACCGGGATAAAAAAAATTATTCTACAGAAGGCTTTAATAAACTGGCTAAAAAACTAGCCAAGCTAGGACACCATATTGAAATCGCTGTTACACCTGAAGAAGCTGATGAGTTCAAACTTCTCTACCCCGAATTCAACGTCATATTCTTTGAAAACCTGGAAGGGATGTTCAGCTATATTTATGAAAGCGGCTTTGTTATCAGCAACGATTCTGGCAGCGGCCATGTCGCCTCATTACTCGGTATATCCACGGTCACTATTTACAAAAAATATGATGAATTTGAATGGCGCCCAGGCTGGAAAGAAAGTTTTATCGCACGACCGAGAATTCGATTAAAAGTTGCTGGGAAACGGATCTGGAAACCGTTTATTTCTCACGCAAAAATCATAGACCATATAAAGAGAAACATTCACGCAGAACAAGAAACATCTATTGTGTAAAAAGCTCTACAAAGCCTGATATTAAAATAGATGGGTGCCATTTTCATAGCACCCTTGATTCCACAGCGATAACCAGATCGCCTGCAAAGAAGTTAAAACTGGCCGTCCCCAAAAGCAGCAGAGAATATACTTTCCAGGTACATCGCACCAAAGTTGGACAAGTGATCATCGTCTTTATAAAGAGATCTCCCATCAACTATAGCCTTACACTCATGGTCGTCACACAAACCAGACTCCGTATTGATTATCTTGATAGAGTCATTGTCTCGTGCGGCGTTTATCAACAATCGATCAGTGAACCCAACCCTGAGTCTATGCTCAGCCAATGTTAAAAGCTCCGGAATAGAATCGTCTCCTTTCATTACAGACTTAGTCATAAATTCTGCAACATCATATTTTTGCAATGGAACTTCTGTCACCAGCCAAACAGTCGCATCAAGCCCGCTAAACTGCTTAACGATTCTTTGAAACTCCAACTCATAGCCTGATTCCGTCAACTTATCATAAGACTTTTTATCGGGCTTATAAGATTCCTCTTTCAAGCCACTCGACCAGCGACTAGCCACAATCACATCGGTAACATCATTATTTTTAAGGTAGGTAAAAACCTCGTCATTGAATAATTTACATCCTGCATCGGGAACCAAATCATCAACCATAAGGTTACAAGCAGTTTTGCCAAAGTGCTTAACATGCACCTGATGCTTTTCCGCCATTGCTTTGTAGAGCGGTAGCAAAGCCGCATTATGGCTATCCCCCCAAGTCACAATGATTTTTTCAGACTGATCTGACTTGGGGCCAAAGCGACAGTAATCAGAATTTCGTAGGCGCTCAGCTGTCAATTCGGAACATTTTTTCTGGAATTTCCCCCACTCCCTATCATTCGCATAGACTTTTGCAGCCTCTGGCAGCCTGTCTATATATCCATGTTCCTTACGAATAAACTGCCCTACAACAGCCAATACAACGGCAAAGAAAATACAAACAGCAGCGACCTTTTTGCCGCTGACATTTGAACCAGAGCGCCTTACTGGCTGCTCTACAAGCCTGTATGACAAATAGCTCACAAGCAAGCTGGCAATCAACAACAAGAAACGTTCAGATTCATTCAGGGCACCATAAACATACGTAAAATAGGCATAAATTGGCCAGTGCCACAAATAGAGAGAATAGGAAATCAGTCCCACAAAAACCAACACTTTTGCGGACAATAATTTGCGGATGAATGTATTTTCTACAGCGCCTGAATAAATCAACAAGACCGCCCCCAACACCGAAGGTATCGCCGACCAACCAGGAAAAACCGTATCGTGATCTAAAATAAATACCGGCGCGACAACAAGCAACAAACCAATGACACCCAGAACTTCTGCTTTGAGAACACCAGGACTCGCTTTATGGGAGGAGAGAAAAACCGCCAAACACGATCCTGCCAGTAATTCCCACGCTCGCAGGTGTGTAAAATAAAAAGCCCTAAGTGGATCATCGGCTATAACATAAATACTTCCTGACAGAGAAAGTAAAAGCAGCAATAGGAATAAACCAAGGGGCGAACGCCCTTTAGACACCTTGTAAGCCAAGATGCAGATCAATGGAAAGGCAATATAAAACTGTTCTTCCACCGCCAAAGACCACATATGCAACAATGGCTGATATGCCAGCCCTTCCGAAAAGTAATCTACCGACTCATAGAAAAAAATATTGGAAGCAAAGAAAACTTGCTGCCTTACGGCCCGACCAATACTTTCATAATCTGTTGGTGCTGAATAAAACCACCCATAAATTAAAACTGCCACAATAACCAAATACATGGCAGGCAAGATTCTTATTGCCCTTCTCTTCCAAAAATTACCAAAGGTAAATTCACCTTTAGAAATATCCTTCCAGATAATAGACGTTATCAAAAAACCGGATATGACAAAAAAAACATCCACACCAACAAAGCCACCCGAGAACACACCATATCCCAAGTGGTATAAAACCACGGGTATAATTGCCAAGGCTCTCAAGCCGTCAATATCCTGCCTATATTTCAACATTTTAAAACTCGTATTTTGATAAACTGAAAGCCCAAAAGTTAAACTGATGGACAAGGCTCACCGGGAAGGTGACAACAATTCATGTAAAGATCAGTGAGAAACGACGACCATCTCTTTTTTTGTATAGACGGTACTGTCAGAGGGTACATTTTTATTCACAAATGACATTGCCCCAATATTGACATTGTCACCTATAATCAGACCCGACCCAATAATGCAGCTATTTGCCCCCATAGTTACATTATCACCAATAACAATCGGTTCGGTGGTCTTAAAATCTGTTCCAATTGTACAATTTTGCATGATGGTAAAATTCTTACCAATCACCACTTTTTTCCTGATAACAATGCCGATGTTATGCGCGATATTCAGCCCTTCACCAATATTGGCCCCGAGCATAATATCAGTATTATGTTTTGCTACCAGACGTGAATGTATGGATTTAGCAAGAGATTTGGAGAAACCTTTTTTTGTATGCAAATGGTTAGCAACTCTCCACCAAAATAAAAAATTACTTCCCTTACTTCTTCTTGCACGCCTGATAACCTTCCACCAGGAAAACGGCCTGTCTTTGCCACCAATAATTTCAGCGTGGAAATATTCCTTCAAACTGCTCAAGTTTCATTCCTTTTAATCTTTTCAACGATCGCAGTAGTGGAGCAGTTATCGAAAAAGCTCAACACCTTCACCTCTCCCCCATAAGCTTTGACTATTTCCCAACCGACAACCTGATCTTCAGCGTAATCTCCACCCTTCACCAGAACATCTGGCTTAATTAGTTCGAGCAAACGCTCTGGTGTATCGTCTTCAAAAGGCACAACCCAATCAACAGATTCCAGTCCGGACAATACCGCCATACGCCTATCTACGGGATTGATGGGCCGCTCCTCACCTTTTAGACGTTTTACGGACGCATCGCTATTAATCGCCACCACTAGCCTATCCCCTAAGCTACGCGTATCCTCCAAATAACCAACGTGACCAGCGTGAATAATGTCAAAACAACCATTCGTGAACACGATTTTTTCACCGTGAGCACGGGCGTCTTCTAGCGCAATCAGCAACTGCTCTTCGCTCATGGCACCGCGCTCAGAGCCCTGCTCTGTTTGGATAGCCCTTCTTAGTTCAGGCCCACTAATGGTCGCCGTACCCAATTTGCCAACAACTATACCCGCGGCCAGATTTGCCAACGCTACTGCCTCTGGCAATTCGGATCCAGCCGCCAGCGATGACGCCAAAACTGAAATAACAGTATCTCCAGCCCCAGTAACATCAAACACTTCACGGGCGCGTGCTGGCAGGTGAAACTCCGGCATATTGGGACGCAACAAGGTCATACCATGCTCCCCCCGGGTTACCAGCAACGCCGACAAATCCAGAGCCAGCATCAACTCCGTACCTTTTTCCACTAACTCGGATTCATGCTCACAACGACCGACTACGGCTTCGAACTCATGCAAATTCGGGGTCAGTAGGGTTGCGCCACGATAGCGCTCAAAAT
Source organism: Candidatus Pelagadaptatus aseana (assembly GCF_040362265.1). Classification (NCBI taxonomy): domain Bacteria; kingdom Pseudomonadati; phylum Pseudomonadota; class Gammaproteobacteria; order Cellvibrionales; family Cellvibrionaceae; genus Candidatus Pelagadaptatus; species Candidatus Pelagadaptatus aseana. Next base: position 372,552 of record NZ_BAABNJ010000001.1, read on the forward strand.
CAGTGCCTTTGGGGTCAACCAAGACGGGGACATTGTGCTTTCTTGCCGCTGTGATGAGGGTTTGGGTATCTTGAAGGCTACCTTTAGCGTAATCAGAAAGAATCACTGCACCCATCATAGGCAGCAACGTCTCTGCCTTTTTAACAAAATCAACACTGTCTGAGGAAATAAAACCCTCTTCAAAGTCCATCCTCAGCAACTGCTGATGACGGCTTATCACTCGCAACTTGGTTATAGTCGGCTTATCTTCTGAAATTTGAAAATCCGTATGAATGCCCACCGAGCCCAGCCGTGCACGGAGGCTCTCACCAGCCTCATCATCTCCAACCACGCTGATCAAAGAAGCACCAGAACCCAAAGCGGCAATATTAAGCGCCACATTGCCAGCCCCGCCGGGACGATCTTCAATTTGATCCACCTTAACAACGGGTACCGGAGCCTCAGGCGACACTCGGGATGTGCCACCATGCCAGTAGCGATCCAGCATCACATCACCAATGACAAGCACTTGAGATTGGTCAAAACGGGGCATCGTTAGCTTCATAGGGGTTAATCCTGATTGATATAGGCGTCAAACTGGGCCTATCGGTAAGAGGCCCAACCTGCGTAAATAAGGCGGTATTTTACCTTCGAGTTATGTTTCCTGAAACTGGATATCGTGCAGTCTGGCGTAGGCACCTTTGTTGGCTATCAGTTCATCGTGAGAGCCCACCTCAACTATGGAGCCTTTATCCATCACCACAATTTTGTCGGCATTCTCAATGGTGGACAAGCGATGCGCAATAACAATGGTGGTGCGTCCTTTCATTAATTCATCCAGTGCTTCCTGTATGGCGCGCTCCGATTCAGTGTCCAATGCAGAAGTAGCCTCATCCAAGATCAGAATGGGGGCATCCTTCAGCAAGGCCCGGGCAATTGCCAAACGCTGCCGCTGACCACCTGACAAACGAGTGCCGTCTTCGCCAATAAGCGTATCAAAACCATCGGGCATACGATCGATGAATTCCGTTGCATGTGCCATATCAGCTACCGCACGAATCTCAGATTCAGAAGCCCCGGCCAGATCACCATAGGCAATATTATTGGCCACAGAATCATTAAAAAGGACGACATCCTGATTAACCAGTGCAATCTGTTTACGCAAGGAAGCCAAGGTAAAGCTCTTGATAGACACGCCGTCAATTTCGATTTCCCCTTGCTGATAGTCATAAAATCGGGGAATTAAACTAGCCAAAGTTGTCTTGCCGCTGCCCGAACTTCCAACCAAGGCGACAGTTTCCCCAGCTTCGACACTCAATTCTAGGTCGTGAAGAACATTACCTTCAGCTTCGTCGTAGGCAAAAGATAAATTGGAAATTTGAATTTGTCCCTTTACCCGATCAGCAGAATAATCACCACGATCAACTTCAGGTTCTTCATCCAATTGCTCAAAGATACTTTGAGCTGCGGCTATCCCTTTCTGGATTGTTCCATAAACTTCGCTCAGTTGACGCACAGGCTTAGGAATCAGTCCAGCCGCAGTAATATAAGCAATAAATGCTCCTGAGCTACTGGTATCCATAAACGTCATAGCCAGATACACCAACACACCCATCGCAAGAGCAACCAGCAGCTGCATTACGGGCGTGGCAATAGCACTTGTTTTAACTAACTTTAAATTTTGCTTTAAATTTTCCTGGCTTGCGTCCGAAAATCTTCTCTTTTCATACTCTTCACCGGAAAAGCTGCGCATAACCCGGTAACCAGAAATCATTTCAGAGCAAATTTGGGTAATATTACCCATGACAACCTGAATTTTGCTGGCAAGCTTTTTCAAACGCTTGCCCACATAACTGACAAGAAAACCGATAAACGGAGCGATCACTACAAACACCATTGTCAGCTTCCAATCTTTCCAAAGCAGATAAGCCAGTAGAAAAATGACAGTAAGACCTTCACGTATAATAACTTTCAAAGCCTCGGTTGCCGCCCCTGTGACACCATTTACATTGTAAGTAATTCGTGAAATAAGATTGCCGGAGTTATGATCATCAAAGTATGAGCCAGGAAGTACCGTAAGCTTATTGAAAAGCTGTATTCGCAACGTGTGCACAATATTCAGGGAAACTTTGGCAATAAAATAATTACCGATAAACGAGCCAAGCCCCCTGATGGCAAATATCGCCATCATCATCAGCGGAATCAGTACTCGATCATCTTTATCTCCGCTTTCTATGGCATCAATCAAATATTCCATCACTTGAGCCATTGCTGGCTGACTCGCAGAAAAGACCATGAAGCCTGCAATACTGAAAGCAAACAATAGCCAATGATCACGCAAATAACTTAATAACCTTAAATAGATGCGAACATCGCTTGACTGGGTATTTGGAGTATCCATAGTTCAATACAGCCCTAAGTTATTTATCTCTTTCGCCGCGAATACGCTCGCTGGCTTCAAGTTCTTCAGCAATAAACCAGCCGATGGGCAACCACAATAAAAACCAATAAAAATTTGGCCGGGAAAGGAAAACATGAACTTCTACCAGTTGCACACCGGCAGCAAAACCAAAGAGAAACACCAAGTGCCGACTTCTTTTCATTCGACCAAAGCAAATACTAGCAAGCGGATATATATACATCGCCGAAAATAGCGCAAAGCCTGCAACACCGGTATAAAACAATGCCTGCAGATAAGAATTATGAAGATGCTCCATCGGTTTACCTCTGCCCCCGATAAAGCTACCTTCGTAATCAAGACCAGAGCCAAATAGTAAATTACTTCGAATAGTATCCATCGAATTAATCCAAATTGGCAGCCGATTACTTAAAGTCGATATGGAATCCAGGTTTACCAAGCGCCACGAATCTGAAAGCCACATAAAAAAGGCAAACACCACCACCATAGCTACAAAAGAATTAAAAAATTTCTTAACGTCGCCGCGTGAGATCAGATAAAAGATCACTGCCGCTGAAAACCCCAGCACAACGGTTTTAGACCAAGTAAAAATACTGACCACAAACAGAATCACAGCGCACAATTTCAATCCATGAGATGCCATCCGACTCCAAGTGGAAGCCCTTAATAAGGCATAGGCCAGCACTGACAACCCACCTGACACAATACCTACAACAACGGGATTCCTTGTATCCAAGCCAAAACCTCTCAATCTACTTTTAAAAGATTTGTCAGCATAAAAATCAAAAAAGGAATACGCTAAAAGCAGAGTCGCAACAACAACCCCCAGATACAGCACCCTGTAAAAAAGTTGCTGATGATAGAACCTTAACCAGGCAACACCCATCACAAAAACGGTGATGCACAGAAGCCTTAGAAAAATTTTCGAAAAATCTTCACTGACAACCCATGAAGACACAAGACACCACAACATCAGAGAAGACAGAATTTTGAATAACGTCGAGTCCGCCACCAGACGCTGAATAAAGCCAAGACGATGAAAATCGACAATCGCCATCACAATTGTGAAAAATATTACTGTCAGATAGATTTTCGTCGTGAATGCATTTTCAATATAAAAATTGCCTGAAACAACCAAGAAAACACCCAGAACCATCATCCCAAGGGAAGCTTTCGTTATGTAATCACGACTGCCACTCAGGGCATCTTTAACATTCAATTTCCATCATCCTACTTACGAGCTTTCGATAAGCGCCTTTCATTGAAGAAACATCAAACCATGTCAAATCGTAATCAACAGGCCACTTATCTTTTTTATCCATCAACGTTAAACTGCCAACAAGCTCATCATCGGAACCAATTACCTGACAGAACTCAGAATCCGATCGAGCCTGAATCTCTCTAAAAACAGGTATATCGCTTAAAATAATCGGCAACTGCGCCAGTTGCGCTTCCAGTACAGACAAACCTAAACCTTCAGCCTTGGACAAGAGAACAAAAACATCCAGCGCCATTAAATACTGATCCGCATTTTCTAAATAGCCAGGCATTAAAACCGAGCCGCTAATACCTTCACTTAGGCAAAAATCACGGACAGCGTCAAATTCATTACCATCACCAATCAACAGCAGCTTAGCTTTTGGATTGCCTTTCAAGTAACGTCGAAACCCAACTACCAGCTCCTTAATTCCCTTATGCTTTTCTATTCGAGCCAAACAACCTACAACAAAATCATCGTCAGACAACTCGAAAATAGCTCTGGAGGCCTGTCGCTCCAGGCGCCTGTCGGCTAACATTTTCACATCCAGACCGCTAAAAATAACCTCAACATTAGCGTTCTTAAGATCAAGTGATTCATTTAGAGAAGTCTCTACCGCCCCTGAAACACAGGAATAAAAAAACAGCTCCGACGAAAGATAACCAAGACGCCGTTTAACCAACGGTTTGATCTTTAACACTTCCCCGTGAACCACGGTCAAACATTTCACCGCTAGTGAAGTAACTTCCTTAGAAATGAGAGCCGAAGTCAACAAACCATCTGTTATCACCAAGTCATAATTCGATATCAACTTCCCGAGAGCCTGCTCAAAGCGACATCTGGAAAAGAAGTTCAATGTGCGATGGGCTTTGGTAACCATTCTTTTGCTTTCGCACAGAAACCTATGGCCGCAACTATCTGGAAAAACTTCAATATTCCCACAGTCACCCGAAATAAATACAACATCAGACTTTTCAACATCGTCTATAGACTTAAGGATATTGCCGTGTACCTGATGAATAGAAACTGCGTCTCGGTCTCCCATCAACAACAGTGTTAGTACTTTTAGCTTTCTCACATTACAACCAGAATTCAAACATCAAAGACAATGAAAGCCTGCAGAATCTATTCTCCAGCTTTGGGATACCAGAGGGTCAACATGAGCCTCTCCAGCCCACTCCCTTTTCCACTTTAAAAAGTGAAAGTACAGAAAATTTTCGCTGGCGGCATTATTTGTCAGCACTCCAGAATTCCAATACCACTCTGTGGGAAAATTTCGACTGCCATCCACCCAATCATAACGCAGACCAGGCGTCGAATAACGCTCCTTAAATAAGGACCTCCGACTTAAAGGCAGGAAGATTTTGGACAGCAGCCTTTTAGACCAATCCGGATGGTTTTTAAACTTAATAAACAAATCTGAAAAAGATTTCTCATCAAAACAATGATGTTCAACATCCTCAAAAGCTACTTTCCAGTCAGCACACTTTTTGAACACCGAATTATTTTCGACATTATTACGAACAAGAAAAAAATGCCCTGACACCCTGCGTCCAAAGGCACTCACAAAATCAAACCGGGACAAAACCTCATCTGTCATAAAACTGCGAATATCGCCAAATATCAGATCAATATCACAGAATCCCCAGAAGTCGAATTCTTCAATCTCTTCATAGTGAAGCAATCCATAAGCTGGCTTAATATCACAAAGTTTGTAAGCTGACTCAGGGTTAAAATCAACATCCAACTTACTACTGACAAGGCTTTTATATTCGGAAAATTCCATTTTTTTATACATGAAATTCTCCGGCAAATCAGTAGGCTGATCGTTGTCACTTATAAGGAAAAAATTAACCGATTCATTGCGCCTGCAACTCTCGAGAAAATACGCCATCCAAAATGGAAAAGGACCAAAATACGGAATCACAAAGCAGATAGACTTCATTTATTTACCAATATATGCAAGAAGCCTCTCGGAAAGGCTTTGTTCACGAGTCTTTATTACAGGCTCAATCAACTCTTCGGATACTTTCTCTGCCAAACAAGAAAGGCCAAAGTTATTTTCTGCCAATTGACGTCCAGATTTTGCAATAGCATCTTCTAAAGATTTATCGGCCCTGACAATTGCCAGCTTTTCCTGAAGCTCGGAGGCATCACCATAGAGAACAACATTCTCCATATCTCTAAGACCTAACGCCTCTTCTTCTCCATTACCCTGCCTATAACAGCAAAGAACACAGCCAGCAGCCATTGCCTCATAGTTTTTAATCATGTACTCGCCCAAGCCGTGATCAGCACTTACAAAAAAGCGAATCCGGTTAAGCATTTTGTTATAAGCTTCCCCGGGCTCTGTCCTGATCAGCTTAAGACCAAGCTTCTCTACGCACTCATCGAGAAACTCTTTTCTTTTATCGTAGGCGGCCTTCTCGACGCGGCCAATGAATCCAACTTCTATATCACGCTTTTTATTCAGGCATTTAATTTCCGATTCGTTGTACCCTTTAGGAACAAAGCGCGCATCAAAACCTTCACGCCGCAACCTATTTGAAACATTAAAGCCTGTCGATATAACTCTTAAACTGGTTAGTGATGAATAGTACTTTGACCATGCACCTTCATATTTCCCGCCTTTTTTATAATTTTGATTGGCATCTGTCTCATATTCAACCAAATTTGGCAGACCACCCAAAAAATGCCGTTGACGTAACTGCTGCTTAAATCTCAGCTCCAGAAAAATCCTGTCATAACTAGAAACATCGATACTTTTGAAATATTTTTTTAAATTTACCTGTTGTTTCTTATTTAATTTCTTAAAGTCCAAATCAACATGACGACCTAATTCTTGATAAAAAAGATCCCAGTTGGGCATCCTGTCATATTGCGTTAGCGCTAAAACCTTCAAGCGACTCATCACCCAGAAACTCCGGAAACAAAAGGCAGACCTTTAAAATAGCTTGACACTGCAGAGACATCATATTCAGAAAAAACTTTTTCATTAATCCTCTGCTGAACCTGCAATCTATCGTCCTCAGTCAACTTATACACAGCTTGCATATGCTCACTCAACGACGCTGCATCTCCCACATCAAAAGACCAACCAACGCCCTCTATCGCCTCTTCGCTCCCCGTACACCTACTCGCAATACAGGGTATTTCAGCGGCAAATGCTTCAAGCAAGGCAACAGGAAGCCCTTCAAATTTCGAAGAAAGAACAAAACAATCAAAAGCCTTAAGGTAAAGTCGAGCATCAGGGACCATGCCAGTAAAAGTCACGCAATGACTGAGACCCAGCTCATCAACCAGCCCCTCAAGATATCTCCTGAGCTTCCCTTCACCCATTAATACCAGATGCGAATCTGGCATATTTTTGTAAGAACCGCCAAAGGAACGAATCAAAGTTTCCTGGTCCTTAACCTCATGCAGCCTTCCAACATTGCCGAATATAAATTTATCCTCTGGCAAACCCAAAAAGGCTCTAGCTTTATCTTTTTCAACCAACTCTTTTCTTAAATCCGAATAATTCAAGCTGTTGTACAGATAACTTATATTATTTTCAGGGTAATCAGGCAGTGAATGTTTAATGTCGTCCCTGATCGCCTTGGAAACCCCAAGAAGAAATAATCGATTTTTCTTTGACTTAATAAAAATCTTCCTGAAAAAGTTATTAAAAACATCAACAATGTGAGCAACACCAACCACATACAATCCTTTGACATGGAGAGCCAGATAAATAGATTTATACCGCTGGGCCACACAGAACTCGTAGTCAGCCTTACTGCAAATTTCACGAACCTTTTTTATCGCCTTTAACTTCAGCCCTTTAAGATCTGACGTTTTAAGATTTAAGAAAATTACTTCACCTGACATCTCTTCAAGAACTTCTTTATTGTTTTCCCCTTTAAGAAAAACAGTCACCACCTCAAATGAAGAATTTTGCAGAAGCAATTCATATTGCTTCGCAACACTCAAAAATGGCGGGTTATAGCTATGGCATAACTGAAGTACTTTCATAATTTATCTTTAGTCAAATTTATAACCAAACGCTGAGATATCTTGCCTGTATATTTCAGCCACTTTTTCAGCGGATTTATCCGAAAACAAGATGCGATAATCGACTTTTGTTCCAACATTATTTCTTGGAAGGTTTGATTTTATTTTTAATTTTTTACTAATCTCATCAAAATCAGATTCTATGGTTTCAAATCGGCCTAAATAATCGACACCAATCGCCCCTGTTGAATTCGTCAAAAAATCCAACTGCGGAACAAAAAGCATTTGCTTATAGATATTTTCAGGGCTCAACCAATGCTCAACAAAATCATTAAAATCACTGAAACCATTAACCATATCAACCCATTTGCCATCTCTTTTCGGGGCGCCTCCAGATGACAAATAGTTAAACGCGGAAACCAGTCGAGACCATGGATTTCTGACAAAACCCACCTTTAAATAGTCCTGATAACGTGAATCCTGGAAGGACTCAATATAACTTAGAGGCAAATGGCCAACCCATTTACCCTCTAATAACGGATTAACAAGACTGCTCCCCGCCACCTTGGGAACGTGAATAAAAACCACTTTATTCGTATCATAAGCAGCTGGAAATTCCGCTCTATTCGACAGAATTTTGTTATAAGGACCCTGCTCATGAGCCGGTACCTTTGATAGAAAATAGTCTCGGTTTTGTCTCGATAAAGACTTCCAGAGCAATCGTGTTAACACGCTCATCAGCCTTCCTTTACCACCAACACATTTTCCATAATCAGATACTGCAAATCCGATCCGAAAAACATATTCAGCGCATCTTGCGGCGAGCAAATCATCGCCTCACCTCGTCGATTCAGAGAGGTATTCATCACCACCGCATTACCGGTCAGTTTTTCCATCTCTTCCATCAACTTGTAGTAGGGGTCATTGACACCGGGCTGCAATGCCTGAGCACGAGCAGTGCCGTCTTCGTGAACCACTTCAGGCACACGATCTTTCCAGTCTTCATTCACCTCAAACGTGAAGGTCATGTAGGGAGCGGGGTGATCCACCTTGAACATCTCTGGTGCAACCCGGCTCAACATACTTGGGCAGAATGGACGCCAGCGCTCGCGGAATTTGATCTGTTCATTGATACGATCAGCAACACCGTCGACACTTGGGCAACCCAAAATGGAACGGCCACCCAGAGCGCGAGGACCAAATTCCATACGCCCCTGAAACCAGGCAACCGGATCACCACCAGCCAGAATCTTGGCAATATCCTTGGGCACATTGCGTACTTTTTTGTACTTGGGTTTTTCCGGATGCTTTTCGCAGGCAGCGATAATTTCTTCGGTGGTGTAGCTTGGACCGAGATAAACATGCTCCATTTTTTCTACAGACACACCACGCATTTCTGACGCATAAGCCGCAGCACCAATGGCCGTACCGGCATCACCGGAAGCCGGCTGCACAAACAGCTCTTTCAGCTCATCGCGCGCGACAATCTTCTGGTTCAGCTTAACGTTCAGTGCGCCACCACCAGAAAAGGCCAGCTTGCCAGTTTCTTTGAGGATGTCACCCAGATAATAATCCATCATTTGCAGAGCCAGATCTTCAAACAACTTCTGCATGGACGCAGCGTAATGAATGTATGGCTCGTCAGCGATATCACCTTCGCGCTTTTCTCCCAGCCACTCAATCAATTTCGGCGAGAAATAATAGCCTTTGCCTTCCCCGTCTTTATAGCGGCGCAGGCCGATCACATTGGCGTACTCGGTATTGATTTTCAGCTCGCCTTTTTCAAATTTGGCCAGCCGAGACAGATCATACTTGGAGGTATCGCCATAGGGCGCCATACCCATCACCTTGTATTCACCATCGAGCATCTCAAAGCCGAGGAATTCGGTGATGGCACCGTAGAGACCACCCAGTGAATCCGGGTCGTAAAACTCTTTGATCTTGTGAATCTTGCCGTTTTCGCCGTAGCCAAAGAAGGTGGTGGCGTACTCGCCCTTACCATCAATCCCCATAATGGCGGTCTTCTCTTTAAAGCCACTGCAGTAATAGGCGCTAGCGGCGTGAGACAGGTGATGCTCTACCGATTCCAGCTCCACTTCTTTAGGGTTAATACCCAACTGCTCCAGCAACCAAATCACCTTGTTGCGGTAACGACGATAGCGGCGATTGCCATTAAACAATGCATCCAGAGCACGGTCAGGGGCATACCAGTAGCGCTTGGCGTAGTGCCAGCGAGCCGGATCTTTCAGACTGATTGGCGCAAACGGGATGGCCACCACATCAATATCGGAAGGCTTGATTCCGGCTTGCTGAATACAGAACTTGGCAGACTCATAAGGCATGCGATTCTTGGCGTGCTTGTCACGCACAAAACGCTCTTCTTCGGCTGCAGCAACCAATTCTCCATCAATGTACAAAGCCGCCGACGGATCGTGATTCAGCGCTCCGGATAAACCTAAAACAATCAATGACACGAGGAACTTCCCTCTCTCTAAAATCTAAAAATGTAATTCTTTAATCATCTCTGACATCACTCTGTGCTGCTCCGAGCCTTCCGGCCAGTTGCGCAACAATCGACTGATATCTTTCCCAAAGGCCTTTCGCCACTTGCCGTGATCGCGATGCCACTGCACCGCATCGAGATCGATCAGATGCAACTGACCGTCCCACAGCAGGTTGGTGCCCTTAAAGTCTCCGTGCGAGATTTTCTCACGGATGAAAATCTTCAGCATGGCGGCAATATCAGCCGCCACCGCTCTGGTGGATTCGGCATCCTTGCAGGCAACAAGGATATCGTCTCCGGGCGCCTGTTGACTGAGCAGAAAGCCTCTGCCACGCAGCGGCCCGAATCGCTCTTCAGCCATAACCAACGGTTTTGGCGTTGGCACCCCCAGCACTCTAAGACGATGCCCGACAAACCAACTGTGCCAGGCCCGGGTTGGCCGCCAGAAACGCTTCAGCCAATGACGCCAGTTTTTCAGGTTGTAACGCTTGAGCACCAATTTTTGCTGGCCGTATTCTATCAGGCCTACCGTAGCACTGCCTCCGTCTTTTAGCCGCTCCCCCTGCTCCAGCAGCGTGTCCCAATCAGACGGGATTGCAACACCGTCACGCCAACCGCTGGAAAAGCCTCTAACTGTCTGATTTACTTGAAAAAGCGTACAATCCCTGAGGCTTTTTCGGGCCAAATCCAGAGCCCGCCAGGCTCGCCATTTGTGAGCCATGGCAACAACATCGTCGTGATCAGACTCGCTTGATTCAAGTTTATTGAGGACATCCGACACCCAGACTGGTGGTATTTGAGCCAGAAAAACCGCCAGGTTTTGTTTTTTTGCCTCTGCCTCTGCTGAGAGAACTACGTCTGCAGCATCCACAACCCACCACTGGCCTGACGCAAAGATAAAGTTACCGGGGTGCAAGTCCTGCTGAATCAAGCCCCCATCGTGCATTCGAGCGATTAATTCCGCCACCTGCAACACCGACTCCGGACACCGCTGATGCTTCGACGACAAACCCTCAACAGAGATTCCAGCCAGTTGCTGCAACGTGATCGCTTGATCCAACCACTGATAAACAACCCAACCCCGGTTGCCAGACACTCCTGATGCCAGCAGCTCCGGGGTTGGCAAGTTGCGCTCAGCCAGCGCCTGAGACCCGGCAATTTCAGCCTCAACCTTTTTTTGAGCACGACCACCCAAAAACAGTTTAACCAGCACCAAGCTGTCATTAAGCAGCGCCTTGGCGACATAACGCTTACCCGGCAGCACCCGCAACCATTGCTGCAATTGCAGTTGCGGCGCCTCCAGCTGTAAAGGCAACTGCGGCTGCCGCTCACCCTCGGCAAGTTTGTCCCAGCCCGTTTTCAGCACCGCTATTCCCGCCCCTTGAAAAAGCCCTGCACCTTGGCAATCACTTTGTGATCTTTGGCCGTCAGGTCAGACGAGCCAGTGTACATTTTATAGAACCGCAAACGCTGATCCTGATCCAAGATTTTTGAGGCAACCTTATCAAGGCAGGCAAGATCTTTAATTCTGCGGTATTCAAAGAACGGATTGATCCACGACATGCCGGAAGGACAATCAATCATAAAAATTTCAGGGCGCCCCTGCTCATCATCACGCACCAGAATATTGCGCCACTTCCAGTCATTGTGCGCAAAGCGGTGCTGATGCATCACCCGGGTTGCATGAGCCACCTGAGCCATCACAGCATCCACCCATTCGGCGTTCTGCAATTTGGGCGACCCCTTATCAAACAGGCTTTTTAAATCGTCCGAGCCATCGACTCCCAGAGTCACCAGAGCAGCTGTTCGCGGCCGGGAAAAATACGACACCTCACCGTAAGCAGCCAGATCCACGGCCGGCAACCCCCAGCGCTGGAATAACTGCAGATTTTGCCACTCCCTGCGCGCCTTACTGACGGGCGAAAAATTGGCAACGCCATCACCGGCATTGAAATACTTTTTTACAAAGTAGTAACGGCCATCCAGCAGCACCCGCTCAACCGTACCCAATTTACTTCTGGAAACCACCTCACCCTGCAAATCTAAGACTGACGTCAAGCTAGCAAATGCCTGCCGGGCTTCCGGCAGGTCATCACCAATGCCGTTTACCCACATCACCGCACAATCCCTTTGCGCAACGCCTTCTTGTAGAGTTTTCTGGCCTTCTTGCGAACTTTCTTCCACAACACAGCGTCACGCTGCAGAGCCTCCCGCAGAGGTACGCCACTGTAACAGCGGATAAAGCGCAGCTTGTCACGCTGGGTCAATGGAACATCAAAAGCCGAATAATAAAGGCTGGCCAAATCTTTGAGGCGCCAGCGAAATGGCATATCTGAGTGAATCAGCGCTCGATGCAAATCGATCAACTTGAGATCCAAAGACTCCGCACCTTCAGCCGAACTTAATAAAAAGTGGCAGATATAAAAGTCGCGATGATTGACCCCGGCAGCGTGCATACGCCGGGTTATCTCGGCCACAGCCCTGATGTATTGACGCTTTTCCACGGCAGTGGGCGGCTGTGTGCGCCACTCGATGGCCAGGTCTTCCAGTGAAATGGAGGGCTCAATTGCCTCGGTAACGATAAACGATTCCTGCCGCGCCGGATTGAGACCGCGACTGCCACAGGCGGCCATGGACATGGTTGCAACACCAGCCTCTTCCAATTTCAGAATCGCATTCTTTTCATTGGCAGCCCCCAGAATCGGCAAGCGCAGCTGCAACAGGTTTTTAACTATTTCGCGCCAACCCACCCCCTTGTGAGACTTGAGAAAGTAGCCCTTACCATCAATCTCAAAGCGCAGGGTCCGGCGTGCCTCCAACTGGCGATAGACCTTGCCCTGAATTAGATCCACCTCGGCAAACGGGTCTTTGTCCTGCCACAGACGTTCGAAATCCGGATTGAGAATCAGCGTCATTGTTTGGCCCGGGCAATCTCGATGATTTTTTCCGCCGCCGTTTCAGGCATGCTGTAAATGTCGGCCTGCTGCGCGAACACCTTGCTGCGCTTACGCCAGATGTGACGCTGATCGTCATCGGCCGACAACAGAAATTTCATATTGGCCGCCAGCATGCCCTCTGAAAATGGCGATGGCATCACTACCCCCATATCGGCATCCTTGACATAGTGAGCGTAACCACAGACATCGGTTACCAGCACCGGCAACCCTGCCACCAAGGCTTCCAGCAACACCGTGCCGGTATTTTCATGACGCGCCGGATGTACCAGCAAATCCGATCCCATCATAAACCGGGGAATATCATCGCGGCCGGCAAACACCTGGAAGCGGTCGCCCAGCCCAAGCTTTTTGGCCTGTTTAACAACCCCTTTGGGGTTATCCTGACCAATCACAAACAGGCGGGTCTTATCGCGCACTTCTGTGGGCAACTGCGCCATGGCATTAACCGCCCGGTCCACACCCTTGGTTTTGAATCCGGAACCCACCATCAGCAGCAAACGCTCGTCATCGGCAATATTGAATTCATCACGAAACTGCTGACGAATTGCATCGGCATCATCCGGGGCCACTCGATCCCGGGCAATGCCCGGCGGCAACAGGTGCATGCGCTCATCAGGAGTATCGTAGTACTGCTGAAAGATCGGCATCTGCAAAGCGGAGATCATTAACACCTGGGTGCTCGACTCGACTCCAAATACCGCGTTTTCATAGGCCGAAAAATGTTTGTAGCGCCCACCCATACGGTAGACGTTGCCATACAGCTCCGTCACTCGGGCCTCGTAACAGCCGTCTGCTGCGTAATAGATGTCCAGACCCGGCATTTTATTGAAACCTATCAGCGCATCCACCGGATGCTGCTGTATATGGCGCTGTACCGACTCCAGAAAATGGCGGTTTTTTTTGTGACTGCTGAAGCCTTTTTTGCCAATCAGTTGCACATCAATCCAATCGGGAATATCGCCCTGCCAACCAAAGGTATAGACGCGGATGTCACAGCCGCGCTTATGACAGGCTTCAGCAATCCGCAACAGGTCGCGCTGCAAACCGCCATAAGGGAAATATTTGTACAGGGCAAAGGCCAGCTTCACGGTTGCTCCAGATCGTTAACGGTCAATAAATTATAGCCCCAACATGGGCTCAAGATGCTGCAACAAGCGCTCGGGGGTCAGCGGCGCAAATACCTCGGGATCGGTTATCGCATCGACAGGATCCATCTGGGATGCGCACAAGTGAATCTGGTTTTCACCATAGGCGCCAATCAAACCCGGATTGGTAGGACCATAGAGGGAGACGGTCGGAATATTCAATGCGGCACTCAGATGACCAAGGCCGGTGTCCACTGCCACCACCGCCGATGCCTGTGCCAACACGCCAGCCACCCCGGCCAGATTGAGTTTGGGCAGCACTTCCACATGCTCCAGTCCTCTGGCAATGTGCTCGGCGCGTTTTCGCTCATTGTCATTCCCCCACGGCATGCGCACCTGAAAACCCTTGGCGCCCAGTCGTTCGGCCAACTGCTTCCAGTAAATCTCCGGGTAGTGTTTATCCGCCCGGGTAGTGCCGTGCAGAAACACGACGTTGGGTTGCGCATCTACGGCTGTGCAAAAACGGCTCTGGGACAAACCATACTGTCCCTTGGACTCAGGCTTCTGATAGTTCAGCGCCTTGGCAAACAGGGTTCGAGTCCGCTCCACGGCGTGCATATCCACGGGCACGGAGAAGCGATGCTGATAGACCAGACTGGCAAGCCGTTCGCGTACCGAGTGTTTGTCATAGCCCGCTGCCGGCGCCTTAATCAGGCGACATAACCAGGCGCTCTTCAACAAGCCCTGAGCATCAATCACCAGATCGTAGTGGTGCTTCTTGACCAGGTTGCGAAATTGTCGCCACTCGGTCGACCCCATGGTTTTAAAAACACTCTTGCGCCAGCGCCTAATCGCCACCGGAATCACATCGCTGACTGCCGGGTGCCATTTGGGAATTTCCGCAAACCCTTCTTCCACCACCCAGTCAAACTCGATATCCGGGCAGGCGGCCTTGGCATCCGTCAATGCCGGCAAGGTGTGAATCACATCCCCCATGGAGGAGGTTTTAACAATCAGTACTCGGCGCATCAGGCAGACACCTCCAGCACCTGCTCATCGGCAACCACGCGCTGCAACGCATCCAGCACCTGCCCCGGCAACAGAAATTTCAGGCATTTAAGATGCCCTTGCGGACATTGCCGCTCAAAACATGGACCGCAATCCACCTCCAACTGAACCACTTCTACCCGTTCTGACAGTGGCGGGGTAAAACCCGGAGATGTGGAACCGTAAACCACCACCAGCGGTTTTTGCAGCGCTGCGGCAATGTGCATCAATCCAGAATCATTACTGATGACCGCATCGGCCTGAGACAACAGGTCAATGGCATCGGCCAGCTCAGTGGCGCCTGCCAGAATATGGCAGTGATCCGCCTGTTCCGGCTGCAGGTGCTCAACAATGGTCTCTGCAACCGGCTGATCCTTGGCCGAACCGAGCAACCACACCTGCCAACCCTGATCAATTTTTTCACGGGCCACAGCCGCGTAGTGCTCT
The DNA here is from genome assembly GCF_040362265.1 of Candidatus Pelagadaptatus aseana. Classification (NCBI taxonomy): domain Bacteria; kingdom Pseudomonadati; phylum Pseudomonadota; class Gammaproteobacteria; order Cellvibrionales; family Cellvibrionaceae; genus Candidatus Pelagadaptatus; species Candidatus Pelagadaptatus aseana. The sequence goes on from NZ_BAABNJ010000001.1 coordinate 388,237, forward strand.
TCCGGCCAGCGCTTGGCAGGGCCAAATTCTGCCCCCGGACACAGAGCCAGCACCGGCCGCTCATCCGTCAATTGGAATTTGTCTCGCAGCGCTGCAGCCTGCTCGTTATCGACCTGCAAGGCGGGGCGGGGCAATGGCTGCTCGAGAATCGCACCTTTCGGATGCGCCAGCGCCACAAAGCGCTCAACCATCAACGGGTAGTAGGATTTATCCAGCTTGCGAATGTCGTTAAGCAGCACATAACGCATTTCACCGCGCCAGCCGGTGCGCTTCGGAACCTTGGCAAAATAGGGAATCAGAGCGGACTTGAGAGAATTGGGCAGCACGATGGCCTGATCATACTTACCCTGCAGACTTTCACCCAGAATGCGCCGCTCTTTCAGCAACAACTGGCCATGACCGATGGGCATATCAATGCTGTCGCGAATTTCGGGCATGCGTTCAATAATCGGCCGACTCCAGGCTGGTGCCAGCACATCGATCTCAACCTCCGGTTCGCTTTGCTTGAGGGCAATAAACAGGGATTGCGCCATTACCATGTCGCCCACCCAGGAAGGCCCGATAATCAAGATACTGCGATTCGCCATTAATGCCCTACACCCTAGAGTTGAAAGCCGCGCATGATACCGTATATGCACCGCTGCAGTCACCGGCAATCTGTCTATAGAAGCAGCAGCACTATTCCAATTTTATGGCAGGCTAATTACAATTCCCGCCCTTGTACTGACAACAGATAATCTTGAGGTTTCCCCCTATGACTGCCTTTGGTAGCGTTTTTATGCCAGAAATGGCCCTGACCCAGTTCGACGGCGAAAAATGGGGCAACCATGAGATTGTCAGCAGCGACAGCATCAGCCTGCATCCGGGCGCCCATGTGCTGCACTACGCCAGCACCTGCTTTGAAGGCTTGAAGGCGTTTCGTCACAGCGACGGCAGCGTCAAGATTTTCCGCATGGACTGCAATATTGCCCGCTTTGCCCAAAGCAGCGACCTGCTGGCCCTGCCCGCCATTGACGCCGAGCAAACCCGCCAAATGATCAACGGCATTGTCGAGCGTTTTGCCGATCAGGTTCCCGAAGTACCCGGCTCTCTTTACATTCGCCCGACTCACATCGGTACCGAGCCCGCCATCGGCAAAGCCGCGGGCCCTTCGGCCACATCACTGCAATACATTCTGGTATCGCCAGTGGGCGACTATTTTGCCGGCGGCGGTGACAGCACCCTGCGCCTGCTGCTGGAAGAGGACGGCATGCGCTGTGCACCTCACATGGGTCGCATCAAAAGTGGTGGCAACTACGCCAGCTGCCTGCTGCCCACCCTCAACGCCAAGCGCGATCTGCAAGTGGATCAGATCCTGTTCTGCCCGGATGGCGACGTACAGGAAACCGGCGCCGCCAATTTCCTGCTGATTGATGGCAACACCATCATCACCAAGGCACTGGACAGCACCTTCCTGCATGGCATTACCCGCGATTCCATTCTGACGCTGGCCAGAGATCTGGGCATGAATGTGGAAGAGCGCAGCCTCAGCGTTGAGGAGTTGTTAGAGCGCAGCCAGAAGCCAGACTGTGAAGCGGCCCTGTCAGGCACTGCCGCGGTATTGGCACCGGTGGGTACCCTGCTGCACAACGGCAAAGAATATCAGGTGGGCAATGGCAAGCCCGGCGCCACCACCAACAAACTGCGCAAGACCCTGAACGACATTCAATGGGGCTTGGCTGAAGACCAGCATGGCTGGTTAACCAGCATTTAATTCTATTTATTACCGGTTTAAACCACCGTCATTGCGAGGAGTGCAGCGACGCGGCAATCTCTTGGTTCTGGTACGTAATTGCCAAGATTGCCGCGTCGCTATGCTCCTCGCAATGACAGATTAACTGCCCAGCCACTCCTGCCAGATGGCTTTAACGGCCGCCCGCTCAGCCGCAAACTCGTCACCGCCCACAACCCCCGGGCGGTTTTGCAGCGCCAGTCTGTGGCCGGCTGAGCGATAGGCTTTATAGGCAGAAATCAACGCCTCACTCTGCGCTTCAGACATCAGCCCCTCAGCCACCAGATCCCCCAGAATCCGAATGTTGTCACTCCAGAAAGCCACCTTAGGGTTTTCCGCGGCACGACTGAGCACCGCGTACTGGACCAGAAACTCGATATCGACAATGCCACCGGCATCCTGCTTGAGATGAAACTGGCCAGCCTTCTGCGTTTCAGTTCCCTTGCTGCCCAGATGCTCACGCATCTTCTCGCGCATGGAAACCACATCCGCCACCAGTTGGCCCCTGTTTCTTGACTGGCACAGAATCCCCTGCCGCAACCGGGAGAATTCTCGGGCCAGATTCTCGCCACCGGCCACGACTCTGGCGCGTACCAGAGCCTGATGCTCCCAGGTCCAGGCCTCTTCGCGCTGATACTTTTCAAACGCCGACAGCGAGCTGACCAGCAAACCGGAGTTGCCGGAGGGCCGCAGCCGCATATCCACTTCATAGAGCTGACCGGACAGCGTCTGGGTATTGAGGACATGAATAATCTTTTGTCCCAGACGGATAAAGAAACTCTGATTGTCGATGGATTTTTCACCCCGGGTATAGGATTTCGAATCCGCATTGTGAACAAACACCAGATCCAGATCCGAACCGTGCCCCAGTTCGATACCACCCATTTTGCCGTAACCCAGCACAATAAATTCTGGGGCCGGCTCACCCTCTTTCACGCCGGGCTCACCATGGCGTGACACCATTTGCGACCAGACCAAATCGAGCACGTGCTCAAGAATCACTTCAGCAATCCACGTCAGGCTGTCACTCACTTTCATCAACGGCAGAGCGCCACTGACCTCACAGGCCGCAACATGCAATGCCCGCGACATGCGAAAGTAACGCAAGCCCTCCATCTGCCCTTCGAGATCGCCCAGCTCGATGCGCAACATATGCTGACGCAACTGATCGCGCAATTCGGCTTTATCCGGAACCCGATACAGCGCCCTCTGATCCAGCAGCTCGTCGAGCAATGCCGGATGTCGCGACAACTGCTCAGCAATCCAGGGGCTGGCACCACAAAGCCGGATCAATTGCTGCAGGGCACCGGGATTCTCCATCAGCAGCACCAGATAAGCAGTCCGACGGCAAACACCTTCAATCAGGTGGGTCACACGCCTGAGGGTTTCCGCTGAGCCGGCTGACGCCTGAACCGCCTTCAGCAAGCGCGGCATCAAACCATCGAGACGCTCACGCCCCTCGGCCTGCATATAGGTCAATGCGCGGCTTTTTTTGAGGTCGCCGATCACCTTGGCAATGCCTTCACTCTCCGCAAAGCCCTGCTGCTCAAGCGCCTGACAAAGCCCCTCCCGGTCCAGATCATCGAGCCACAACGCCTCCCATTCAGCCCACTCGGAGACCTGTTGCTGCTCATCTTCCGGATCGGAAATCACCGACTGAAAATGGCTGTTTACAAACTCGCGATGCCCATCCATCTCGGCAACAAAGTCGGACCAATCGGCGCAACCCATGGTCCAGGCCATGCGCAACTGGTCTTTTTCATCCACCGGTAAACTCTGGGTTTGCTTGTCCTGATAGCCCTGAATCGCGTGCTCGGCATTGCGCAGAAAAATATAAGCACTCGACAGTTTCTCGGCCGCACCCTCAGGCAAATAACCCTCACTCTCCAGCAGCGGCAACAACATCAACACCTGCCGCTCGCGCAGACGCGCATCACGCCCGCCGCGAATCAACTGAAACACCTGAACCACAAACTCGATTTCGCGAATGCCGCCGGCTCCGAGTTTGACATCCCCCTGCTTACCTTTGCGCTTCACCTCGCGATTGATCATGGCTTTCATGGAGCGCATGGATTCAATGGCGCTGTAATCCAGATATTTGCGGTAGGTAAAGGGAGCTAACATGGTCATCAGCTGTTCACCGGCAACCGCACCCCCCTCACAGGCATTGGCGGAAACCACCCGGGCCTTGATCATGGCGTAGCGCTCCCACTCCCGCCCCTGGGTTTGGTAGTACTCTTCCATGGAATCGAAATTGAGCACCAGCGCACCACTCTGGCCGTAGGGGCGTAACCGCATATCCACCCGAAAAACAAAACCGTCAACCGTGACGTTATCGAGACTGTTGATGACCTTCTGGCCCAGCTTGACAAAAAACTCCTGATTGCTGACGGACTTGCGCCCACCTTCGGTATTACCGCTCTGGGGGTAGGTAAAAATCAGGTCGATATCCGAAGACACATTGAGCTCACCGCCACCCAGCTTGCCCATGCCCAGTACCACCATAGGCTGAGGCTTGCCGTCGCTCTTACCGATGGGCAAACCCCAACGGGGCTGCAGCAGGGCGTAGTGGAAACGGATGGCCGCCTGAATCGTTACCTCGGCCAAATGGGTGGTATCGGCAACCGTTTCCTGCATCGAGCCCAACCGGCAGAAGTCGCGCCAGACAATGCGCTGCATCATATCCCGGCGAAACTGTCGCAGAGCCCGGTCAAAACCAGCCTCGTCCAGATCATCACCAGTACTTAGGCGAGCGTCCAGCAGCTCAGCCATTTGTGCTTGCGTCAGGCTTTTTCCCAAAAGGCCCGATTCCAACAGGTCGACAAACGCGGCCGACTGCTGCAGAGCACCCTTGGCAACAAAATCGCTGGCCACCCACACCCGGGCTAACTGTTGTTTAAGCTCCGGACACGCCTGCAGGCACCGCTGCAGCCGGGACTGCTGCTCATCGCTGGCCCGCCCCTGCCACAGGTCAATTTGCTGCTGCAGGTCCGGGTGAAACAACTGGGGAATATGATCGAGAGGCAACATAGAAAATCCGTACTGACTTACTGCAACAAGAGGGAAGAATTAAGTCTAGCCAATGACTTGGCACTGGCATTATGACCACGATCAACATAACCCCTATCAGTCGGAATTTTCGCCCGCAGGCGCGACGCTCAGCACCTCTTCGATGGTCGTTAGCCCCTGAGCAACCTTGTTGGCGCCAGACAAACGGAGTGAGTGCATACCTTCGCGCATGGCCGCATTGCGGATGCCGGCCAAGTCACAATCACTGCCGACAAACCGATGCAAACTTTCACTTAACGGCATGATTTCATAGATACCCTGACGCCCGAGATAACCGGTATTGCGACACTCCAGACACCCTTCAGGCTCGTAAGCTACTTTCGGCTGGGCGGCCTTCCAGGGGCTCACCAAGTGCTTCCAGGCCTCGGCATCCACTTGCGCCTCTTTTTTGCAATGAGGGCACAGAGTTCGCACCAGACGCTGGGCCATAATACCGATCACCGTCGACTTGATCAGATACCCCGGCACCCCCAGATCCAGCAGACGGGTGATACCGGTGGCGGCGTCATTGGTATGCAGCGTAGAGAGCACCAGATGCCCGGTCAATGCTGCCTGAACCGCCATCTGAGCGGTTTCAAGATCACGGATTTCACCCACCATAATAATGTCCGGATCCTGCCGCATCAGGATGCGAATGCCCGCGGCAAAATCCAGATCGATGTTGTGCTGTACCTGCGTCTGGTTAAAGCTCTCCTCAACCATCTCAATGGGGTCTTCCACCGTACTGACGTTGACCTCACTGGTCGCCAACTGCTTCAGTGACGAGTACAGCGTGGTGGTCTTACCCGACCCGGTTGGCCCGGTCACCAGCACAATGCCGTGAGGGCGATCAATCATGCCGCGCCAGCGGCGGTAGTCGTCTCCGGTCAATCCCAGCTCACCGAAACTGCGCAGCAGCACATCCGGATCAAAAATCCGCATCACCAGCTTTTCACCAAATGCGGTGGGCAGCGTCGACAACCGCAGTTCCACCTCGCTGCCGGTGGGGGTCTTGGTCTTAACCCGGCCATCCTGCGGTTTGCGTTTCTCCGCAACGTTCATCCGGCCCAGAATTTTAATCCGGCTGGTGACCGCAGTGGTAATCGCTGCAGGCAGTTCATAGACCTGATGCAGAACACCATCGATACGAAAACGCACCCGACCACAATCGCGACGGGGCTCAACATGGATATCGCTGGCGCGCTGGTCAAAGGCGTACTGCAACAGCCAGTCAACGATATTGACGATGTGCTGATCGTTGGCCTCAGGGTCTTTTAACGCCCCCAGCTCCAACAGCTGTTCAAAATTGGTGACATTGGAAGCACCCGCCATGCCCTTGGCACCGCTGATCGACTTCGACAGGGTATAGAACTCAAGGGTGTAGCGCTGAATATCGGAAGGCACGGCAAACACGCGCCGGACCTGACGGCGAGCCACATGCTCCAACTGCGGCACCCAGGAAGAGGTGTACGGCTCGGCACAGGCTACTGTCACCTCATCGGCATTGAGATCAACACACAGAATGCGGTGACGCTTGGCAAACGCGTAAGACATGACATCGGTCACGGCCGATACGTTCATCTTCAGAGGGTCAATATGCACCAGCGGCAGTCCGGCCTTATCCCCCAGCCACTCACTCAACGACAGCTCATCGAGCAGCTTGCCCGGACAGGCCTGATCCTCCAGATGGTGACTGGCAACGTAACTCAATGGGTGCATGGCCGCCTGCTCACGCGAACGGGTCTGGGAGGAGAGCACATTGGCGTCTTCCTGGGCCAATCGACCATCAGCCACCAGATCATCCAGTATCGAGCGCAGATCCAGCACCCGGTCGGCGGCGCCTGTCTGCAACTGACCCTGCCCCTGAATGGCGCCACTTGAGGCCGTATCGTTCATACCAATTCCCTGTTCATTATTGCTTTTCAGGAATTGTAGCCAGAAACACACCGCTGCGGATACCGCCAATCAAACTGACGCAAATCAACTGGCAATAAAAAATTCATATTTTCCACACAAAACTGTCATTTCCTGCTGTTTTCTCACCGCCGTGCCTCTATACTTCGCAGCGCGTGAATCGACCTACACGAGACCTTGCTATGCCCATATCAAACCCACTGGCCAACCTGTTTGGCAAATCACCCATCACCCCCATTCAGGAGCATATGGCCGCTTCCCATAATGCCGCCGCGTTACTGGCCGATTTTTTCGACGCATCCAATCAGGAAGACTGGGAAAAAGCAGAGGAAATTCAGCAAAAGATCTCGGAACAGGAAAACCTGGCCGACGACCTGAAGAAACAGATTCGTCTGGAACTGCCGAAAAGCCTGTTCCTGCCAGTTCCGCGGGGCGACCTGTTGGAACTGCTGTCGATGCAGGATCAAATCGCCAACTGCGCCAAGGACATCGCCGGCATCATGCTGGGCCGTGAGATGCGCATGCCCAAAAAAATTCGCAAGGATATGACCGCCTTCGTCAAAGCCTCCATTGCCACATCCGAACAGGCCATGACGGCCATCAATGAACTGGATGAACTATTGGAAGCCGGTTTTGGCGGACCAGAGGTCAAACTGGTACAGAAGCTGATCAAAAAGCTGGATGATCTGGAAAATAAAACCGATAAATTGCAAATCTCCATTCGCAGCAAACTGTTCAAGGTAGAAAAGGACCTGCCACCTGTAGACGTGATGTTTACCTACCAAATCATTGAATGGGTCGGCGAGCTCGCCGACAAAGCCCAAAAAGTTGGCTCCCGCCTGCAAATGCTGCTGGCTCGCTAACGCGCAATTTACGCGCAAGCCACCAACTTAATCGTTTCGGAGAATTATAAATGAGCATTTTAGCTGAACACGGCCAGACACTGCTGATTCTGGCCTGTCTTTTCGGTGTCTTTATGGCCTGGGGTGTTGGCGCCAATGACGTCGCCAACGCCATGGGCACTTCGGTAGGCTCCAAAGCCCTGACCATCAAACAGGCGATCCTGATCGCCATGGTATTCGAGTTTCTGGGCGCGTACCTCGCCGGCGGCGAAGTAACCTCCACCATCCGCAAGGGCATTATTGATCCATCCAATCCGCTGATGACGCCGGAGCTACTGGTGTTCGGGATGATGTCGGCCCTGCTTGCCGCAGGCACCTGGCTGTTGATCGCGAGCGCCTTGGGCTGGCCGGTCTCTACCACCCACTCCATTGTCGGCGCCATTGTCGGCTTTGCCGCCGTGGGCATTTCCGTCGACGCCGTTGAATGGGCCAAAGTCAGCAAGATCGTCGCCAGCTGGGTAGTATCGCCGGTTCTGGCAGGCACCATCTCCTTTATGCTGTTCCGCAGCGTCCAGAAATCCATTCTCAACACCGACACACCGTTCGCCAACGCCCAGCGCTACATTCCCATTTATATGTTCTTTGTGGGCTTCCTGATGGCCATGGTCACCATCCTCAAAGGCCTGAAGCACGTATTCAAAGACATCGGTATGAAGCTGAGCTTCGGGGAAAGCATGGCCATCGCCGCGCTGATCGGTTTGGCTGTGATGATGATCGGCATCTACTTCCTGAGAAAAGTGAAAGACGAAGGCAACGAAGACAATCGCTACGCCAGTGTTGAGCGGGTGTTCGCGATCCTGATGGTATTTACCGCCTGCGCCATGGCGTTTGCCCACGGCTCGAACGATGTGGCCAATGCCGTTGGCCCTCTGGCCGCGGTATACGGCGTGGTAAGTACCGGCGAAATCGCCGTCAAAACCGCCATGCCTGGCTGGATTTTGTTGCTCGGTGGCGCCGGTATTGTGATTGGTTTGGCCACCTATGGCTGGAAGGTAATTGCCACCATCGGCAAGAAAATCACCGAGCTGACCCCAAGCCGCGGCTTTGCCGCCGAGCTGGGCGCCGCAGCCACCGTGGTACTGGCGTCCGGTACCGGCCTACCCATCTCCACCACCCACACTCTGGTGGGTGCGGTTCTGGGTGTTGGTTTGGCACGCGGGATTGGCGCTCTGAACCTGCGCGTCATCGGCACCATCTTTACCAGCTGGCTGATTACCCTGCCTGCCGGTGCTGGATTGGCGATTATTTTCTTCTTCTTGTTTAAAGGGATTTTTTCTTAACTTCCTTTTTTAGCCCTGCTCGCGTCCAGTACTAACGGCGGGAGCGGGGCAACTGGTTTCCGGGGACGCCGTAAACCCATCCGTGGGGGCTCTTCACAGACATCCATGTCTGTGGAGCCCCGGAAACCAGTCACCCCACTCCCCCTGCATCTCACTTCGCACTGAGTACAAAAACATTTTTTGGAAAGAAGCTTCAGCCGGATTGAAGAGCTGTGGCAGGTATGGGGACCCGGACACCTTCGGCAGCATGGATGCTGCCGAAGAGCCTACATGGATGTATTCACGGCGTGTTCCGGATACCCATGGCTGTCGCAGATCGCCACGACAGAGAAAAGAAATACGAATTTAAAACTTACTTGATAACCTCAACGCCAGATTCGCGCCCAATCATCATCACATCGGCATTGCGCTGAGCAAACAAACCATTGGTCACCACACCCACGATCTGATTGATATCGGCTTCCAACTGCTTGGGGTTGGTAATCTGCATATTGTGAACATCGAGGATTACATTGCCGTTATCGGTCACACAACCCTGACGATAAACCGGATCGCCACCCAGCTTAACCAGCTCGCGAGCCACATGAGAGCGGGACATCGGAATCACCTCAACCGGTAACGGGAAAGCGCCCAGGGTATCCACCCACTTGCTGCCATCGGCAATGCAGACAAACTCATCGGCCACCGCCGCAACAATTTTTTCGCGGGTCAGAGCGGCACCGCCACCTTTGATCAATTCCAGATCCGGATTGGTTTCATCGGCACCGTCGACATAAACCACCATGCCATCCACTGCATTGAGATCGTAAACCGGAATGCCATGGCCTTTGAGACGCTCGGCGGATGCCTCGGAGCTGGCCACAGTGCCATCGAATGAACCTTTGATTTCCGCCAGATAATCAATGAAATAGTTGGCGGTTGAGCCGGTGCCGACACCGACAATACTGTCACTGTCGAGCTTGGGTGCAATGTAATCAACGGCAGCCTTGGCAACGGCCTGTTTCAATTCGTCCTGGGTCATGGTGGTCTCAGTGTAAAAGCGGAAAGTTTCTAGAGCGGGGTATTATAGGTGGGCGACGCCCTGTCCACAAAAGAATTTCAGCCCCACCCATTTATCAAAGACAGATGAATGGATTACCATCTGCGCTCATCCCCATCCCGAGTTCACCACAGGCCACAACATGCCCCAGAGCTACATCAAGCGCATTCTCGATGCCCGCATCTACGACGTCGCAGTAGAAACACCACTGGACTACGCTCGCTTTCTGTCGAAACGACTGGGCAACAACATTATGCTCAAGCGTGAAGACCTGCAGCCAGTGTTCTCTTTTAAAATTCGGGGAGCTTACAACAAACTGAGGCAACTGCCGGAAGCCGAGAAAGCCCGTGGCGTGATTGCCGCCTCCGCGGGCAATCACGCTCAGGGGTTGGCCCTGTCGGCGCAGGCGCTCAGAGTCAAAGCCACCATCGTCATGCCTCGCACCACCCCGGCTATCAAAGTCGAAGCCGTCAAATTTCGTGGTGCGCGTGTGATATTGCACGGTGACACCTACGATGAGGCATCAACCCACGCACAGAAACTGGTGAAGGAAAAAGGCCTGACCTATATCCACCCCTACGACGACCCCGATGTCATTGCCGGGCAGGGCACTGTGGCGATGGAAATTCTGCGCCAGTACAACAAACCCATCGACGCCATTTTTGTGCCTGTAGGCGGCGGCGGTTTGTGCGCCGGAGTGGCGGCCTATATCAAATACGTGCGCCCGGAAACCAAGGTCTTTGCCGTCGAACCTGAGGACGCCGCCTGCCTGAAAGCCGCACTGGATAAAGGCCGTCGAGTCACTCTGCCTCAGGTGGGCATTTTTGCCGATGGTGTCGCAGTGGCTCAAATCGGCAAGGAAACCTTCCGGGTCCTGAAAGAAACCGTGGACGGCGTCATTACCGCTAACACCGACGAAATTTGTGCCGCCATCAAAGACGTGTTTGAAGACACCCGCGCCATCAACGAACCGGCCGGCGCACTGGCGCTGGCAGGGTTGAAAAAATACGTTGAGGATAGTGGCTGTGAAAATCAGACTCTGATCGCCATCAACAGCGGTGCCAACACCAACTTCGATCGCCTGCGCTACATCTCCGAGCGCACCGAGATCGGTGAAAAACGCGAGGCCATTCTGGCCGTCACCATCCCGGAAAAACCCGGTGCCTATAAGTCCTTCCTCAAGGATCTGGGCAAACACAATATTACCGAGTTCAACTATCGCTACGCCGATGATGACAAGGCCCGGATTTTTGTCGGCATTCAGGTTTCCCCCGATCAGCAGGACCGACTCGAAATGGTCGAGCGATTAAAATCGAAAGACTATCAGGTGGTGGACATGACCGATAACGAAATGGCCAAACTGCACATCCGTCATATGGTGGGAGGCCACGCACCACAGGTCGATAATGAATTGGTGATTCGCTTTGAATTTCCGGAGCGTCCCGGCGCGCTGCTGAACTTCCTGAACCAGATGGCCGGGCGCTGGAATATTTCCATGTTCCACTACCGCAATCACGGCTCGGCGTACGGCAGAGTGCTGGTTGGCATGCAGGTGTCGAAAAAAGAACGGGGCGAATTCAAACAATTCCTCAAAGAGCTGAACTACCCCTTCTGGGATGAGACCGATAACGAAGCCTATCAATTTTTTCTTGGCTGATGCGGTTATGGCCCAAGTGATTTGCTGCAAGTAACCTACTACAAGTAACCCACTAATTGGGCAGCGATCCGAGAATTTCCCGTCGCGCGTGAATCATTTCACGATAGGTCTGCTCCAGTGAGCGGTCTACGCGGCGGTCATTGCATTGCAGGCGCTCCAGATCCCTTTCCAAGCGAGTAATTTCTTGCAGCAACCGCTCGCGCATCAGACAGGAATTCATGGAATCAACGTTGACCAGTGAAACCGCGGGCTGGGCCATAAGGCACCTCCATAGACTTGTGTTAAATAGCCTTACTTATTCTTTGGGGCGCTTTAAAGCTTAGCCAATACCCGCACTTCTGCTTGGAACATTTAGTTATTACCTTCAACCAGAAAACCCCAGTCAAACTGCCTGTCACCCACCACAAAAAAATTCGGATTGAGCAACGACTCCTTGCGGTTGTAGCGCAGTGGGCGCAAGTTGTGATCCAGCAGAGCACCTCCGGCAGCCTCCACCACCGCCTGAGCCGCCGCGGTATCCCATTCACTGGTTGGCGCCAGGCGCGGGTAGAAATCTGCAGCGCCTTCGGCGATCAGGCACATCTTTAATGAACTGCCAATGTGGCGCGTTGCCACAGCGCCAAGCGATGGTGGCAGCTTGGCCAGCAATCGGTCCACAGCCTCGGTACCGTATCGGCGACTGGACACAACCGTAAATGACCGAGCATTGCCTGTCTGGTCGGTGAGCTTACTGGTATTAATCGGTATCGTATCGGCGACGATTTTGTTGGCACCGCCACCCGCAATCCCCGTATAGGCAACGCCGGAAACCGGCACATAAACCACACCCAAAATCGGACAGCCATTGTCAATCAGGGCCACATTCACCGTGAACTCACCGTTACGATTGATAAACTCCCGGGTGCCATCAAGAGGATCCACCAACCAATAACGGGACCAATGCTGACGCACTGAAAAATCCGGTATGCCGCCTTCTTCCGACAGCACAGGAATGCCTGGCAACAACTTTTCAAGGCCGGGCTCCAGAATGTTATGGGCGTTCAGGTCGGCCCGGGTGACAGGAGAATCATCAGCCTTTGTCTGTAACCCCATGTCAGCACCACCATGGTACACATCAAGGATCGCCTGGCCTGCCTCACGGCAGAGTTCAACAACAGGGTTTAACAGCTGCTGCATTTGAATCGACCTCGATTTCAGCTCAATAGGGCCCCGCAGCATAACCAGAGCCCTTCAGCATCTCCAGCATTTGCCGTAAGCTGGTCATCAAACTCTTTAAAAGGAATCCGGTGTGCCCAACCCTACACCCTCACAACACCCTCCTCACCGCGACAACTTCTGGTGTGGCAGCCAATGGCTGATGGTAGCCGTCGCGCTGTCGCTCTGTTACCTGTTATCGATGTTGGCACTGCCCTATCCCCTGCATTTTCTGGTGAAAGCCAGTCCGATTCTCTGGTTGGCTCTGTGCTGCAACAAACTGCTGCCCACTGCCGTTCGCACACCTATGACCCTGGCACTATTGTTTTCAGCCGCAGGGGACATGCTGCTGGCACTGAATTTTGAGCATTCCTTTGCCGCGGGCCTCAGCTCTTTTCTATGTGCTCAGCTGATCTATATCTCGGTATTTTTCAAACGCCGGGGGCAGCTGGGTGACAAGCGACTGATGCTGCTGGCCATTGCCATTTTTTATATTGCCATGCTGGGTTTGATTCTTCCCGAGACCGGTGAACTGAAAATCCCTGTGACCGTATATATGACGGCAATATGTTGCATGGGGGCTCTGGCGGCACTGCATCGCGGTTCAGCGCTGGTTTTATTGGGCGCCATCAGCTTTATGGTGTCGGATGCGGTGATTGCCATCGACAAATTTCTGGCTCCCTTTGATGGCGCCAGACTGGTGATTATGAACACCTATTATCTGGCTCAGATATTGATAGTAACCGGCCTTGTTGAGACCTACAGAGCAAATGCTGACACAGACAAAACCACAGAGACCACCGAATGATTGACTGGCAAGCTATCGATACTGTCCTGCTGGATATGGACGGCACCCTGCTGGACCTCCACTACGACAATTACTTCTGGCTGACCCACTTACCCAAGCGCTATGCCCAGGCCCACAATGTTGACGAGGCAGAAGCTTTCCGCCGACTTGAGGCCCACATCAAAGCCCACGAGGGCACTCTCAACTGGTACTGTCTGGAATTCTGGTCAGATTCACTGCAGCTGGATATTCGCGCCCTGAAAGAAGAAGTCAAACACAAGATCCAAATTCGCCCCTTTGTTGTCGACTTTCTGAAAGCTCTGAAACAGCAGGGAAAAAGACTGGTGCTGATCACCAACGCCCACCCACAGAGTCTCGACCTGAAACTGGAAATCACCGAAATCGATCAATGGCTGCACATGGTAATTTCCTCCCATGAATTTCAGCAACCCAAGGAAGCTCAGGAATTCTGGCAACAATTGATCGTTCAGGAACCCTTTGATCCTGAGCGGACTCTGTTTATTGACGATACGGTGCGCATTCTCGACTCAGCCAAAGAATTTGGTATTCGCCACCTGCTGTGCATCCAGCAACCGGACAGTCAGCGGGAGCAAAGGGATATTACCGAGTATCCCGCCATCCATCACTTTGATGAAATCATTCCCCAATAAGTACAAACTCAAGCTATGGAAAAAGTACGTATCGACAAATGGCTCTGGGCCGCCCGTTTTTTTAAGACTCGCTCACTGGCCAAACAGGCCATTGATGGCGGCAAGGTACATTGCGGCGGACAACGGGTAAAACCCAGCAAAGAGATAGAAACCGGCGTGCACTTGACCGTTCGTCAGGGCTGGGACGAAAAAGAAATTGAAGTCATCAAGCTGTCCGATCAACGCCGTGGGGCACCGGAAGCTATACTGCTGTATCAGGAAACCCCGGCAAGCATCCAGAAGAGGGAAGAACAGGCCGTACAACGCAAAGCCCTGAGAGGCATTATCGGTCAACCGGAGCATCGCCCCACCAAGAAACAACGCCGCCAGATTCACCGTTTTCGCGAACAGGATTTTGAATGATGATTCGCCTGCTGTTGCTCGTTCTGATGATCACCCCCGCTCAGGCAGCGGTTTATCAATGGGTGGATGAAGACGGCAAAAAGCACTTCAGCGACACACCACCGCCCGACAAACATCAGGCCAAAGATATCTCCGATACCCTCAAGCCCGCCAATATCGATCAGGGCCAGGCTGAGCAGCAAAAACTCAAAAAGCTGTTTACCAAGCCCGGCAAAGCCGAACAGCAATACGAACACAACAAAAACAACGGCAACAAAGCCCGTCAACAGCAGGCTTATTGCGACTATCTGCGCAACCGACTCAGAACCATCAGCGGCCGGGTCATGTTTGTCGACAAACAGGGCAAGGACGTCAAAGTATCGGAGGCCGAGCGCAAACAGCGAGTCAAAAGCCTAGAGAAGAAAATCAAACGGGAGTGCAACTGATCCCTGAATTGATCGCCATCAATTACGATGCAACTTAATCGGCGCATTAATCCACGCAGCCCCCCGTTATGGATTACACTCTAGGGGTCGACTATCGTCTGTTACACCAGACACCGTGAGGCCAGCAAAAGGAATTTACCTGTGACCAGTCGCGTTGCACCCAACAACCGCCAGCCCCATCACTCCGCAACATCGCCCACAAAGCAGTGGCGCGAGCGGGCACTTTGTACCGCCATTCGCAGCCTCTCGACCGGATTACTGTTGACCGGTGCCAGCCAGCTACAGGCACTGGGGTTGGGCGATCTGAGTCACAGCAGCTACCTCGGCCAACCTCTCACTGCCAGCGTGGTGATTCTCGACAGTGACGGCGACTACGGTCCGGGCGACATCAAAATTCGCCAGATTTCTGCCACCGAAGCCGCAGATACCCTCGATCTGGACATACTTAACAACAATTACCGTCTCAAACTGACCCCCACGACCATGGATGGTGAGCTGCAAGTTCAAATCAGAAGTCGCCAACCCATTAACGAACCCTTTGTCGATCTGGTGCTGGAGCTGTCATGGAGCGGCGGTCAGGTATTCCGCGAGTACACGCTGTTAATGGATCCTCCACCGGTTGCGGCCAAGCCAGCCACCGCATCAACGCCCGCCCCAACAAAACCTGCGACTCGCACAACAGCCGTAAAAGCTCGACCCAATGCACCGTTTGAGCCGGGCACACTGGGAGGCAGCTACACCATTCGCAGCGGCGACACCCTGTCTCAAATCGCCGAGCAGTGGCGCCTTGGCAGCGACCACTCACTGGCAGGCACCAAACAGTGGTTGCTGGCCAATAACCCCAGGGCCTTCCTTAATGGCGACCCCAACCAACTGATGCTGGGTGCTCGATTGCAACTGCCATCGGGCGACAATCTGCCGCCAGCGGACCTGCAACCCGGCTGGTCAGATACACGGCCAGCCAATGTTGCCCATAACATTCCTCTGGCCCCCGGTGAGCGTCAGACGATACCAGCAACCGGGACAACTCCCGCCGATACCCAATCGAATTCCAAGCATCTGTCCGGTAAATTGCACCTTGGCAAACAGGCAGTGGTTGCACCTGAAGAACTTCAGGACATGGTCGATGCAAAGCCCATTGAGGAAATCCGGGAACTGATCCACATTACTCAGGAAACAGCGGATCGCATCATTCGCGAGAATGAAGATCTGAGGCGCCGCATCGAAAATATTGAAAATTCCGACTACATAAAAAGTATGGAAGAGCTGATCGCCCTGCAGCGAGATGAAATAGAGAGTCTACGCGCCAATCTCAGTTCTTCTGCAGACATCCAGCCGGCCGATTATCAACCCGCTCTGGTTTCCACCAGCAACGATCCAGTGCCTGCGCAATCGCCTGAGCCTCCCTCGGCAATGGCAACCACCAGCTCAACAGTTACCGATCCCACAGCCACGGCACCAGCCAACCCCGTCAGCCAACTGACCGAGAAGCAACCGGCAGCAGGGCCATGGTTCTGGGTTCTCAGCGGTCTGTCGGCACTGCTGGCCATGATCATCGCCGTACTGGTGGCCTTTCGCATGGGCCAACGCAGTCAGGAAACCGCCCGGGCGACCGCGGATTCAGGCTCACTGACCACCCCGGTACTGGAGAACAGCGCTGATGACGATCTGGGGCCAGTAAGCGCACCGGAGGATCTCGGTGAAGAGGACATCATTCCGCTGCAGCTCGATGGCGGCGATGAACCGGAGGACGATCCAAGCTCACTGGACGACATTGACCTGCTGCCAGAAGATGAAGAACTGCTGACCTCCAGCGACAACCACCCGCAAACCCTGCAAGTGCCCCGGGAAACCATTCTCGACAACAATCTGCAGGGCCTCGACAGCATTATTTTACCGGCCGCCGAGTCCGAGATTATCTCCACCCATGTGGACTTTTCCGCAACCCTGTCATCCGACACATCCGATGCCTCTGATCCCGAGTCACTGGAAAAGCCCGAGGTTCCAGAAGAACTGCCGTTTGCCGCAGAAGAACTGGAAGACTCCGAACTGACTTTCGATCTCGAGCTCAATGAAGACTTTGTCGACTCTCAGACACAGGCAGAGGCTCCGGCCTTTGATCAGGATCTGGATGACATCGATCTGAACCTCAGCGCGCTGGAAGAAAACATTTTCAAGGACAACCGCGACGATGTGGATGAGCTGATTTCGCGAGCGATGATTTTTGCCTCGTTCGGCGACTTCGATAAAGCCGAGGAAACCCTCATCGATGAACTGGCGCTCTATCCGGACGAAACCCGAATTTCCGATGCTCTGGAGCAGTTCGCCAAAGACCGCAAAAAGGCTGAAGACCAGTGAACCGCTGGCAACGCCTGAGCGCACAACATCCACTCTGGTGGCCAAATAATTTGCTGGCTCTGGGATTGCTCATACTGGCATTGGCTTCGCCATCCCTGCTCGCCGCACCCGCAGCTGGGCAGATTCTCTTCAGCAAGGGATCACTGCAAATCGTTCATCAGGGGCAACTGCAAACCGCCAGCCGCGGCAGCCAGGTCTGGCCGGGCGATACCCTGATCACAGGCCATAACTCCCGAGCGTTGCTGCGCTTTAGCGACGGCACCCGCACGACCCTGGGGGACGACACCGAATACCGGATTGAGAATTTCTCATTGAATGTTCAAGGGCAATCGCGAGCCACCTATCAACTGGTCAAAGGCGTATTCAAGACTGTCACCGGTGCCATCGCCAAAGACGGCCCTGATATAAAAGACAAACCACTGGTCGTACTCACCCCGCTGGGCACACTGGGCATCCGCGGCACCACCTTCTGGGGTGGCTATCTGGAACCCGGCAAAATAGACGTATTGCTGATTGCAGGCGATCACGCCGTCGAGGTGAGCAACGCCATAGGCAGCCGGCTACTGACAACGGCCGGCGAAGGCACCACGCTCACCGCTGGGTCGGCACCGGGCACAGTCAAAACCTGGCCAGAGGCAAAGGTCAAACGCGCCACAGCAACCGTCTCCTGGCCGGAATTACCCGAGGCTCTGCACTAGGCGCCACCGCCACATCCCAACGTTCCTTTACTGACCTTCCACAGACTATCCGTGCTAGAATCCGGTCCCTGTCGAATTCTGTGTGAGTAAGTACTTATGTGCAGCAAAGACCTGATGCACCGTTTCCTGTTTGATAAAAGTGACATTCGCGGCGAGATCGTGACTCTGGCCAACAGTTACCAGCAAATCGCCGACAACAATCCGGACCTGCCCGGTAACGTTCAAACCGTACTGGGTGAATTTGTCGCCGCAGTAAGCCTGCTGTCGAGCACGCTGAAATTTGATGGGGTTATCACCCTGCAGGCACGCGGCAACGGACCGGTATCCATCGTCATGGCCGAGTGCAACCATCACAATACCCTGCGAGGCATCGCTCGCCTCAACCCTGACACCGGTCGCGACGACTTCCGTGAGCGCGATCTGCGTCAGCTGCTGGGCAGCAACGCCACACTCACCATCACTATCGACCCGGACAAAGGCGAACGTTATCAGGGCGTGGTTCCCCTCGACAGTGAAAAACTGAGCGAATGCCTGGAGCACTACTTTTCCCAATCCGAGCAACTGCCTACCCGATTCTGGCTGGCCTCCGACAGTGAAAAAGCCAGCGGCCTGATGCTGCAGGCACTGCCACGCCAACTGACCAGCGAAGAAGACAATACCCAGCTTTGGCAAACTGCCGTGCATCTGGCAGAAACCGTGAAACCCGAAGAATTGCTGGAGCTGGAGCACGCCACCATCCTCTACCGTCTGTTCAATGAAGAGGAGGTACGCCTGTTCGAACCCGCAGCCCTTCACTTCGCCTGCAGCTGCTCCCGCGAGCGCTCGGCCAATGCCTTGATTTCACTGGGCAAGCTGGAAGTTGAGCGGCTGTTGCAGGAGCAGGAAATCATCAAAATCGACTGCCAGTTCTGCAATCAGAGCTACACCTTTGGACAGCGGGATTTGGGCAGTCTGTTTGGCGGCAGCAATCAAACTCTGCACTGATCAAAAAAGCGCCATATTGGGTTCGCTTCCCAGATATTTTCTGACATAATAGCGCCCCCAAAATTTGTAACCCCCGGAGCAGGTACCCCTTGCTTCAGGATTTGACTGAATTTGCAGCCGTGAATTTAACCCTCATCGCTGCAGTTTCATGAGTACACAGGACCACAAACCCATGACACAAACTGATACGGCACCCAAGGTTTTCACCGACCTGAGCTCTGCAGAACTGATCCAACAGGCCATCGAGCGTGGTGAAGGCTATCTGACCCACACCGGCGCACTGGCTGCCGAAACTGGCAAGCGCACTGGCCGCTCTCCAGCTGACCGCTTTACTGTTGAGGAGCCATCCACTGCAGACAGCATCGACTGGGGCTCAGTAAACCGCCCGTTCCCCGCCGACAAGTTCGACGCCCTGTGGAGCCGTGTTGAAGAGTATGTATCCGAGGTTGATACCTTTGTTTCTCACCTGCACGTGGCCGAAGATACGGACCACTACCTGCCGGTTAAAGTGACCACCATGACTGCGTGGCACAACCTGTTCGGTCGCAACATGTTTATCCGCACCGAAAACTACAACCCGAAGAACAAAGAAGAGTGGAAAATTCTGCACGCCGCTGACTTTGTATGTGAGCCAGAGCGTGACGGCACCAACTCCGAAGCCGTTGTTATCGTTAACTTTGCCCAGCGCAAAGTACTGCTGGCTGGCATCAAGTATGCCGGCGAAATGAAGAAAGCCATGTTCTCTGTACAGAACTTCCTGCTGCCAGAAAAAGATGTCATGCCAATGCACTGCTCTGCCAACGTTGGCAAAGACGGCGACACCTGCCTGTTCTTCGGTCTGTCCGGCACCGGTAAAACCACCCTGTCCGCTGATCCAGAGCGCTACCTGATTGGTGATGACGAGCACGGCTGGGCCAAAGGTGCGGTATTCAACATGGAAGGCGGCTGCTACGCCAAGACCATCGACCTGTCTCAAAAGAACGAGCCAGTAATCTGGGATGCCATCAAGTTCGGCGCCATCGTTGAAAACGTTGTTCACAACGACAAGCGCGAGCCTGACTACTGCGACACCAGCTTGACTGAAAACGGTCGCTGTTCTTACCCTCTGGAGCACGTTGAAATGCGTGTTGAAGAGAACCGTGCCGGCGAGCCAAAGAACGTTATCTTCCTGACCTGTGACGTTACCGGTGTTATCCCACCTGTTTCCATCCTGTCCAAGGAAGCCGCTGCTTACCACTTCCTGTCTGGCTACACCGCTCGCGTAGGTTCTACCGAGATGGGTGCCGAGGCCGGCATCAACCCAGCCTTCTCCACCTGCTTTGGTGCGCCTTTCATGCCGCGCCCTGCTCGCGAATACGCCGAGCTGCTGATGAAGCGTGTTGAAGAGTTCGAATCCAACGTTTACCTGGTTAACACTGGCTGGACTGGTGGTTCCGGTGGTGCTGGCGGCGAAGGCAATCGCTTCCCGATTCCTGTCACTCGCGCTGTGGTTCACGCTTGTCAAAACGGTTCTCTGGAAGGCGTTGCCACTGAAACTCTGGAAACCATGAACCTGGTTATCCCGACCGAAGTTCCAGGCGTAGACAGCAAGTACCTGAACCCTCGTAACGCCTGGTCTGACCAAGCTGCTTACGATGAAGCCGCCTCTAAACTGGCCGGCCTGTTCGCTGAGAACATCAAGAAGTTCAACGTCAGCGAAGAAGTTGAAGCCGCAGGCCCTAAAGCTTAATCAAGTTTTAACCCTGAGCGTTTCAAAAGCCCGAGCGGAAAAATCCTCTCGGGCTTTTTTTATGTACAGGATGTACGGGCAGATAAATGCTCCTGCAGTATCTGCACTTCCGCCATCCTTGGCGGGCGTATTCGCGAGAGGCAGGAAGCCGGTAGCGGCCTCTATGGGATTAGCATGCCATCTAAATCGGAGCGATCTGCACCGAGGATTGGTTTCTGAAACACGCTGTGAATACGTCCCTGTAAGCTCGGATGCTGCATCCTTGCGGCATACGGTTTCAGAAACCAATCCCCGCCACAGATCTTCAGCCCGAACTCTGGAAAACTACCCACAAATCAATATCCCTATAACAAATTGATTACGATCAGCTTTTTATAACGCTCCCTGTGATAGCGTCTCCCTGTTTTAAATTTGCAGAGTAAGCGCTATGTCTTCACCACAAACCATGCACAAAGATATCGTTATCGTCGGCAGTGGCCCGGCGGGGCTCAGTTTTGCCTGCGCACTGGCCAAGTCCGGCTTACAGGTTGTGGTGATCGACCAGCAAAGTCGCGAACAGATCGCCAACCCGGCGATGGATGGCCGCGACATCGCCATGACCCATTTGTCGAAAACCATTTTGCAGGAACTCAACGTCTGGCAGCGCTTTCACCCGGAGCACATCCACCCGCTGCGCGAAGCCACCGTACAGGATGGCGACTCACCCTATGCCCTGCACTTTGAACGCAGCGACGATCAGGAAGCGCCTCTGGGTTATCTGGTAGCCAATCATCGTATCCGTCAGGCGCTCTATGACGAAGTCATCCATCACCCCAACATTGAACTGCTACTGGAACAGAAGGTGGCGACGGTATCGAGCTGCAATACCTCCGCCCTGATCACATTGGAAAGTGGCCACCGCATTGAAGCACCACTGGCCGTCGCCGCCGACAGCCGCTTTTCCGGCACCCGCCGCATGATGGGCATTGGCGCCAAGATGAAAGACTATGGCCGAGTCATGATTGTCTGCAACATGAAGCATCAACTGGATCATCGTAACACCGCCCAAGAGTGCTTCCGCTACGGCCGCACCTGCGCCATTCTGCCATTGGGAGAGCTGCAATCATCCATAGTCATCACCGTACCAGCTGCCCGTGCCAGTGAACTCACCGACCTCAGTGCTGAAGATTTCGCACACCAAGTAAAAGACATGCTCGACCACCGGCTGGGTGCCATGGAACTGATCAGCGAGCGCTTCGCCTACCCGCTAGTCGGCGCCTACTCTGATCGATTCATTGGCAAGCGCTTTGCGCTGATTGGGGATGCCGCCGTGGGCATGCACCCGGTCACAGCGCACGGCTACAATCTGGGGCTGCGCTCGGCCGACACTCTGGCCAGTCAAATCATCAAAGCCAAGCAGCAAGGTAAAGATATTGGCAGCGCGTGGGTGCTGCACAACTACGAGGCCCGCCATCAATTGCTTGCCAGACCTCTGTACGACAGCACCAATCTGATTGTAAAACTTTATACTGACGATCAACCGGTGGCGCGTCTGGCGCGCAAAGCGGCCCTGCGTATCGGCAACAATATTTCGCCTTTCAAAAAGCTGATAACCCATCGCCTGACACAAATACGGTAAAGTTTTCTTTAGCTGTATTTAACCTCGGCGATTTTGGTTGTTACAATCAATGCATGACTGAGCGCCCGATTATTTCATCCAGCTATTTAAAGCACTTCTTTGAAGGGCCAGTTTCCTGTGGCTTCGACCCACAGGAAATCCTGTTGCAAGCCAATCTGGATCCACAGTTACTGGATAACAGCAACGCCTGTATCACTCTGCATGAATACGAACGACTGCTCACAACCACCTGGACATTAATGGGTGACGAGTCCGGCGGCTTCTACAAGCACTCCTTTAAACCGGGCACCTTTGCCATGAGTGCCATGGCCAATATCACCGCCCCGACACTGCGCAAAGCGATCAAACGCCATGCACGCTTTTACGCTCTGTTCCACAATGATTTGAGCATCAGCCTCACCGAAAGCGGCGAAGAGGCCACCATCAGTTACGAAGTCAACAATGAAAAAGGCCTCAACGAAGCCTTTATCATCACCTCGCTGTATCTGATTATCACCCGCTGGGCCGGCTGGATGATTGATCGACCGATTCTGCTGGAGCGCATCAACTGCCGATTTGAAAAGCCCGAGTGGGAAGAATTGTTTGACGCCATGTTCCCCTGCCAACAATTCTTTGGCCAACAGAGCAACAGCATTGTTTTCGGCAGCCGCTTTCTGGACATGCCGATTGTGCAAACCCAGCAGAGCCTGTCGGAGTTTCTCGACGAAGCACCCGCCTGCCTGCTCACCCACTATCAGACCGACAATAGCCTGACCGCTACGGTTCAGCGCATGCTGCAAAAAGAAGATGCCGTGGAAAAACTGCCCTTCGAAGTGGTTGCCGAACGCCTGTTCACCACCACCCAAACCCTGCGTCGCCGACTCAAGGAAGAGGGCAACACCTACCAGGAAATCAAAGACAAGGTACGCCATAACAAGGCGGTGTATCACCTGGTGGAACTCAACACCCCCATCAACGAGATCGTTTCTTTAATGGGATTCTCAGAACCCAGCGCCTTCACCCGGGCTTTCAAAAAGTGGACCGGCATGACGCCGGGCCAATACCGTGAGACCCATCTGGCGCAAAGAAACAACCAATCGGGCGCCGCTCAAGAGCAACGTGCGACCACCTCTGAAGCCACAGACAGCTGATCATCCAGTACCGCCAACAGTTCATCTCCAGCACTTAATGGCCCCACTCCGGCCGGCGTCCCGGTCAACACCACATCCCCGGGCTGCAACGCAAAATGCTGAGCAATGTGACTCAACAGCTCCGCGACTGCGGTAATCATATCCCCGGAGTTGCCCTGTTGTTGCACCGCGCCATTGCGCCGCAATTCTATCGAAACATCATCCCAGCGAAACCCTGAAGGTGAAACAAAAGGTGAGAGCGGGCAGCTGCCATCAAAAGCCTTGGCCTTCTCCCAGGGGTGCCCCTTGTCTTTCAGGCGGTTCTGGACATCGCGCAGGGTCAGATCAAACCCCAGGCCCACACCGATAATGGCTTCCAGCACTTGCGGCCCGGTGTCGCGGCGCAACTCCTTGCCTATCAGCAGCGCCATTTCGGTTTCTATGTGACAACTGCCCTGATCTTCCGGAATCACGATTGGCTGGCGCATATCCACCACAGCGCTGGCAGGCTTGATAAACAGGATGGGCTCCGTCGGCACCGGATTATTTAACTCTTTGGCATGCTCGGCATAGTTGCGCCCCACACAGACAACCTTGCCCACAGGCAGATCAACTATTTCACCGTTTTTCATGGTGTGCTGATAACTCATATTTTCCCCGGTTAAAGATTCATCAAAATAGAGATTTTTGGTGCTAATTTCTGGTAATATGCGCCCCCAAAATTTTTGCCGGCGCCTGAAGCTCAGCTTCATGGGAACTCAGACGCCAGATTACCAAATACAGGTTAAGAGCTATATGGCCAATACATCTCTGGAAAAAAGCAAAATCCGCTTTTTGCTGCTGGAAGGCGTTCATCAGTCCGCCGTTGAAACCCTCAACGCCGCTGGTTACGACAATATTGAGTACCTTAAAACGGCTCTGCCGGAAGCCGAGCTGATCGAGAAGGTTAAAACCGCTCACTTTGTTGGAATTCGCTCGCGCACTCAATTGACCCGTAAAGTCTTTGAAAACGCCCCCAAACTGATTGCCGTGGGCTGCTTCTGCATCGGCACCAATCAGGTCGACCTGAAAGCCGCCCAGGAACACGGCGTTGCCGTCTTTAACGCGCCATACTCCAACACCCGCTCCGTAGCCGAGCTGGTATTGGGTCAGGCCATTCTGCTGCTGCGTGGCATTCCCGAGAAAAACGCCGTGTGCCATCGCGGCGGCTGGCTCAAGTCTGCAGTAGGATCTTTTGAGACCCGCGGTAAAACCCTGGGCATTGTTGGCTACGGCTCTATCGGCTCGCAGGTTTCGGTTTTGGCCGAAGCCTTGGGTATGAACGTAATCTTTTACGATACCGTCACCAAGCTGCCACTGGGCAACGCCACCCAGATCCGCGACCTGCAAACCCTGCTCAATAAGGCCGATGTGGTGAGCCTGCACGTACCGGAAACCGCCGCCACCAAAGATATGATGGGCGAGGCCGAATTCGCCGCGATGAAGCCCGGCAGCATCTTTATCAATGCCGCTCGCGGTACCGTGGTGGATATTCCCGCCCTGGCCGCAGCCATGGAATCCAAGCATCTGGCCGGCTGTGCCATTGATGTCTTCCCGGTGGAGCCACGCGGTAACGAGGAAGAATTCGAAAGCCCGCTGCGCGCCTTCGACAACGCCATCCTGACCCCGCACATTGGCGGTTCCACCATGGAAGCCCAGGAAAACATCGGTCTGGAAGTGGCCGAGAAGCTGGCCAAGTACTCAGACAACGGCACCACCATTTCTTCCGTGAACTTTCCGGAAGTGGCCCTGCCAAGTCACGCCAACGCCCACCGCCTGCTGCACGTTCACAAGAACGTGCCCGGCATTCTGACCAAGATCAACAGCGTTTTCTCTGACAACAACATCAACATTGCTGCGCAGTATCTGCAAACCAATGAAAATGTTGGTTACGTGGTTGTGGATATCGACGCCGATTACAGCGATGTCGCACTCAAGCAACTGCGTGAAATTGAAGGCACTGTGCGCTGCCGGGTATTGTTCTGATATCCACGCCATCGCGGCACACTTAGCGCCATAGGCAACGGGCTGAACCTGAAAGGGTGCAGCCCGTTTTTTTTGGCTACGGCACCACAGCAGGGAAGCGCTCAATCACAGCCTGATTAATGGCGCTAAACAGTGCCTCGCCCTGTGGAGATTTTCTGGAAATGATCAATGCCACCCGCCTCTCCTGAATCAGGTGGCGGTGCAACGTAATCTCGGGGTGCATCGGCAGCAATGCCTCAATGGGAATGCCATAATCGAGCAGATAATCGACCCGACCACTGACCAACATTTTAAACGCATTTTCATGGCTGCTGGTTTTGTGAATATTCACCTGAAATTCCGGCGCCTCGATCTTATTGATAAGACCACGATAGGTGAAACCGTTAATCACAGCCAGACTCTGGCCGCGCAGATCCTCCAGCTCAACCGTTTCCGGCGTACCGGCTTTTCGCCAAAGGTAGAGTGTAACGCTGTACTGCTCCGGGAGCTGAACCTCCCACACATGCCCCTGCAAGGTGGGCACCCCTTGGGGCCCGAGGTAGAGATCCAGTTCACCGACCTTGAGTTGATGATAGATTCTTGCGGTCGGTTTGGAGCCCAATGTGTAGGAGAACTGACGGGTATCCAGTAATTCTCTGGCAATTTCCACTATGGTGCCCTTAGGCACCCCGTCGATATCGGTATAACCGTAGGGCCGAAATTCGGTAAAGGAAACCTTCAGCGGCTGGGAGATGGCCAGCGGAACAGATTGCTCGCTGCCAGCATGAACCGGCTGCACCAGCCAGACCAAAGACAGCAACAATAAGGCGTTGCGCAACCAGCGCACCAACCCAGAGGCAAACAGCGAATAAGTCATGAGAAAAGTATAGACCCTGGGAGCCATTACCTCAGACTGCCCCAGAGAATAACTCACTGTTTGGGTTTGATATCCAGACCGGCCTTTTTCCAGGCGTTGAAACCACCCTCTATATGACAGACATTATCCAGCCCCATGCGCTGTACGGTGGCGGTCGCCAGCGCCGAGCGCCAGCCGGACTGGCAATAAAACACAAACAACTTTTCTTCGGCGAACACCGGTTTGAAATAGGGGCTCTCAGGATCGATCCAGAACTCCAGCATGCCACGCGGTGCATGAAAAGCTCCGGGAATCATTCCCTCTCTTTCCAGCTCACGGACATCGCGGATATCGACAAATTGCACGCCGGAATCCGATCGGCGAGCATCGGCCTCTTCAAGGGATAGGGTGTCAATCAGGCAATTGGCTTCCTCGACCAATTGCCGGGCACTGATCAGCAAAGACATGCACTACTCCACAAACAGTTTTGCCGCAGTCTAGGGAATATCCGTGCCAGCCACTATTACACCAAGGTCTAGGGGACCCAGATTAAATCTGCAGCTTTCTACGCCTCTTTCTCGGTCAGCGGGTTGGCATCAAACAGCACGCCCTCCCAGCCCTGTTTCATAAAATTGCGAATGTTCTGGTGATCGCTGCCGTTCAGGTGTTTGAGCACATCGCTGCGATAGTAATCCCCGAACAGCGCCAGAGTCTGAGGCTCCGACAGGTTCTGCAGGCGGGCAAAGCCAAAAATCTTGCACGAACCGTTGTTTTCACCCGCTTCATTGCGAGTGTCACCGTTGGTAAAACCGGTTGGTTCAAAATCGTAAACCGCATCAATCACTGCCATGACGTCAGCAAATTCGATACTCTGCGGTGATGTTTTTACCTGATTCAGCAAGCCCTCAAGATTCATTTTATGTTCCTTCCTATCGATAATTAATCGGCCTTGAATTGGTTCAACCAATCCAGCGCTTCTGTGAAAATCTTATGCCGCAGCGATTCGGATTCATTAACAACCTGATGGCGAACCCCCGGAATCACCGTAATGTCTGCCTGCGGAAATTTTTCTTTAATAACGTTTAAATTCCAATCGGCATCCACCGTGCGATCGCAATCGCCCGATATTATTTTCAATGGCCGATCACTTTTGGGGGCGCTCATAAAGGCATCGATGTTATCGCGCATGGCAGCCACCCAGCGCATAGGGGTTCCGGGCGGCTGCATCAAATCGTGATTTTTTACGAAAGCCAGAAACTCCGGATCATTGGAATTCTTGCTGAAAACGCGCGGTCTCAAAGAGGTGACATGACGCAATATCGGAAACAGGAATTTTAATCTGTGCCAGTTCAGGATACGAACCAGCGGCGCAAACATCACCACCGTATTCACCTCGCTGTCACTGTCGTGCTGGCGCAAGTAATTAAACCAGATTGCCCCACCCGTGCTCTGACCGGCGCCATTCCAAGGCTTTGGCAGGTTGCCACGAGCCAGTTTCAGACAACGATCCAGACAGGCACGGTATTGATCAAAGGACCCAATGCAACCTATTTTGCCGGAGCTTAAACCATGCCCCGGCAAATCAAACGCCACCACCGCCCAGCCATCGCACAAAAAAGCGCGCAAAGCGTGCTGCATCAATCCGACATTATCGGTATAGCCATGCTTAAAAATGATCGTGCCCTTGACCGTCACACCGGGTCGCCAGATATGGCAGGCCAGTTTAAATTCAGGCGCCTGAAAATAGCCAAAGTTATGACTGACTCCATCCAACTCCCGGGAAAAATTTATGCGGTAATGATTGAGGTAAGACTGAACCAGAGGGTCATCAACAAACCTGCCGTGCGCATGCCCAAAGTCCAGTACCGGCATGGCCCGTTTAATGGCATTCAAATCATTGGTTGTCAGTGGCATGGCCTTTTCCTTGCGCCGAATAAACAAAAGGCTTTTACGATCACTCGTAAAAGCCTTTGAAGAAAATAACCGTCTTGGCTTATTTTACTTTAGCATCCAGCTCACCACTCTCGTAGCGTTGGAACATATCGTCCAGGCTGACTACTTTGATTTTGCTGGCGTTACCGGCAGTGCCAAAGGCTTCGTAGCGAGCCACACAAATGTCTTTCATGGCATCCACGGTTTTGCTCAGGAATTTACGTGGATCGAACTCACTTTTGTTCTCAGCCATAAAGCGACGCACCGCGCCGGTAGACGCCAGACGCAGATCGGTGTCGATATTGACCTTGCGCACACCGTGCTTGATGCCTTCAACGATCTGCTCAACCGGCACACCGTAAGTCTCAGGGATTTCACCACCGAACTCGTTGATCACCGCCAGCCACTCCTGGGGTACCGATGAAGAACCGTGCATCACCAGGTGAGTATCGGGAATGCGATCGTGAATCGCCTTGATACGATCGATGGCCAGAATATCGCCTGTGGGCGGGCGAGTGAATTTGTAAGCACCGTGGGATGTGCCACAGGCAATGGCCAGAGCATCGACATTGGTCTTCTTAACAAAGTCTGCCGCTTCTTCCGGATCGGTCAGCATCTGGTCGTGAGTCAACTTGCCCGCTGCACCGATGCCGTCTTCTTCACCGGCTTCACCGGTTTCCAGAGAGCCCAGACAACCCAGCTCACCTTCCACGGAAACACCACAGGCGTGGGCCATATCCACAGTGCGCTTGGTCACGTCGACGTTGTATTCGTAGTCGGTCGGGGTCTTGCCGTCTTCACCCAGAGAACCGTCCATCATCACCGAGCTAAAGCCCAGCTGAATAGAGCGCTGGCACACGGAAGGCGAGGTACCGTGATCCTGGTGCATACAAACCGGGATGTGCGGAAATTCTTCGATGGCCGCCAGAATCAGATGACGCAGAAATGGAGCACCGGCGTATTTGCGAGCACCGGCAGACGCCTGAACAATGACCGGAGAATCGGTCTGGTCAGCGGCTTCCATGATGGCGCGCATCTGCTCCAGGTTGTTAACGTTGAAAGCCGGTACGCCGTAACCAAACTCGGCGGCGTGATCCAGCATTTGACGCATGCTAATCAGGGCCATGATTTTTCCCTCTTAAATGTAAAAAAATTATTTTGTGTCATTGTTAATGACAGCCGGTCACTTGGCGCGCTCTTCCAACATCGCTACCGCTGGCAGCACCTTGCCTTCCACATACTCCAGGAAGGCGCCGCCGCCGGTGGAGATGTAGGATACTTTATCGGCAATCTCGTATTTGTCCACCGCCGCCAGAGTGTCACCACCGCCGGCAATGGAGAAACCGTCACTGTCGGCAATCGCCTTGGACAGGGACTTGGTGCCTTCGCCAAACTGGTCAAATTCAAATACACCCACCGGCCCGTTCCAGATAATGGTCTTGGCATCTTTGAGGATATTGGCCAGAGCGGCCGCAGAATCCGGGCCAATGTCGAAAATCATATCGTCGCCAGCGACATCGCCAGAGGCTTTCAACTCGGCGGTCGCACTTTCGGAGAACTCTTTACCAGTAACTACGTCGGTGGGCACAGGAATATCGCACTTGGCCATTAACGCTTCGGTCTGGGGCAGCATATCGGGCTCGTACAGGGACTTGCCTACCGGCTTGCCGGAAGCCGCCAGGAAATTATTGGCAATACCGCCGCCAACGATCAGTTGATCGACCTTGTCAGACAGGGCCTCCAGTACGGTCAACTTGGTAGACACCTTGGAGCCACCCACAATAGCCACCATCGGACGGGCCGGATTGGCCAGAGCTTTTTCCAGAGCATCCAGCTCACCCGCCAGCAACGGACCAGCACAGGCAACCGGAGCAAACTTGCCCACGCCGTGGGTAGAGGCCTGAGCGCGGTGCGCGGTGCCAAAGGCATCCATCACAAACACATCACACAGTTCGGCATAGGCTTTGGACAGCGCTTCGTCGTCTTTCTTTTCACCGACGTTAAAGCGTACATTTTCCAGCAGCACCAGCTCGCCATCATCGACATTCACACCTGACTGCCAGGCTTTGACCACCGGTACATGACGACCCAGCAGCTTGCCCAGATGATCGGCAACCGGCTGCATGGAGAACTTCTCTTCGTATTCGCCTTCGGTAGGACGCCCCAGATGGGACATAACAATTACCTTGGCACCGGCTTTTAATGCCAGCTCAATGGTTGGCAGAGAGGCACGGATACGGGCATCACTCGTTACTACGCCATCTTTCACAGGTACATTGAGGTCTTCGCGGATCAGGACGCGCTTGCCAGCCAGGTCCAGATCAGACATTTTGATTACAGACATAGAAGTTATTCTCTAGCTTGTCGGAGGGTCAAATTTTCAGGCCGCTATGATACCGGAAGCGCCCCGATTCTCACAGGCTCAAGCCGCAAAATATGCGTCTTACCCTCACCGCTCAATCGACAGCAAATTAGCACTCATCACGACAACTTGAAACGGCTGACAACCTCGGACATTTGTTGACTGCTGTCGCGTAAGTGGCTGCTGGTCGCAGCCAGTTGATTTGAAACCTCGGCAGACTCATCCGCAACCCCCGACAGCTCATTGACCCGCTGGGTAACTTCGTCCACGGCTTCTGATTGCTGGTTGGTCGCCCGGGCAATCTGGCTATTCATCTGTGAAATGGTTTCCATCAACTTATCAATTTCAGACAGGGCCGCATCGGCGCGGCCTGCCATTTCAATGGTTGCCTGTGAGGTTTGCTGACTTTCTCCAACCGCCGCTACCGCCTGCTGAGCCTCAGACTGCAGACGCTGAATCATTTGCTGAATTTCATCGGTACTCTGCCCGGTGCGACTAGCCAAAGTGCGCACCTCATCGGCAACCACCGCAAATCCACGGCCCTGTTCACCAGCTCTGGCAGCCTCAATCGCCGCATTCAGCGCCAACAGATTGGTTTGCTCAGCAATGCTGCGGATCACATCCAGTACCGTGCCGATATTATCGGACTCCTGAGACAAGTTGGTTATCACTCCACTGACCCTGTCGATACTGCCAGACAACGAGGTAATCTGCTCGATCGTTTCCGACAGCGTCTGCTTGCCCGAACTGGTATTGTCCTGTGCCGCTATCGCTGCCTGCTCGGCATTTTCAGCGTTACCACTGACCTCTTTGACATTGACCGACATCTGCTCCATGGCGGCCGCAACCTGAGTACTGGCATCGTTTTGCAACTGGGTTGAGCCATTCAGTGAGTGGCTCGCCTGTTGCAGCTCATCGGCATAATCCATCACCCCCTTGGAGCTCGCGGACAACTCGCTCAATGAACAGCGCATTTTTTCGGAGAAGACATTGAAATGATTGGCCAGATCCGAAATTTCATCTTTACCGGACACATCGAGACGGCGCGTCAAATCAC
The DNA here is from genome assembly GCF_040362265.1 of Candidatus Pelagadaptatus aseana. Lineage (NCBI taxonomy): Bacteria > Pseudomonadati > Pseudomonadota > Gammaproteobacteria > Cellvibrionales > Cellvibrionaceae > Candidatus Pelagadaptatus > Candidatus Pelagadaptatus aseana. Next base: position 420,034 of record NZ_BAABNJ010000001.1, read on the forward strand.
CCTCACCTTCGGCAATATCTTCCATCAACTGAGAAATGCGATTGGCCGGCAATAAAATACTGCGCCCGGTGAAATAGACAAAGCCCGCCACCACACCTATCACCACAAACGCGATCATCAAGTTGGTCGCCATCTGCCGGGCAAACATGGTATCGACATGATCGAGATAGACTCCGGTGCCCACGATCCAGCCCCAGGGTTCAAACCCTTTGACAAACGACAGCTTGTCCACAGGCTCATCCGCGCCGGGCTTGGGCCACTTATAGGGAACAAAACCTTCGCCTTGGGCTTCAACCAGCTCCACCATGTTGCGGAACATAAAGGTGCCATCGGGATCCTTGCTTTCACGCAGATACTGACCCTGAAGCTGGGGTTTGAACGGGTGCATCAACATGACTGGCTGATAGTCGTTGAGCCAAAAATAATTGTCACCTTCATAGCGCAGGCTGGCAATTTCACTCATGGCCAACTGCTGGGCCTGTTGCTCCGTCAGAGCCCCATCGAGCTGTTGCTTATGACGCGCCACCATAATGCTGTAGGCAGTCTCGACCAAAGATTTGATCTTAACTTGCTGCTGGGTATAGAGCGTGGAATGCTGAGTCGACAAATTCACCCCAACCATCACGGCCATACCGAGAACAACGCCACTAACAATCAGAACCAAGCGGACACGAATGGACACAGCGCGTAGGTATTTCATCATCAATTCTCCACCAAACAGAGGATCAACCTAACTTAATAGTTTAGGCATTATTTGAGGCGAGCATTGAATTGATTGTCGGCAGAGGGCCGAAGATATTAAGCGTTTGCAGTCTGACCCAGCCAGTAGCGGCTGACATCCAGCATGCGATTGGCGTAGCCCCATTCATTATCAAACCAGAGCAGCACCTTGATCTGATTCCCTGCCACGCGGGTCTGTCCAGCGTCAACAATGGCTGAGTGGGGATCGTGATTGAAATCGCAGGAAGTGAGCAGTTCTTCGGTATAGCTCATCACACCATTAAAACTGTTTGCAGCGGCCAGTTTTAATGCCTGATTCACCTGCTCCACCGTCACCGGAGATTGCACACTCAGCGTCAGATCAATGGCCGAAACATTGGCCGTGGGGACGCGCATGGCCTGCGCGGCAAAACACCCCTTGAGGTTGGGCAGCACCCGCTCAATACCTTTAGCCAACCCGGTGTCCACCGGAATCATGGCGGCAATGGCCGAGCGAGTCTTGCGCAGGTCGGTGTGGTGGTAGGCATCAATCACCGGCTGATCGTTCATGGCCGAGTGCAGGGTGGTGATAATGCCGCTCTCGACCCCAAAGGCATCGTCCAGAGCCTTGATCGCCGGCACACTGCAATTGGTGGTACAGGAAGCGCTGGAGGCTATGGTATGGCTCGACTTAAGTGAAGACTCATTAACCCCAAACACCACAGTTGCATCGACACAGGGTTCCGATGGCTGGGAGAACAGGACCCGCCTGGCCCCCTGTTGAATATGCCGTTCGGCGGTGGCGCGATCGCTGAAGGCGCCGGTACATTCCAACACCAGATCCACCCCCAGCTCAGCCCAGGGCAAATCCTGAATGTCTTCGTGATGAAGAATCCGAATGGTATGTTCGCCAATCACCAACTCGTCATTGGCCACATCCACCGGCAGCGGAAAGCGGCCATGGGTAGAGTCGTAGCGGGTAAGGTGGGCAATGGTTTTACAGTCAGCCAGTTCGTTAATGGCCACAACCTGCAATTGATCTTGCAGATTATTTTCGAACAGGGCCCGAAGAACACAACGCCCTATGCGACCGTAACCGTTAATGGCCAGACGATAGGGCGTTTTCATACAGCGATGTTGTTCTGGAAAGCTCCGGGATTAACCCAGAGTTTCCTCAACGGCGGCAATCACGTTTTCAACGGTGAAGCCGAATTCTTTCATCAGCTCACCGCCGGGCGCGGATTCACCAAAGGTGCTCATGCCGACGATGCGGCCGTCGAGTCCTACAAACTTGTACCAGTAGTCTTCGTGCGCGGCTTCCACCGCAACGCGGGCAACCACTTCCAGAGGCAGAACCTCCTGACGGTAGGCGGCGTCCTGAGCACAGAAAGCTTCGGCACACGGCATGGAGACCACACGTACTTGCTTGCCCTGACCATTCAACTGGTCAGCCGCAGCAACCGCCAGCTCAATCTCGGAACCGGTGGCAATAATGATGGCTTCCGGTGCGCCGTCACAATCTTTCAGAATGTAACCACCGCGAGCGATATTTTGCAGCTGTTCTTCGGTGCGTGGCTGAGGCGCGAGCCCCTGACGACTGAAGATCAGAGAAGTGGGGCCGTCACGGCGCTCAACCGCAGACTTCCAGGACACCGCTGATTCCACGGTGTCACAGGGGCGCCACACCTGCATATTCGGGGTGGTGCGCAGGCTGGCAATCTGCTCAACCGGCTGGTGAGTCGGACCGTCTTCACCCAGACCAATGGAGTCGTGGGTGTAAACAAAGATGCTTTGCTGCTTCATCAGTGCGGCCATGCGCACGGCGTTGCGGGCGTATTCCATAAACATCAGGAAGGTGGCGCCGTAGGTGACGAAACCGCCGTGCAAGGCGATGCCGTTCATGATCGCGCTCATACCGAATTCGCGCACACCGTAGTAGATGTAGTTACCACTGGCGTCTTTGGCTTCCACGCCCTTGCAACCGCCCCACAAGGTCAGGTTGGAACCGGCCAGATCAGCAGAACCGCCCAGCAGTTCCGGCAGCAGTGGACCAAAGGCGTTCAGGGTATTTTGGGAAGCCTTGCGGGAGGCTACTTTTTCAGCTTTTTCCTGACACTCGCGGATGTAGGCATCGGCTTGCTTAGAGAAATCTGCTGGCAGATCACCCTTGATCACGCGGCGCTCGAATTCAGCGGCCAGCTCAGGGTGGGCGCCTTTATAGGCTTCAAAGCGGCCATTCCACTCGTTTTCAGCCTCGCTACCGGCTTTCTTGGCATCCCAACCTTCGTAAACCTCGGCAGGCACTTCAAACGGGCCGTGATTCCAGTTCAGGGTCTTGCGCACCAGAGCGATTTCGTCGTCACCCAGAGGCGCGCCGTGACACTCTTCTTTACCCTGCTTGTTGGGCGAACCAAAACCGATCACGGTTTTGCAGCAGATGATGGTGGGTTTGTCGCTTTCAGCGCGGGCGGCTTCGATGGCAGCCTTGATGGCGTTGCTGTCGTGACCATCAACGCCCGGAATCACGTGCCAGCCATAGGATTCAAAACGCTTCGGCGTATCGTCGGTAAACCAGCCTTCCACTTCACCGTCGATAGAGATGCCATTGTCATCGTAAAACGCAATCAGCTTGCCCAGACCCAAAGTACCCGCCAGTGAGCAGGCCTCGTGGGAGATACCTTCCATCAAACAGCCATCGCCCATAAAGGTGTAGGTGTAGTGATCAACGATGTCGTGGCCATCACGGTTGAATTGGTCAGCCAAAATTTTCTCAGCCAACGCCATACCCACAGCGTTGGTGATGCCCTGACCCAGAGGACCGGTGGTGGTCTCAACACCCGGTGCATAACCGTATTCGGGGTGACCCGGGGTCTTGGAGTGCAGCTGGCGGAAGTTTTTCAGATCGTCGATGGACAGATCGTAGCCGCTCAGGTGCAGCAGGGAGTAGATCAGCATGGAACCGTGACCGTTGGACAGGATAAAGCGGTCGCGATCGGCCCAATCCGGGTTTTGCGGATTGTGCTTTAAAAAGTCATTCCAGAGTACTTCGGCAATGTCCGCCATACCCATTGGGGCACCGGGGTGACCACTGTTGGCTTTCTGGACGGCGTCCATGCTCAGGGCACGGATGGCATTGGCTAATTCAGCGCGAGATGACATGAATTGAAGACTCCTTCGGATGGTGATTTCGGCGGGGGAAAGGCACAGATTTGGCCCCCTGAAAAAAAGGGCGCCATTCTCTCTCACAAGGCCATGACAGTAAAGGGCTAAGCGGCTAAAAAATCATCAATCTGGGCAAATCATTTCAGATTGGCTTGACCCGGGCGATCAGGTTGTCTGAATTTACCCAACTCAGGAAATCCTCACCCATTTCAGCGGTGCGATCGACCACCTCCTGCCACAGGCGAATGCGCTCATCATTGTTGTCGGCCATGGTGACAAAATCAGCGCGATCGGGAATACGCCCCAGTTCGATGGCGTCGAGAAACTGCTGTGACGGCGAGATCATAATCACGTTATCCATCAACTCCGCGGGTGCCTTACGCCATTTCAGCAGCTTATCGAACCAGCCCTCTTTGCAATACGGGTAAAAGTGGGGGTAGAGAATCAACTCGTCGCTCTGCCACAGATTGCCCGGCACCGGATGATAGTCCAGCATGCCTCCGTCGCGGTAAACACCGGGGCCGGCACCGCCTATGTCCCGCACCTCGTGCATATAGATTGGAATGGATCCCGAAGCCTTCACTGCCGGGGTAAAGTTATCCCGGGTCAACTCAACCTTGTCGGTGCGATAGCCATCGACGCCCGCAATGGGAAACTCGGCTCTAGGGTCACAGAACACCACACGATCGAGCTGTTTTACCAAACCTCGACGCCCGGTTACATTTTTTAACGCCGCACCGGTCGCCGCCAGTTTCTGCCGGGTCTGACTGGTGCTGGCCAGGCCGCCGTGACAACGCACCGCACCACAGGAAAAACGGTACTTGGGATGAGATAAAACCTCATCGGCCTTATCTGCACTGATGATGCCTTCGGTAATTTTCTTGAATTCGCGTTCAATCTCATCCGGACCAATATGATCGCCGGGATAGCTCTGGTGAATATAGTTTTGAGCCAGTGACGCCATCGCAGCGTTGCCATCAGCGTGGCACGCAGAAGCGAGCTTGAATGCACCCACTGAGGTGCCAAACAATTTCACCGGCTGCTCGGACTGCGGCAACCATTGATTGAGTATCACCTGATCCAACCCATAGATCGCCAACCACTTGGCCGCACCGGATGCACCAAAAACCGTGGCAATATGCTCTGGTCGCAAGCCGTTGTGTTCAATGTGGCGACGCGCGCTGGCACCGGCAAAAATATCAATCATGCTCATGGCAACTGCTTTATCCCTAACCGAAAAATTCTATCCAGAAAAAACGGCGCCAGTGTAACCGTCCACACTGGCGCCGTTGAGGTTTTTTACTTTTGCTTACAAAGCCTGGGCGGCCAAGTTTGTCACCGACCTTAGAACAAACGCCGATCTTCAGAGCCATCGTCCTGTAAGGTCAGCCCTTCTGAAGCACTGTGCAAAGACTCCGCATCATTGTCTTTACCCAGCTTGATCATCAGGCGCAGATCGTTGGGCGAATCAGCGTAGACCAATGCGTCCTCATAGGTGATCTCATTGGACTCATACAATTTATAGAGCGCCTGATCGAAGGTTTGCATACCCACCTCGGTGGACTTCTTCATCAGCTCTTTCAGGTCCGCCACCTCGCCCTTGCGAATCATGTCCGCAGCCAATGGGGTATTGAGCAACACCTCCAGACAGGCGCGACGACCTTCGCCATCAGGGGTTGGGATCAACTGCTGTGCCACGATCGCCTTGAGATTAAGCGACAGGTCCATCCATAACTGCGAGTGCCGATCGGCCGGGAAGAAGTGAATAATGCGGTCCAGCGCCTGGTTGGCGTTGTTGGCGTGCAGGGTGCACAGACACAGGTGACCGGTTTCAGCAAAGGCAATGGCGTGATCCATGGTCTCACGGGTACGCACCTCACCAATCAAGATCACATCCGGCGCCTGTCGCAGGGTGTTCTTCAGTGCCACTTCAAACGAGTCGGTATCAATGCCCACTTCCCGCTGGGTGACAATACAACCGCGATGCTGGTGAATAAATTCGATGGGGTCTTCAATGGAGATGATATGACCCTTGGAGTTTTCGTTGCGATGCCCCAGCATCGCAGCCAGCGAGGTGGACTTACCGGTACCGGTAGCCCCCACAAAAATAATCAAGCCACGCTTGGTCATGGCCAGATCGTGAATAATGGCAGGCAGCCCCAGATCATCGATTTTCGGAATCTGGGTTTCAATGCGCCGCAGCACCATACCCGCCAGATTGCGCTGATAGAAGGCACTGGTCCGGAAGCGTCCAACACCGCGGGCACTGATGGCAAAGTTCAGCTCTTTTTTGTCGAGAAACTCTTTGCGCTGCTTCTCGTTCATCACATTCAGCACCGTCTCACGGGCTTTCTCCGGGGACAGCGGAGTGGTTGTCACTGGCACCACCTTGCCATGCACTTTCATTGAAGGCGGCACACCGGCGGTGATAAATAAATCCGATGCGCCCTTTTCGACCATCAATTTCAGCAGTTTTTCAAAATCCATCTTTTTGGCTCTTTTATTTTTTTAATGCGTCTTAGTGAACGTCTCAGGCGTTAGAAATTTTCCGGCATCTTGGCTTTTTCACGAGCGTGCTCACGGGAAATGATCTTGCGCTCCACCAGATCCGCCAGACACTGATCCATGGTCTGCATGCCCACCGAGGCGCCGGTCTGGATTGCCGAATACATCTGCGCCACCTTATCCTCCCGGATCAGGTTACGAATCGCCGGGGTACCGCGCATGATTTCGTGGGCCGCCACACGACCACCGCCATTTTTCTTCAGCAGAGTCTGGGAAATCACCGCCTGCAGAGACTCCGACAGCATCGAACGCACCATGGCTTTTTCGTTAGCCGGGAATACATCCACCACCCGGTCAATGGTCTTGGCCGCTGAGGTGGTGTGCAAGGTACCGAACACCAGATGGCCTGTTTCCGCCGCGGTCAGAGCCAGGCGAATAGTTTCCAGGTCCCGCATCTCACCCACCAGAATGATGTCCGGATCTTCCCGCAACGCCGAGCGCAGGGCTTCGGCAAAGCCGTGGGTGTCGCGGTGCACTTCCCGCTGGTTGACCAGGCACTTCTTCGATTCGTGCACGAATTCGATGGGGTCTTCGATGGTGAGAATGTGCTCGTACTTGTTGTCGTTGATGTAGTCCATCATTGCCGCCAGCGTGGTGGACTTACCGGAACCAGTGGGCCCGGTCACCAGTACGATACCGCGCGGGGTGGCCGCGATATCGCGAAACACCTGCCCCATACCCAGCTCTTCCATGGTCAGCACCTTGGAAGGAATGGTCCGGAATACCGCACCGGAACCGCGGTTCTGGTTAAAGGCATTGACCCGGAAGCGGGCCACACCCGGCACTTCAAACGAGAAATCCGTTTCCAGAAACTCTTCGTAATCTTTGCGCTGCTTGTCGTTCATGATCTCGTAGATCAGGCTGTGTACTTCCTTGTGTTCCATTGCCGGCAAATTAATGCGGCGCACATCGCCATCAACCCGTATCATGGGCGGCAATCCCGCCGACAGGTGCAAATCCGACGCTCCCTGTTTGGCGCTGAACGCCAGAAGTTCTGTAATATCCATACGACAACCTTACGCTAGAGCTTTTATTAGAATACTAAGTATATGTCTAAGATGATTCCAGACAACCTTGTTGTTGTCCAAGACCGAATTCACAAAGCTCTGCAACAGGCCGGACGCAAACCGGATAGTGCCCGATTGCTGGCCGTCAGCAAAACCAAGCCCTGCGAGGACATTCGAGCCGCCTATTCGGCTGGACAGCGCTGCTTCGGTGAAAATTACCTGCAGGAAGCACTGGAAAAGCAACAGCAACTTAACGATCTGGATATCGAGTGGCACTATATAGGCCCGATCCAATCCAATAAAACCCGGGCCATCGCCGAGCATTTTGACTGGGTCCACAGTGTCGACCGGGAAAAAGTGGCCCGTCGTCTCAGCGAACAACGTCCGGCGGACCTGCCGGCTCTGAATATCTGCCTGCAAATCAACGTAGATAATGAAGACACCAAAGCGGGTATCACTCTGGCGGAATTGCCAAAGCTCTATCATGCCATCAAAGCATTGCCAAACCTCCACATCAGAGGGTTAATGGCTATCCCAGCGCCATCTCAGGACGTCAGTCAACAGCGAGCCACCTTTGCCAAAGTGCAACAGGCGTTAGCGCAACTGGACAGCGACATGGATACCCTCTCCATGGGCATGTCCGGCGATCTGGAAAGCGCCATTGCAGCGGGCTCCACCATTGTTAGAATAGGCACCGACATTTTTGGCGCCAGAAACTGACTCCGGAAGCGCTTGTATCATTTCCGCGCCTTGCACTAAACAACAGATTTGGAAATTAGAACTTTGACTACAGCAAAACTGACCTTTATCGGCGGCGGCAATATGGCCAGCAGCATCATTGGCGGCCTGATCAACAAGGGTTATGCCGCCTCACAGATCAGCGCCAGCGACCCTTTCGAAGAAAGCCGTAATAAACTGCATCAACAGTTCGGTATCGCCACCCACGAACACAATGCCGAGGCCGTTGCGGGTTGCGATGTCATTATTCTCTCGGTAAAGCCTCAGGTTCTGGAGCAGGTGTGCACGGCGCTGCAGCCCCATCTGACCCATCAACCGCTGATTATTTCCATCGCTGCCGGTATCGATATGCGCAGTCTGGACCAGTGGCTGGGTAATAATCTGGCCATCGTGCGCTGCATGCCCAACACACCGGCACTGGTGCAAACCGGCGCCAGCGGTCTCTACGCCAACGCCAACACCAGCAGTGAACAACGGGCACTGGCCAACGACATTCTGGAAGCCGTAGGCATCGTCCAGTGGCTCGACAGCGAGGCACTGATCGACCCGGTGACTGCGGTTTCCGGCAGTGGCCCGGCCTATTACTTCCTGATGATGGAGGCAATGATTGAAGCCGGTGTGGCTCAGGGGCTGACCCGCGAAGCGGCCACCGAACTGACCCTGCAAACCGCACTTGGCGCCGCCAAGCTGGCACAGAGCAGCGATGTGGATGTCGCCGAATTGCGACGACGGGTGACATCACCGAACGGCACCACGGAACAGGCTATTCTGTCTTTTGAAGCCGACGGATTGCGTGACACCGTGGCCAAAGCCATGCAGAAGTGTTCCGATCGCTCGGTGGAAATGGCCAAGGAATTGGGCGCCTGAGGCGCGGCAGAAAAAACGTAACCAACAACACGACCAACAATGCAAAGCGTGCCGCCAACACCCAAGGCACGCCAAATACACAAAGGATCAACTATGCCTGCACTTCAGGAAATCGGCATTCTGGTTATTCAAACTCTGGGCTCACTGTATCTGCTGATTGTGATGCTGCGCTTTCTGCTGCAACTGGCCAGAGCCGACTTTTATAACCCCATATCCCAGTTTGCAGTAAAAGCCACCAACCCACTGCTGATTCCCCTGCGCCGGATTATTCCAGGCGTTTTTGGTATCGACGTGGCCTCACTGATACTGGCACTTGCTCTGCAATATCTGGTGATTCAGGTCAGCGCGTTGATCATGGGGGCCGGCGTACTCAATCCGGTACAAGTGATTACCTGGGCCGTGATTGGCCTGCTGTCACTGACCGCCAACGTTTACTTCTGGAGCCTGCTGATTATGGTGATCGCCAGCTGGCTGGCTCCCAACAGCCCCAACCCGGCACTGATGCTGATTCATCAATTGGTAGAGCCGGTGATGGCACCGTTCCGCAAAATCATGCCAGACATGGGCGGGATTGATATCTCGCCCATCTTTGCCTTTCTGGCGTTGAATGTTGTCCAGGTCATTATCAAGCACCTGGCCAACGCCGCCGGCATGTACAGCAGCGGCGCTCACGCCCTGGTATTAGGCATATAGTTTTTGGCCATATAAGCAGCGATCGGATTCAGCATGACCAAAGTATTTCCCGAAGATTCTGTGGGGTTGGTAACCCCCCAGACGTTTCACTTCGACGAGCCACTGACACTGGCCTCAGGGCGAGAGCTCAAGGCCTATGATCTGGTGGTCGAAACCTATGGTGAGCTCAATGCCAGCAAGTCGAACGCGGTATTGATCTGCCACGCCCTGTCGGGCCACCACCACGCGGCCGGTTTTCACTCCGAAGACGACCGTAAACCCGGCTGGTGGGACAAGTACATAGGCCCGGGCAAGCCCATCGACACCAACCGCTTTTTTGTGGTGTCGCTGAATAATCTGGGAGGCTGTCATGGCTCCACCGGACCACGCAGCATCAACCCCGACACTGGCAAGGTGTGGGGCAAGGATTTTCCCAACCTGCGCGCCCGCGACTGGGTCAACTCTCAGGCTCGCCTAGCCGACAAACTCGGCATTCAGCAATGGGCCGCGGTGGTCGGCGGCAGTCTCGGCGGCATGCAGGCCATGCGCTGGGCACTGGAGTACCCGGAGCGCCTGCGCCACTGCGTGGTGATCGCCTCCGCCATGAAACTGACGGCCCAGAACATTGCCTTCAATGAAACTGCGCGGCAGGCCATCACCTCCGACCCCAATTTTTGTGGCGGCGATTACGAAGCCGAAGGCACCTACCCCAAGGATGGCCTGTCGGTGGCACGCATGATCGGCCATATCACCTATCTGTCCGGGGACGGCATGGGTCAGAAGTTCGGCCGCGAATTGCGCTCAGGCAGTTTTGCTCTGGGCAGCGATGAGCCCGTGGAGTTTCAGGTAGAGAGTTATTTGCGTTATCAGGGCGACGCCTTCTCGGACAGTTTTGACGCCAATACCTATATCCTGATGACCAAGGCGCTGGATTACTTCGATCTGGCCCGCGAGTACGACAATGATCCGGTTAAGGCCTTCAGCCACGCCCAATGCAAATTTCTGGTGGTATCGTTTACCACCGACTGGCGCTTTGCCCCGGAACGCTCACGAGAAATCGCGAATGCACTGATCGCCGCCAATAAATCTGTGAGCTACGCCGAGGTCGAATCCGAGTTTGGTCACGACGCGTTTCTGATCCCCATCGAGGACTACCAGAACATCTTCACCAGTTACATGAAGGGGATTGAGATCGATGATTAAAGCCAATCACAAGGTGCGCAGCGATCTGGACATTATCGTCAACTGGATCCCCAACAACAGCCGGCTGCTGGATCTGGCCTGCGGTGAAGGCGAGCTACTGGCCCGCCTGAAACAGGACAAGCAGGTGGAAGGCTACGGCCTGGAAATTGACAACCGTCAGATCAACGCCTGCATCCAGAACAACGTCAACGCCATCTATCAGGACATCACTCAGGGGTTGGACAACTTTGCTGATGCCAGCTTTGACATGGTGGTTATGACTCAAGCCCTTCAGGTCATGCGCGAACCCCACAAGGTACTGGCTGACATGTTGCGTATCGGCAAGGAGTGCATCGTCACCTTCCCCAACTTTGGCCACTGGAAAGCCCGCTGGCACCTGCTGACCAAGGGGCGGATGCCCGTATCGGATCTGCTGCCCTACGAGTGGTACGACACCCCGAATATCCACTTTTGCACCTTCAAAGATTTTGAGGTGCTGTGCCATGAGATGGACATTGATGTATTGCACCGGGAAGTAGTGGCAGAAGCCGGGCTTGGCGAACAGCTCAAAAACGTCCAACCCAACCTGTTTGGCGTAACAGCACTGTACCACCTGCGTAAAAAATAGATTCGGAGATTACCGTGATGTACCTCAACCTCGTTCGCTCATTTATGGGGCTGTTACTGCTTGTAGCAACGGCCACCAGCCAGGCCTCTGACAACCCGTCACCGTTTCATCAATTCGATCGCCACACCGTGATTGTCAGCGTCTTTACCAGTTCGTTTCTGCAGCCGGAAATTGCCAACACCTATGGTTTTTCCAGAGGCCGGGATCAGGCGTTGATCAATGTCTCGGTAGTACCCAACCCCAATACCGGCAACAGTGTTGGTCTGGCTGCCGACCTCAAAGGCACCGCTACCAACCTGATGCAGCAGCAATCGCAACTGAAGTTCCAGCAAATCAAAGAGGGGGATGCCGTTTACTATCTGGCACCGTTTCGCTTCATCAATGAAGAGATTGTGCACCTGGATCTGACTGTCGCCATCGACGGTGAAAACTACACGCTTAATATCACCAAGAAGCTCTACGTCGATGAGTGACACCAAGATGCAGCAAGTGGTTCTGGCCAGCGGCAACGCCGGCAAACTGAAAGAATTTCAGCACATGTTAGCGGGGCTGGGTTTTGAAGTCCTGCCCATGTCCGACTTCACCAGTGACAGCCCGGAGGAAACCGGTCTGTCCTTTGTCGAAAATGCCATCATCAAAGCCCGTTTTGCCAGTCACCACTCCGGGCTGCCGGCTCTGGCCGACGATTCAGGATTGGAAGTGGACGCCCTGCGCGGCCAACCCGGGATCTACTCGGCGCGTTTTGCCGGCGCCGATGCCACCGATGCCGACAACAATCAAAAGCTGCTCAACTGCCTGGAAGGTTTGACCACCGAGGAGCGCACCGCCCGGTTCCAGTGCGCTCTGGTGTTTATGGAGCACGCCGAAGACCCGACTCCGCTGATTACCCAGGGCAGCTGGGAAGGGCATATTCTGCACGCACAGGCCGGTGCTGGCGGCTTTGGCTACGACCCGCTGTTTTATGTCCCGGAGAAAAACTGCAGCTCGGCAGAGCTCACCAAGGAACAAAAAAATGCTTTGAGCCACCGCGGTAAAGCGCTGGAACAAATGCTGGCGTTACTCGGCGACCGCTGATGGAATTGCCGCCGCTCTCGCTCTATGTCCACATCCCCTGGTGTGTTCGCAAATGCCCCTATTGCGACTTTAATTCTCATGTCGCCACGGGCGTTAATTCTCATGTCGCCATCGGCGTTAATGCTCAGACTGCCAGCGACAGCGGCCTGCCCGAAAGTGATTACATCGATTGTCTGCTGCAGGATCTGGCGCAGGACGCTCATTTGGTGCAAGGCCGGCCCATCCACAGCATCTTCTTTGGCGGCGGCACTCCCAGCCTGTTTGGCCCCGACAGCTTTGCCCGATTGCTCGATCAGCTGGAACAGCGAATTGGCTTTGAAAGCGACATTGAAATCACTCTGGAAGCCAACCCCGGCACCGCCGAACAACAAAAATTTTCCGGCTTCCGTGAGGCCGGCATTAACCGCCTCTCCATCGGCGTTCAAAGTTTTAATGGCGCACACCTACAAAAACTCGGACGTATCCACAGCAGCGATGAAGCCCTGCGTGCCGTGGAAATGGCGAGAACCGCAGGCTTTGACAACCTCAACCTCGATCTGATGCATGGTCTGCCCGATCAAACCCCGGAACAGGCCTGCGCCGATCTGACTGCGGCGATAGACTGCAACCCTGAACACCTGTCCTGGTATCAACTGACAGTAGAACCCAACACCGAATTCTATTCGCGCCCACCGTTACTGCCCGAAGACGACCTGCTCGCTGACATTCAGGATGCCGGAGAGGCCCTGCTGGCCAATGCCGGCTTTGAACACTACGAAGTTTCAGCCTACGCACAACCGGGCAAGCCATCGCGCCACAACCTCAATTACTGGCGTTTCGGTGATTATCTCGGGCTTGGCGCCGGTGCCCACGGCAAGATCACTGACGCCAATCACCATCGAATTGAACGCCGCTGGAAGACCCGCCAACCCAATTACTACCTCGATCCTGAGCGGGACTTTTGTGCCGGCGTTCGCGTTATCGATAGTGATGACCTTCCTTTGGAATTTATGATGAACGCACTGAGACTGGTCAAAGGGGTAGAGACCAGTCTGTTTCGCCAACGCACCGGCTTGTCACCGGAGGTGCTGCAACCGGCCCTGCAAAAGCTGCAGCAGCAAGAATTGCTCAGTTCCTCAGGTGAGAGGTTGCAAACCACCAGTTTGGGAATGCGTTACCTGAATGCGGCCGTCGGCGAATTTATGCGGGAAAATCAGTAGATAAAGTTAACCAAAATAGCCTGTGAGGATCACGCAAACCCTCAAAACCACTGCTACACTAGAGTAAAATTCCAAGCTGCGCCTGCTGTATTGAAACAACATCAGCAAGGGGCACCGTTAAAAACTCTCCATATTGGATATTCATGCAGAGCTTCAACTACTACGGTCGCAAAAACCCAATCGCTACCAAACTGATGGTACTGATCCTTTTCTCCAGTACCATGTTTGCCATTCTGGCTATTGTCTGGCAGCTCTATAATAGTTATCAGTACGACATCTCCCAACTGGAAAAACGTCTCGACCAGGTCCGCATCAGTACCCTGCCCAGTATCACCAAAAGCCTCTGGGGTTTCGATGAAGAACAACTCAACATCCAGATTCAGAGTGTGCTGGAGGTGGACGACGTAATTCAGGTGACCGTGGACTGGAAAGACTGGAACAATCAGGAACAGGCCATGATGGCCAGTGCTCTTGATCGCGATCAGGAGGCCATGGAAAACAGCTTCTGGTTCAAAATCCTGCCATTAAAAGAAACCCTGATTCGCGAATACCCACTGATCTATGCCACCGAGAGCGAAGCCAATCAGAATCTGGGCAAGCTCGTCGTCACAGCCAGCCTCGACAGCCTGTATCAGCGCCCGACCGAAAACGCGCGCTTTTTTGGTGGCATGCAATCGACCATCATTCTGACCATCGCCGTGTTTATTCTGTTGCTGGTGCGTAACCTGCTGACCCGCCACATGGAAACCATCGCCACCTATGCCCGGGAATTGAATCTGGACAAGATGGGCATGGAATTGAGCCTCAAACGCAACAAGTCACCGGACAGCGCCCCGGACGAACTGGACAACGTGGTTAACGCCATCAACCAGATGCGCGAATCGCTGCTGTCGGATATTGAACAGCGCCACCAGATGGAACTGGCCCTGCTGGCCGAGCAGGAAGAAAAACTCAAATCCCAACGCCAGCAAACCGAAGCCGAAGAAGCCAGCCGCGCCAAGAGCCAGTTCCTGGCCACCATGAGTCATGAGATTCGAACGCCCATGAACGGCGTGATTGGCATGGTTGAACTGTTGCGCGATACACCCCTGAGTGACAATCAGAAGCACTACCTGGATGTGATCCATCGCTCCGGTGAAACCCTGATCACCATCATTAATGACATTCTCGACTACTCGAAAATTGAAGCCGGCAAGATGGAGCTGGAAGAGGCCGAGTTTAACCTCGAAGAGCTGATCGAAGACTGTACCCAATTGTTTGGCGCCACCGCCAACAAACGTCATATCGAGCTGGTCGGCAGCGTCAGTCCCACCACACCGCTGCACGTCAAAGGCGATCCGACCCGGTTGCGTCAGATCCTGATCAATCTACTGGGCAATGCCTTCAAGTTCACCGAGGCCGGCTGCATTTCCTTGCAGGCACGACGCGAACCGGATTCCGACATCGAAAATCCACTGATCCGTTTCTCAGTCACTGATACCGGCATTGGCATTTCCGAAGACGCCCAGGGCAAACTGTTCCAATCTTTCAGTCAGGCCGACAGCTCCACCACACGCAAATACGGCGGCACCGGTCTGGGGCTGGCCATCTGTAAGCGTCTGGCTGAAGTCATGGGCGGCACCATTGGTGTCGACAGCATCGAAGGTGAGGGATCAACCTTCTGGTTTACTACACAACTGCAGATCGCCGCGACACCTGAGAGCGAGCCAAGCCGCACCATTGCCGATCTGGCTGGTAAAAATATCCTGATTGTCGAAGACAATGAAACCCTCACCGAGATTCTGACCTATCACTGCATCAGCTGGGGTATGAAACCGGCGGTTGCCCGCTCCACCAAGGAGACTCTGGAACTGCTCGCCGCCCGCCATAAGGACAATCAGCCCGCCTTTGATTTTATCTCGCTGGATTACTTCCTGCCCGACGGCAACGGTCTGGCCCTGGCCCGCAAAGTTATTGAGCTCTACCCCAATGACAAGGGCCGCTACTTTATGCTGACCGCCTCCAACGAACAGTTTGATCTGGAAGAGCTGAAACAGAGCCACATCAGAACCGTGCTGCACAAGCCGGTCTCACCGAAAAAGATCAAACACGAGCTTGCCGTTATGCTCGGCGCCATCGAAGACGATCACAGCGAAGTCGACTATATTCCCAAGCCCGCCCAGACCGACTTCAGCCACCTCAATGTACTGGTAGCCGAAGACAACTCGGTTAACCGTATGGTTATCAAAGGCCTACTGGGCAAACTCAATATCACCCCGACACTGGCCGAGGATGGTCGCGAAGCCCTGAATGCAGTAACCGGTGCCGAGAAATCCTTTGATCTGATTCTGATGGATTGCGAAATGCCGGAAATGGATGGCTTTGAGGCCACTCGCTGCATCCGCAAGCACGAACGCATCAACGATCTGACGGCAACTCCCATTGTCGCCCTGACCGCTCACGCCATGGAAGAGCATCGCGAGGCCGTGTTCGCCTGCGGCATGAACCACTTCCTGTGCAAACCCATCACCCTCAATGAGCTGCGTGATGCGTTTGATAAGCTGGGGCTGTACAAGTCACCCGAGAGGGCCATGCAGTAAAAACTCTGCCATTCTGACAAAGTCGCTCACGGCATCCATGTAAATCGCCGCTATCGGCGTCCTGCCTGTCGCGGCATACGACCGCCATGGATGGCGGAAGTGCAGATTTGGCAGGAGCACATATCTGCCATTACATCCATGTAAATCGCCGCTATCGGCGTCCTGCCTGTCGCGGCATACATTACATCCATGTAAATAAACAAAGGGGAAAGACTTTTGGTCTTTCCCCTTTTTGGTTACCACATTGTGTGTGGAATTTTGAAACTGACAGCGCTAACGCTGTCATCCTGAGCATTAGCGAAGGATCTCTAGAAACCCGGGAGATCCCTCACATCCGTTCGGGATGACATTGACTGTGCCAATATTATTTGCGCTTCATCGACAGGAAGAACTCATCGTTGGTCTTATGATCCTTGAGCTTGTCGATCAGGAACTCGGTACCAGCCACGTCTTCCATATCATTGAGCAGCTTGCGCAGAATCCAGACACGCTGCAACTCGTCTTCGCGCATCAACAGGTCTTCACGACGTGTGCCTGAGTGGCGAACATTGATGGCAGGGTAAACACGCTTCTCGGAAATCTTGCGATCCAGTCGCAATTCCTGGTTACCCGTACCCTTAAACTCTTCAAAGATCACTTCGTCCATCTTCGAACCGGTATCCACCAGTGCGGTGGCAACAATAGACAAGCTGCCACCTTCCTCAATATTTCGGGCAGCACCGAAGAAACGCTTGGGGCGCTCCAGAGCGTGCGCATCCACACCACCGGTCAGCACCTTACCGGAAGACGGCACGATGGTGTTGTAAGCACGGGCCAAACGGGTAATGGAGTCCAACAGAATCACCACGTCTTTTTTGTGCTCAACCAGACGCTTGGCCTTCTCGATCACCATCTCGGCAACCTGAACGTGGCGGGTAGGGGGCTCGTCAAAAGTAGAAGCCACCACTTCGCCGCGCACGGAACGCTGCATTTCGGTTACTTCCTCAGGACGCTCATCGATCAGCAGTACGATCAGGTGGCACTCGGGATTATTGCGGGTGATGGCCTGGGCGATATTCTGCATCATGATGGTTTTACCGGCTTTGGGCGGCGCCACAATCAGGCCACGCTGACCCTTGCCGATGGGGGCAATCAGGTCGATGATACGACCGGTCAAATCTTCAGTGGAACCGTTTCCGGCCTCCAGCACCAGACGCTGATTGGGAAACAGTGGCGTCAGGTTTTCAAACAGAATCTTGTTCTTGGCATTTTCCGGCTTATCGAAGTTGATATTGCCAACTTTCAGCAGGGCAAAGTAACGCTCGCCTTCTTTGGGGGGGCGGATCTTACCGGAGATGGTGTCACCGGTACGCAGGTTAAAGCGACGAATTTGACTGGGGGACACGTAGATGTCATCCGGTCCCGCCAGATAAGAGCCCTCGGCAGAGCGCAGAAACCCGAAACCGTCCTGCAAAATCTCCAGAACACCATCACCGTAGATGTCCTCACCACTTTTGGCGTGGCGCTTGAGGATATTAAAGATAATGTCCTGTTTGCGGTTACGGGCCAGATTATCCAGTCCCATTTCTTTGGCAATGGTAATCAGTTCTTCAATGGGTTTCTTTTTAAGGTCGGTGAGATTCATAAGCGCTTGGCGGTTTGGTTGACAAGAAAAGAACTTGTTTTGGGTTGATTAAGGTCGAATGACAAACGATCAAACAGTATTGAGTGGTTGATTATTGTTCAACATTACACATCTTTTTGCTGGACCACTGAAAACATCGGGCAATCAGGCCAAATATTTGGAAAAGGAAACGCAGGGAGCAACAAATAGATAATGAAAAAATTATTGAGGATCTTCGGCGGGCGCGCCCTAAACAGATTGGCTTGCGTATGAAAAGTTGCGGAAGAACCAGAGATGCAGAAAGTATAGCGACAAATTACCTTGCTGCAAAGAATTTGGCCGCTTTCGTCGAAACCAAAGCGGCCAGCATTCGTCTTACAGTGCGCCGTCGATAAACTCGACCAGCTGTGCCTTGGACAGGGCACCCACTTTCGTGGCTTCGGCATTACCGCCTTTGAAAATAATCAAAGTCGGGATACCGCGAATATTGAACTTACCTGGAGTTTGCTGATTGGCGTCAACGTCCATTTTGCAAATCTTGATTTTGTCGCCGTACTCGCCGGACAGCTCGTCCAGTACAGGGGCAATCATTTTGCAAGGGCCACACCACTCAGCCCAAAAGTCAACCAGGACAGGTCCTTCTGCGCTCAATACCTCAGCATCAAAGCTGGCATCGGTTACGTGAACGATGCTGTCACTCATAATATTTCTCCAAGTTTTCAGGGAATGGGGGGAAACTTTCACCCCGAATGCGGGCCATATAAGAGCAAGCAGAAACTCGCTGGCCACAAAACCATGGGATGATAAAGACTGTGTGCCAAACACTCAAGGTTTTAGATTGCATATAATCCGATATTCGGGCGTATAAAGACTATAAATAGAACTTATAAAGGACAATCATGAAAAAAATCCTTATTTTGCTGCTGATCGCCGCTGTTGTAGCCGCTTACTACTGGCTGGGAGGCGATATCACCCAACTGGGTCACTGGTTCCGCGAGCAGATTGATGAGCAACCGGTTGTCGCCGGCCTGCTGTATTTCTTTATCTACGTCATAGTCACCGCCTTTTCCCTGCCCATCGCCGCACTCATGACCCTGCTCGGTGGCGCCCTGTTTGGTCTCGGATGGGGATTGTTGATCATCTCTTTTGCCAGCACCATTGGCGCCACACTGGCCTTCCTGCTGGCGCGGACACTGTTGCGAGACTGGGTTCAGGAGCGCTTCTCCCGGGAATTAAAAACCATCAATGACGGCGTAGCAAAGCAGGGGGCCTATTACCTGTTCACGCTGCGCCTGATCCCGGCGGTACCATTCTTTGTCATCAATCTGGCGTTTGCCCTGACCCCGATGAAGACCTGGACATTCTACTGGGTCAGTCAATTGGGCATGTTGGCCGGCACCGCAGTTTATGTGAATGCCGGCGCCGAACTGGGCGCCATCGAATCTCTGAGCGCCAGTGGCATACTGACACCGGGGCTGGTCGGCGCATTTATCCTATTGGCGCTGCTGCCCTATGTGTTGCGCTCAGTGGTCAGCCGCTATGAGGCCTATAAAATATACCGGCCCTTCACCAAGCCTAAGCAGTTTGATACCAATCTGGTGGTCATCGGGGCAGGCGCAGCCGGTCTGGTAAGCGCTTATATCGCCGCAGCGGTCAAAGCCAAAGTCACTCTGATAGAGCGTGAGCAGATGGGCGGTGACTGCCTCAACACCGGCTGCGTGCCCAGCAAAGCACTGATCAGTGCGGCGAAACTGTCAAAAGGCCTGCAACAGGCCAGTGATCTTGGTGCGCCCAAACCCATCGCGGGCCTCGACTTTGGCCAGGTGATGGGCAAGGTACACCGGGCAATCGACGCCATTGAGCCCCATGATTCGGTCGAGCGCTACACCGACCTCGGGGTTGATTGCGTGCAGGGCGATGCCCGCATTGTCTCCCCCTGGGAAGTGGAGGTTAATGGCAAGACCATCGCCACCCGCAATATCATTCTCGCAGCCGGAGCAGCTCCCAGAGTGCCGGACATTGATGGTATCCGTGATGTGGATTATGTCACCAGCGAAGATCTGTGGCAGATCAAACAGCAACCCAAGCGCCTGCTGGTTATGGGCGGCGGTCCAATCGGTTGTGAGCTGGCACAGGCCTTTGCCCGCCTTGGCAGTGACGTCACCCTGATTGGTCGAGCCAGACAATTACTGCCCCGGGAAGAACCCGCAGCGGGCCAACTGATTAACGAACAGCTCACGGCAGACGGCGTCACCGTCATTACCGGCGCAACCATTGAACGTTTCAGCCAAAGCGATTCCGATGGCACCGCGCATTGGCAGCTGGCTGATGGCAGCACCGGTGAAACCGGTTTTGACAAGCTGCTGGTTGCCGTGGGACGAGAGGCCCGCAGTCAGCAATTTTGCGATTTCAAACTGCCACTGACGGATGCCGGCACCCTGCAGGTCAATGAATATCTGCAAACGCCTTACCCCAATATCTACGCCTGCGGCGATATTGTCGGCCCTTACCAATTTACTCACGTAGCAGCTCATCAGGCCTGGTATGCCGCGGTAAACAGCCTGTTCGGGCGGTTTAAGAAATTCAAAGTTGACTATCGGGTGATCCCGAGAGTGACCTTTACCAGCCCGGAGGTTGCCAGTGTTGGCATCACCGAGCAGCAGGCGCAGGATCAGGAAATCAAATACAGTGTCACCCAATACGATCTCAGCGATCTGGATCGAGCCATCACCGACGGTTGCGCTCAAGGCTTTGTCAAAGTCATCACACCTGAAGGCTCAGATAAAATCCTCGGAGTGACTGTGGTTGCCGAACACGCCGGGGAAATGTTGCCCGAGTGGGTGCTGGCCATGAAACACGGCTTGGGCCTGAACAAAATTCTCGGTACCATCCATGCTTACCCCACCTTTAACGAGGCCAACAAGTTTTTGGCTGGCGAGTGGAAAAAAGCCCACAAACCCGAGGGACTGCTGCGCTGGGTAGAACGCTACCATCAGTGGCAAAGAGGCTGAATTTTTCCAGAAACAGGCATCCTGCCTGTTTCCCGGGAAACGCTAGAAATAAGGAATGATATGACCGTTGAAAACCTGGTAAGTGAACGTTACGCCGAAGGCGCCAAAGCCAAACAGGAAGCACTCTGCTGTCCGGTGGATTACGACACCTCTCTGTTAAAATTACTGCCTCAGGAAATCATCGACCGCGACTATGGTTGCGGTGATCCATCGCGCTATGTACGTGAAGGCGATACCGTACTCGATCTCGGTAGCGGCGGGGGCAAGATCTGCTATATGGCGGCACAGCTGGTCGGCAAGGATGGCTTTGTCATCGGCGTCGACATGACCGACGATATGCTCGAGCTGGCGCGTTCACACCAACCGGAAATGGCCGCAAAACTCGGCGGCGATCGCGTCAGTTTTCGCAAAGGTTTTATCCAGGATCTGGCGCTCGATGTGGACGCCATGAATCAGTTTCTGGCGGACAACCCGGTTACCGACGTGGATTCCATGCTGGCATTGGAAAACTGGAAAACCCAGCAGCGTATCAACCAGCCTCTGGTTGCTGACAACAGCGTCGATCTGGTGGTCTCCAACTGCGTGCTCAATCTGGTGGCGCAACAAGATCGCGTGCAGATGCTGTCTGAAATTTTCCGCACTCTCAAGCCCGGTGGTCGCGTCGCCATTTCCGATATTGTCTGCGACGAGCTGGTACCGGCACATCTGCAAGCCGATGCCGAACTCTGGAGCGGCTGCATCTCCGGCGCCTTCCACGAACAGGAATTTATGCAGGCCTTTATCGACGCCGGCTTTGTCGGCGTGCGCTACGACAAATGGGAAGCCGAACCCTGGCAGGTAGTAGAGGGCATCGAGTTTCGCTCTGTGACTCTGACCGCCATCAAGCCCAGCCGCGACAATCTCTACGATGCCGGTCAGGCTCTGCTTTATCGCGGACCGTTCCAGCAAGTGGAAGACGATCTGGGCAACACTTTTGTCCGGGGCCAGCGCACCGCCGTATCCAAACGCACCTATGACCTGCTCACCAGCGAAGATTATCAGTCCGAGTTTGTGGGTATGTCGCCGGCCGAAGAACAGAACCTGGGTTGCTTCTGCAAACCCGCCGGCACCCTGAGACCGGCCACGGAAACCAAGGGTGGCAGCCACACCGGCGAAAGCGGCTCTGGTTGTTGTTAGCATCCATTGACGACAATCATTTTCCAGACACCGCTACTATGAAATTATTAACCACACAGCTGCTCAGATTGGTAACGGGCTTGCTAACACTGTCGATCTGTCTACCTCTGACGGCCGATCCGATTGCCACGCCTACCATCACGCCCGTCAAATTTGCCACTACCACGGTGAAGCCATGGGGGATCCGCAGTGCCGGTGTCAATCAGGGCCTGCTGATCTCGGTACTGGGAGAACTGGAAAAGGTCACCGGTATCCCGGTTGCCAATCAAATGCAACCTTACCCCAGAGTGGTACATTCACTTCACAGCGGTCAGGTGGACATGGCCTTCCTGTTTGACAGTGACGAGTCAAAACAAGTGGCTATTCACATTGGTCATCTGGTGGACACCCGGATGATCGCCATCGGCAGAAGCGATGGCACCCAGCTCAATTCACTGGAAGATTTTACCGATAAAACCGTCGCCCTTATCCGGGGCGGCAAGTACAGCCCCTCCTTTAACAAAGCCACCCATTTCAAGCGAACTTACGTATCCAATATGGAGCAGGGCATTGCCATGCTGCTGAGCGCGCGAATTGATGTCATGGTGGGCAGCGATCAGGCCATTTTCTGGAGCATGCAAAAAATGAATGTGGGCCCCAGACGACTGAAAAAACTGTTTGTCATGAATGGCACATCCGGCAGCCTGTACATGTCCAAAAATTCCAATCGTCAGGATCTGATTCCAGTGTACAAACAAGCCCTTGCGACACTCCACGCCAACGGCACCATCGACCGCATCTTTGATGCCAAATATGAATGGGCCAACGCGGATGATTTGCCCTGACGATCCATCTGGTTGCCAATCCACAAACTGCTATAGTTAGCCCCATGCACATTCCCGATCTTCAAACCCAACTGCAACAGCTGGTTGCCGCCCCCTCGGTCAGCAGTCACAGTGCCCGCTGGGACATGAGCAACAAACCCGTCATTGAGCTGTTGGAACAGTGGCTCAGTGAACTTGGCTTTACCACCGAGGTGCTGCAGGTTGGCGACAGCGAAAAATACAATTTGGTGGCGACGCTGGGCAGTGGCCCCGGCGGACTGGTGCTGGCCGGGCACACCGACACCGTGCCCTTCGATGACCAACTGTGGCAATCGGATCCATTCAAGCTGACCGAGCGCGACAACCGCTGGTACGGCTTGGGCAGCACCGACATGAAAGGCTTTTTTCCAGTGGCCATTGAAGCCGCCAAAAGCTTTGTTGGCACCCCACTGCAACAACCGCTGATTATTCTCGCCACCGCCGACGAAGAGAGCTCCATGAGTGGCGCCCGCGCTCTGGCAGAATCCGGTTACCCCAAGGCCCGCTACGCGGTGATCGGCGAGCCGACAGGACTGAAACCAATCCGGATGCACAAGGGCATGATGATGGAAGCGGTTGAAATCGAGGGCCACTCCGGTCACTCATCCAACCCGGCTCTGGGCAATAACGCCATGGAATCCATGCATCAGGTCATTCAGGGATTGATGGATTTTCGTCAACAACTGGGAAAACAGTATCAAAATCCGCTGTTTACCGTACCGACGCCCACGCTCAACCTCGGCTGCATTCATGGCGGTGACAACCCCAATCGCATCTGCGGCCACTGTGAATTGCAGTTTGATCTTCGCGCCCTGCCCGGTATGGATAACGATGAACTGCGCGCGCGTATCGACCGCCAATTGCAGCAGATTGCCGAGCAGAATCAGGTTCAGATCAAACGCAAAACCCTGTTCGGTGGCGTACCCGCGTTTGAACAGGAAGGGCAGTCGGAACTGGTGAAAACCGCAGAGCGATTGACCGGCCACGACGCCGAGTGCGTCGCCTTTGCTACCGAAGCGCCGTTCCTGCAACAACTGGGCATGGAAACCATTGTCATGGGCCCCGGCTCCATTGATCAGGCCCATCAACCGGATGAATTTATTCCGCTGGACCAGATCAGACCGGCGGTGGAAATTCTTAAACAGTTGATCCAAAAATTTTGCTTATAATAGGCATGTGTCATTCTGGCGATCAGGGGGAGGAAGAATCTCCAAGAGATCCTTCAGATTCATTTATTACGATGGACGGCATGTATGTCTTAAATGCAGGAGCAATTTAAGACCAGATGACATCAATATCATACAAACCTTTGGGGAATACTTTGAGCGCCACCAGCCAGGACTACGTCAAGTGGTTCCGTCATTCGTCGCCCTACATCAACGCCCACCGCGGTAAAACCTTTGTGGTGATGCTGCCCGGCGCCGCCATGCTGGACGATAATTTTGCCAACATCATTCACGATCTGGCGCTGCTCCACACGCTCGGCATCAAACTGGTGCTGGTCCATGGCGCCCGTCCGCAAATCGACGCCCAACTGGCCAGTCAGGGCAGCGAATCCGTATTTGAAAACCACCTGCGGGTGACAGACCAGCAGGATATTCAGGCCATCATTCAAGCCATTGCCAGCGCTCGTTGCCAAATTGAATCGGCACTGTCCACCGGGCTGCCGAATTCACCGATGCACGGCGTGGCGATACGCACAGTGTCCGGCAATTACGTCACCGCCAGACCCTGGGGTGTGGTCAATGGTGTTGATCTGCAACACACCGGCAAGGTTCGCAAAGTCGATGTCGAGGCCTTGAACATCGCACTGAACAATAACGCCATCACGCTGCTGTCACCTCAGGGTTATTCTCCCACCGGTGAAATTTTCAATCTGTCGTTTGCCGACGTCGCCACAGCCGTGGTCACTCAATTGCAGGCCGACAAACTGATTGCCTACACCTCGGAAGATGGCTATCGCAATCAGGACGGCGAACTGCTGCGGCAGATGACGCTGGCCGAGTGCGCCTGCGAACTGGAAAAACTGGAGGCGGGCAATGACCACTCCCAATCCCTGCTGGCCTGTTATAACGCCTGTCAGCAGGGCGTCCCGCGCGCGCAGATGATCAGCTACAAACAAGATGGCGCACTACTGCGGGAACTGTTTACCCGCGAGGGATCTGGCACTCTGGTGCACAGCGACACATACGAGACCGTGCGCAAAGCCAGCATTGATGATGTCGGTGGAATTCTTGAACTGATTACGCCTCTGGAGCAGCAGGGCGCACTGGTGCGTCGCTCGCGCGAGTTACTCGAGAGCGAAATCGACCGGTTTAACATCATGGAAATGGACGGCACCATTGTCGCCTGCATGGCGCTTTACCCACACGGTGAGATCGCCGAACTGGCCTGTGTCGCTACCCACCCCGACTACCAGAAGGGCGGCCGTGCCGCCGCGCTGCTGAGCGCAACCGAACAACAGGCTCGCGAACAACATATTGATGAAATTTTTGTGCTGACTACTCAGACCGCTCACTGGTTTATTGAACAGGGATTTGTCGCAGCACAACTGGAACGCTTGCCTGAAAGCAAAAAATCTCTTTATAACTTTCAGCGCAACTCCAAGATTTTTATCAAAAAGCTGACCTAAAAAAACGCCCCTTGATCATAACAACCAAGGGGCGCTGTTCTCGCTCTAAAGTATTTAGAACGCTGCCGAATAGGTCACGCTAAAACGACCTGACTCATCCGCCTGACCACTGTAGTGATAATTCATTCTCACCTCACCGGCACTGAGCTTATAGCTGCCACTGATATTGGCTGTAACAAAGTCACTACCATCAACATAAGCACCCGGTAACTCATAGGAACGGAACCCAAGATTGGTGTTGGTAACTTCCACATCACGGAACCCCTCTTCCTCCTCTTCGGTGGAGTGAAACACTTCCGCATTCAGAGTCAGTCGCTCAGACATACGGGCATTAGCCATCAGACCAATTCGGAACTGGTTGCTGTTGGCTGTCTGATCCGCCCATTCGTAGTTGGAAATTTCACCACCCGTCTCACGGTAACTGCTCACCTTGGAGTGAATGGTTTGCACACCCACAATCGGACCAAAATTGTACTTGGCGGAATCACCCAGAAGATCGTAACCGGCCAGCACATCAAGACTCATCGCCAGACCGGTGGTATCACCTTCGGCGGTGTAGGTTTGAGTACCGAACACAAAATCACGCTGCAAATCAGAATAATCCATGGTCGTGATACCGATGGTTCCATCAACAAACCAGGAACCGGCGCGGTAACCATAGAGCACATTCAAACCGTAACTGTTGGCTTCAAAATCGGCGCCGGATACGTCCAGCTCGTTATAACCTGTGGTCAGAGCCACGCCAAACAATTCCTTGTCGCTAAAGCGATGAATCAAACCCACGGTAGCAGAATAATTATCCAGCTCAGGAGATACATTGCCTTCCTGTTCGCTGTTAGCCACAGCTCCGGAAACAAACCAGCCGTTTTGCACACCACCCCAACGGGACTGGCGCATCTCACTCTGTACCGTCTGGATTTGACCCCGCGCAGCATCCAATCCCATTTGCGGTAACAGACCCACTTTCTGCGGCGCCAGAATAATATCCAGCAAATAATCTGAGGCCAGCGCGTGGGTTTTGCCGGTGGGGTGAAGCGCGTCATTAAAAATCAATCGGTCTGGATCCGGAGCCGAGCCATCAATACCGTAAATTTCATGCTCATAGCAGGTTGCAGAGGCACCAGTACCCGCCTGACCATTGTCGTAACAGGTGTATGCCTGATCAAATGTACCGCCCGCTACCGCCGCATCAAAACCACTGGCAAAACCCAGACTGTCGGCTTCGCGAACAATCAGATTGACCAGACCGGCAAAATCCACCGGAATCACATTGGCACCGCTACTCGGCATAAATAACGCCAAAGCATCGTTGTACCCCAACGAAGCCTGACTGGCCGCGGCCACTGTGCCGGGCGCACCCAACTCGGCCAATTGTATCTGCGGTATAAAACCCAGATCGGGCACCGTCGCAACCATGATGTATTTGGCTCCGGCCGCATTCAATGCCGTAACCGCCGCGACAGTATTTTGAGCCGACGCCTGAACCGCGGCTGCACCACCACCCAGCCAGCTGCCAGCCAGATCGTTACCACCACCATCAATCAGATAAAGTGCATTGGGATTGGCCCGAGGATTATCAAACAGGTAGGGATTAAAATTACCACCACCTGTGGTTACCGTATTGGCGGCGTCCTGATCGGCTACACCACCGGCAATTGAGTCGAGAATATCGGTAGTCTGATAGCCGCCTACCGCATAGTTGCTGCCGCCGTTGGCCAGCGTTTCCAGATCAAAACCCAGCGATTCGGCAAACAGTTCAGAAGCAATAACACCACCGGCGTTGGTTGCGTAGGAGAGGTTTCCGTTGTCCAGCAAACTGTCACCAAATACGATCAGGTCATTGAACGGCTGTTCGGATTGAACACTCATGGAGGTAGCCAGCGCCATCGCGGCCACCAGAGCTTTACGTCTCATCTTATTATCCTTATAGTTTTTGTTGTTATGACTAAATTTAAAAAAGCAGTCATTTTTATCATCATGACCAAGGCATAACAACCAGTCATAAAATAAAACAAAAAAATTGTCCGCCTGACCAAAAAGCGCAACACCGCCGCAAATCGCTTACAAAATAGTCACCAAAAAAACCATGAACGATTGTTCATCGACAGACGTATCTCCAAAGACAATCAATGCCGCTGAGCGATACCCGCCGATGAACGATGGCATTACAATGAGCGCGCCAAAAGTCGCAGCGCCACAGCACAAAAATAAGAAAGGGGATTAAGGTGGAAAAACACAGACAACGGCTGACAGAGTTGCGCCATCTGATCATTTTGCAGGGCTATCAGGGCTGCGGTTACCCGAGTGAGGAATGGTTTGAAATGGCCGAAGCCCGGCTGTTCATACCCATCGACCAGTTGGATCAGGCCGCCTGTGAAACTGAAATCAACCAACTGCAGCAACGGCTGGCCGGTACATAACAGAGGCCAACAGCAGGTCCACTCGGCATCCTGCATCACCTTTGGGAAACCACCTTCCACTAACACGTAGGTGGACTCTGTTACCCGGCCTGTAAAAATTTATCCCGTGTCTCTGTCGTCACTGAACTGGCCTTTCGACCGGAATAGGATGTCCGATCCAGAGCCAGAACCATGCAGTGTCTCTGGAAACACGGCCATTTAACGTGTTGAATAGAGGCATCCCTTACTATCAGAGATGCTCCCATGAACCAGACACCCACCAAACTGGAACAATTGCGCCAGATGACCGACGTGGTTGCCGATACCGGCGACATCGAAGCCATCGCCCGCTATCAGCCACTAGACGCCACCACCAACCCGTCGCTGCTGCTGAAAGCCGCACAGATGCCACAGTACCAACCACTGCTGCAACAGGCGATGGAGAAATCCTCTGGTGACGTTCAATTGGCGGGTGATTACCTGGCCGTGGCCATCGGTTGTGAAATCATCAAACTGGTACCCGGACGGGTTTCCACCGAAGTGGATGCGCGCCTGTCCTTCGACACTCAGGCCACCATCAACAAAGCCAAACAACTGATTGATCTCTATGAACAGGCTGGCGTCGACCGGTCGCGCATTCTGATCAAGATTGCTTCTACCTGGGAAGGCATTCGCGCGGCACAGGTGCTGGAACAAGAGGGGATCAACTGCAACCTGACGCTGCTGTTCAGCTTTGCTCAGGCAGCCGCCTGCGCTGAGGCCAGGGTTACCCTGATCTCACCCTTTGTGGGTCGAATCCTCGACTGGTACAAAGCCAGCACCGGGCAACAGAACTATGCACCATTGGAAGATCCCGGCGTGATGTCGGTGACGCGCATCTACAACTACTACAAACAACATGGCTACAATACCATTGTTATGGGCGCCAGCTTCCGCAACACCGGCGAGATTGAGGGGCTGGCCGGTTGCGACCGACTGACCATCAGCCCGCAATTGTTGCAAGCGCTGTCCGAGGATCGCGGCCAACTGCAACAGCAACTCTCTGTCACAACAGCAACCAGTGAGGAGCCGAAGATTGTGTTTGATGAGGCCCGTTTTCGCTTTGCCATGAACGACGACGCCATGGCCACGGAAAAGCTGGCAGAGGGCATTCGCAATTTTGTCAAAGATCAGATTAAGCTCGAAGAATTGTTGGCCACCCTCTAAGTTCTGGAGATGTCATCCCGAACCAATGTGAGGGATCTCTAAACTGCGTATCGAGATGACACGATGCCTTAACGTCGCCCAAACACATTAATCAGCGCACCGACAATAATCAGCCCGCCACCCGCCAGGGTGGTCAGGGCCGGTACATCATCAAAAAACACCCAGCCCAACAATACTGCAAACACCACCTGCGCATAGGAATAGGCCGTGGCCTTGCCCGCGGTTTCAGTTTGCATGGCCTTGGTCAATCCCACCTGACCGATCTGAGTAAACACCCCCACCAGTATCAACAACATCAGGGCTTGCCCATTGGGCATGACAAAATCGTCACCCAGCAACAACAGTGAAAGGGGCAGGGCAACCAGCGGAAAATAGAAAATAATCACCGAGCTGTCTTCACTCTGGCTCAACTTGCGCACAATCACATAGGCCACCGCGCTGCCAAAGGCGCCCAGTAAACCTGCCATAACACTGGGCCATGGCAATGGTGAAAGCGAAGACGCGCCAAACACCACCTCCGGTTGCACCATCAGCACCAACCCCGCCAGTGACAAGGCCACACACAGCGCCGTCGACAAATGCACTTGTTCCTTTAACAGCACCAACGCCAGCAGCGCCGTAAACACCGGATGCAGGTATTGCAGAACCGTGGACTCCGCCAACGGCAGAGTGGTAACCGAGTAGTACACGGCCATTAATGCCAGGGTGCCAACCAACCCGCGGGCAAACAACAGCAACTTGTTATGCCCCCAGAGGGACAATCCTTTGCGGCGAATATCCACGTAACTGATCAGCAGCGACACCAGCGCGCGCGCCGCAACAATTTCAAATACCGGAATGCCGTAGCGACTGACCAGTTTGACGCACAGAGCCATCAGCGCAAACCCCAGCGCCGACAACAGCATATAGCGGGCGCTCAGAGGCAACCTATTATTCGATGGGAAGCTCAGCACGGCTGCCCCATTCCGCCCAGGAGCCATCGTAAAGACGCAGATCCTGATAACCGGCAACCACCGAGGCCAGCAAAATAATGCAAGCGGTCATACCCGAACCACAACTGAAGATCATGGCCGACGACCGGTTACCCAGTAATTGCTGAAAAAGTGTTTGCAGTTCAGCAGTCGGCTTGTAACAAAACCCGTCCAGCACAAGGGCAAAAGGCAAATTCAATGACTCGGGAATATGACCACTGCGCAACCCGGGGCGGGGCTCCGGAGCTGTCCCCTGAAATCGCGGAGCGCCCCGGGCATCAATCACGGTAAAAGTTTGCCCGGCAATATTGTCGAGTACCTGAGCCGCATCGCAAATGGTCATAGAGCGCCGATCCGTAACGGCCACCGCAGCAGAAGTATCCGACTGTGCATAGTCAGCAACCGTTTCACGATGTTCGCTCAACCATTTAGGCAAACCGCCATCAAGCACCCGAACCCGCTCAAACCCCATGGTTTGTAACAGCCACCAGGCACGCGGTGCGGAATAAATGCCCTGATTGTCATAGATGATGATCTGGCTATTCTGGGACAAGCCCAGAGATTGGGCGGCATCGGAAAATTGCTGTGGCGTCGGCAGCGCATGCACCTGATCAGAATCCAGATCGACAAACTCATTTTCCAGATCAAAGCGGCGAGCACCGGGAATCACCTGCAGCGTGTCATACAACAACGGTTCTTTGCCAATAACCTTTGCAACACTGGCATCGAGCACTATCAGATCGTCACGGGAGAGGTTATCCGCCAACCAGGCTGTGGTAACCAAGGGGGAATCGGTCTGCAACATAAAAAGTCTGGGCCCTGAACGGAATGAGTGTTCTAGTGTAATCCACCCACTCCTTGCAGGGCACCAGCAAGAGAAATTTTTACAGCCCGGCGGCGGACACAATACCCGAGGCAATGGCTTGCGGCTCGTGCTCCTCAACAAAATGACCACGATTTTCAAAGCAGGTGATATACCCCTGCAACTGCGGCAGGGCGTCGAGCCACTGCTGTTGGACCTGGGTCTTGGCACAGGGATCGAACAACCCAAAGAAGCCCCGCACCGGAATGTTCTGCCCCTTAGGCCCCCAGCAAGCCCCTATCTTCGCCTGCATATTGCGATAGAACTCGCGATTGTCCTGCCAGCCTTCACGATCATCGAAGTAGCGATAACCGTGACCCCATACCCGAGTCTGTTTGACGTTGCGCATCGAACTGCGGGCATTGGCTTCGGTGCGAAACATCCGGCGATACATTTTTTCCTCTTCATTGAGCTGGCCAGTCAGTGATCGCAGCGCAAATTTCAATCCATGCAGGGCAAACCCTGGTTTGCTTGCCGGTGAAAACATCACCATCGGCGGCACATGCTTCCACACTCGCCAGGGCAGATAGGTACCCAGACGATTCCAGGCCAAGGGGCCGGGGAAGGGGAAATTGGTGTAGGTATCGCCCTCGGCGGGCATGGGAAAAATGGTGGTATTCATCAACACCAGACTGCTGACCCGCTGCGGTGAATCAATAAAGGCACCGACGCCGATGGCGCCACCCCAGTCGTGGATCACCAGCGTCACGTCCGTGACATTGAGGTGTGCAATCAACTGCTTGAGGTTGTTGGTGTGATGATAATCCACCATTTCAAAACTGGCCTGATCCGACAGACCAAAACCTATATGATCCATGGCGATGATGCGCAGGGTTTTATCGGTTTGCGCGATCACCTGCTCCATGGTCTGACGATAGGTGTATGAACACTCGGGGTTACCGTGCACAAAAAACAACGTGGCCTCGGGCTCACCATCTCCTACAGTAACGTCGTAAAAAAACAGTTTCTTACCGGCATCAACCCCCTCGCGCAATACCAACCACTGCCCCGTGGCACCGGCCGGTAAATAATCTTCCGGCACGTAATTGAGAGGGGTATTGCCCTTGCTGTAGACGACCTTTGACTGGGATTTGGACATAGGGGACTCCGGTGGTAATGAATCAATGGGTCTATTGTCACCTTCTAGCCAACCGGCTCACAGTGCTATGCTAGCCAACAGGGTGTCATTAACTGCCAAGAGCCTCATTTTTTATCATGCCCAATATCTCCAATTTCTTCGCCCGCACCATTGCCAGAGAGTTGCAGCTCAGTCCTGAGCAATGGTCTGAATACACCGGCGATACCCGCCAGAACAGGGAGACTGTGCTGACCCAGCAGCGCATGCCGCTGCAGGACTTTGTCACCCTGTTGAGCAACGCCCTCGCGATCAGTCGGGATCCGGGATTGGGGCTGCGCTTCGGCCGCCACTCCAATCTGCTGGCACTGGGGGAGAGTGGACTGGCTGGGCTGGCCGCCCCCAATCTGCTCGAGGCGCTGCGCGCCCTGTGTGATTTCAGCCGGTTGCAGGCCGACTATATGACTATGGACATCAAAGTGGGTTTAAAACAACTGAGCTTCAGGGTGCGCGAGCACGAAGCCATTGGCATTACCCGCCGCACCCAGCACGAGGTCATGATGCTGACGCTGCAGAACATCCTGGAGATGGTACTGGGCCGCCCCTTTACCGAAGGCACGTTTTATTTTTCTTACCCGCAACCGCCATACTGCGATCGCTACCGTGAGGCCTACCACAGCCCCTGCGTGTTTGACGCCGATGAAACCGGCGTTGATCTGGACAGAAGCCTGATTGATTTCCCGTCACCCTTCTACGATCCGGTACTCTGGGAGCAAGGGCGCAGCCGCTGTATCGCCCTGATGCAGGAGCTCAACAACAGCCAAAGCCAACTGCACAGCCATCATATTCTGATGACCCTGCGATCCCAGACCCCGCCACTACCCAGCCTCAAGACCAT
The DNA here is from genome assembly GCF_040362265.1 of Candidatus Pelagadaptatus aseana. NCBI lineage: Bacteria > Pseudomonadati > Pseudomonadota > Gammaproteobacteria > Cellvibrionales > Cellvibrionaceae > Candidatus Pelagadaptatus > Candidatus Pelagadaptatus aseana. The sequence goes on from NZ_BAABNJ010000001.1 coordinate 453,081, forward strand.
CGCCCACAAGATGCATTTGTCAGAGCGCACCCTGATTCGCCGCCTCAGTGAAGAGGGACACACCTACCGGCAACTGCAAACCAAAGTACTGCAGGAATGGGCCCACCACTACTTGCGTGAAACCGACCTCAGTGTCGACGCCATCGCACTGCAACTGGGTTATCAGGACAGCGCCAATTTTCGTCGGGCCTTCAGGAACTGGCAGGGATGCTCACCCAGTGAATATCGGGCTGCCGATCAGAGTTAATCCCTGATCTCAAGGGCCTGACCATGCAAAGCAGCAGGTAACTCTACTTTCAGAATACAAACACATTGCTCAACCATGCCCTGATTTTACAAGCGCGTCAGGCGTTGTAGAGGGTAAAGACGCCAATGCCGATAAAGCCAACGCCGGCGATGTAGTGCAGGTACTTTTCATTGATGTACTCCGACAGCAAACTGCCCGCCAGCACACCGATCGCAGAAGCCACGATCAGCGCGGCCGAAGCGGCCACAAAGACCGTCCACTTGCTCACTTCCTTGTCGGCCGCAAACAGCATGGTCGCCAACTGAGTTTTATCCCCCAGCTCGGCAATAAACACTGCGGCAAAAATTGTCAGAAATATTTTCCAGTCCATATACTTTCACTCTATAACAACGGCAATGGCAGAAGGGGCCATTGCATAGCATTGCCACGCCGGAAACAATACCCAACAGGGCTTAGCTACAACAATAAAGAAGCTGATATGAAAAAAACTTTGATAGTGCTGTCTACCCTTGTCGTCATGGCCGGTTTGCTGATTCATCAATACCTGCGACCGGCCAGCGCCCCTGCGAGCCAAATCTTTATCAACGCGACGGTGTTGACCATGGATTCGGACAACACCACCGCCGAGGCCGTTGCCCTGGAAGGCAATAAAATTGTCGCCATCGGCAGCAATCAGGAAATTTCCCAACGGATCCGCAGCGACAGTCTGGTTTACGACCTGCAGGGCAAAACCCTGATGCCCGGCTTTATCGATGCCCACGGTCACTTTCCTGCCTCCGGGTTGTTTGCAGTGCACGCCGACCTGCGCAGTCCGCCCATGGGCCAGATCACCAGCCTCAATCAATTGCAGCAAATCCTGAGCAACAAACTCACCACCAAAGCCCCCGGCGAATGGGTTGTGGGTACCGGCTACGACGACACCCTGCTGGCCGAGCGACGCCACCCGACACGGCAGGATCTGGATGCCGTCTCCAGTGAGCACCCCATTTTTATTGTGCACACCTCACTGCATATGGGCGTTGCCAATACCCTGGCCCTGGAAACCCTTGGCATAACCCGCGACACGCCCAACCCGGTTGGCGGGGTCATTGCCAAAGACCCTGACACCGGCGAGCTCACCGGATTGCTGGAAGAAACCGCCATCAACGCCACGATGCAACAGGCCATGGATTTTTCCCTGAGCGAGCTGCGGTTGCTGCTGACCACCGCCATCGATGAATACGCCGCAGCCGGTGTCACTCTGGCCCAGAACGGTGGCGCGCCATCCACCATGCTCAAGGGCGTCAGCCTTGTCTCAAAGCTCAACCTGATTCCCTTCCGGCTGGAACTGTGGCCTATGCTCAACAAACAAGATCCGGACCAGTTTCAGGCGCTGATGCAGGGAGACTTCAGCGGCGGCGATTATGAAAGTGATCTGAGCCGCGTTAACCGGGTCAAGGTCATCGCCGATGGCAGCATTCAGGGCTACACCGGTTATCTGTCAAAGCCCTACCACACCCACTTTCGCAACAATCCCTACTATCGGGGCTATCCGACCCAACCCCGCGATGAACTGGTGAAACAGGTCAGCGCGCTGCATCAACAGGGCTACCGCATTGCGATTCACGGCAATGGCGACGCCGCCATCGACGACATCATTTACGCATTTGCCAAGGCACTGGAACAGCGTCCCGATCCGGACCCCCGCTTTATTGTGATTCACTCACAGATGGCGCGCGAAGATCAGCTGTTAAAGATGAAACAACTGGGCATTACCCCCAGCTTTTTCTCGGCCCATACCTACTACTGGGGTGACCGACATCGGGATTTCTTTATGGGTCCCATCCGGGCTGCCCGTATGAGCCCGACCAAATCCGCCGAGAATCTGGGATTGCCGTATTCGGTGCACATGGATACCCCGGTAGCGCCAATGGAACCTCTGACGCTGGTCTGGAGCACCGTCAATCGGGTATCCACCAGCGGCCGAGTCATCGGCAAGGAACAGCGCGTGTCAGCGCAGCAGGCATTGCGCGCCGTCACCATCGATGCCGCCTATCAGATTTTTCGCGACCACGAACTCGGCTCCATTGAGGTGGGCAAACTGGCGGATCTGGTGGTGCTGAGTCAAAACCCCATGGCCGTGGATCCCATGGCAATAAAAGATATTGAAGTGACCCAAACCATCGTCAACGGCGTGACAATTTTTTCCAACGAGTCTTAACAGCGGATCTTCACGAACGGGGCTTTTGGTTCGGGTATTTAGGGTCGGGCATTTAGGAGCAGGTGTTTAGGGACGGGCTGATCGCCCGGCCAGAGGGAGGCCGGGCAGGGCACAGGGTTATTTGGATTCAACGGTATAGCGCAACAGCTCAATCACCTGATCGGTGTTTTGCGCCCAGGCCATGGCAGAGCCGTCCACTTCCTTGAGCGGGTGGATGATGCTGTCATCGTGCAGGGTAATGTAGGGCTTGTTCAACGCCGCACAAAAGCCGGCATCAAACGCCGCATTCCACTGCTTGTACTTATCACCAAATCGGATCACTGCCATATCGCACTTCTCGATCAGGTTTTTAATGCGCATGGCATTCACCTTGGCTGACTTGTGGTCGCGCCAGAAGTTGTTGCTCTCATCCCCCAGCACGTCACCGGCGGCATCGCTGGAATCGTGATCGGTATTGGCGGAAACAAAGGTGATGGGTAAGCCCAACTTGTCTGCGCCGGCCATGATTTCATCACGCCAGTTGGTGTGGATTTCACCGGAGAGGTATACGGTCCAGTTCATAGTGATTCCTTACTGCAATTATTTTGTACTGACAAAGACGTCGGTTTGCGGGTTAAAGCTGTACCAGGCAAACCAGTAACTGTAGGTTTCGGCCAGAGTATTGCCGTCACTGTCGGTGGCGTAGGCACTGGCCGCTTCCTGATTCCAGTGGATCGTCACGGCTTCGCCACCGATGTTATCGGCAAAACTTTTCTCACCCTGCTTGCTCAGTTCCTGATAGGGGTAGGCCTTGCTGACACCGTTCAGTGTCAGGCCCAGTATCGGCTCATGAGCCTTGTAGGTGTTGGGAGAAATATGACGGCGCGGGAAATGGATCATCCCCACCTGCTGGTAAAAGTCGTAGGGGTCTGAGCCGTAATCACGCAGGTGGCCGGTGTCGGTACTCAGTACCTCCGACTGCGGATGGCGCGCCAGCCAGTCGGCCCAGGTAGTATGAATTACGGGCATCAGGGTTAAACGCTCTCCCTGCAATTCCCCTGAAATCGCCTCGCCCATAATTTGCGACCAGAGCGATTCGGTGTTGCGATCGTACAGCAGCACGTTGTTGTCGTAGATCAGGCCGGATACGCCGAAGGTGAGGGCCAAGCCCTTAGTTTCAGCGGCGAACACCATACCGGAGCCGCACAGCGGGCAGTAGGTTACCGAGAAGGCCGTGTCATCAATCTTGTCATTGACCACTTCGTGCCAATTCAGAATCCGCACGGGGTAGGCGCGCGCTGTATCGCCAATCACCACCCCCAGAATTTTATCCTCGGGGGACAGAAACGCGGCATCAGCGGGTGCCACAAATTTCGGCGCATCCAGGGCTGGGATGCCATCACGGGGCGGACCGCCTTCAAAAATATCAACCTGCTCGACGCTGATGTTGCGCAAATCAAAGCCGTTCAGGCTTTCCATCTCGCTCAACCCCGGCTCACTGGCCTGCAGGGGCGCACTGGCAACGATCAACATCAGGGAGGCAATTGCAAAACGTATAACTTGGTTCATGTAACACTCACAAAGAATTATTTGTTATTGGAATGATTTGTGTGAATAACTTCTGACAAGCAACTGGGCTTCAGGTTTCCAGCAGAAACGTTACCGGGCCGTCATTGAGCAGTTGCACTTTCATATCGGCCCCAAAACGGCCGGTGGCCACATCGGGGTGTTGCTCTCTGGCCTGAGCCACAAATTGCTCATAGAGCGCCTCGGCCTGATCGGGAGCGGCGGCGGTGGAAAAACCCGGGCGCAGGCCCTTTTTGGTTTCCGCGGCCAGAGTAAACTGGGAAACCACCAGCAAACCACCATTGATGTCAGCGACACTGAGATTCATCTTGCCGTCATCGTCAGAAAAAATCCGGTAGTTGAGGACCTTGTGTAACATCTTGTTCAAGGCGTCCTGACCGTCCCCCTTTTCGACGCCCAGCAGCAATAAAATGCCCTGACCAATCTCACCTGTGACTTCGCCATCCACTGTGACGCTGGCACCACTCACGCGCTGAATCAAACCCCGCACAACAACTCCCAATTACAATTGATACGGTCTCAGACCTGCCCCGGATTAAGCCAGCTCTCAGATTAAGCCAAGCTCAGGATCAAGCTAAGCCAGAACCACCGGCGGCAAAGCGACGCGCCATAGCGCGGGTAGCGCGAACCAGAGCGTCAACCGTACCCGGCTCGCGGGAAGCGTGACCGGCATCGCGAATAATATGCAGCTCTGAATCGTGCCAGACGTGGTGCAGGGCCTGAGCATTTTCAAGGGTGCACACCATATCATAACGGCCGTGAACAATAATCCCCGGGATACCATCCAAACGGGCGGCCTGCTCAATAATCTGGTTTTCCTCGATAAAGGAATCGTGCTGAAAAAAGTGCGCCTCTATCCGTGCCATCGCCAGCGCGTGATGAGGGTCGGCAAAAGCTTCAATCACATCCGGATTGGGTCGCAGGGTGGCGCAGCGCGCCTCCCAGACCGACCAGGCCTTGGCGCACGACATCCGTTCCAACTCGTTATCCCCGGTTAATCGCCGGTAGTAGGCATCGACAAAATTGTCCCGCTCGGCTTCGGGAATGGGCTTGATATAGTCCTCCCAGTAATCGGGAAAGACCTGACTGGCACCGTACTGGTAAAACCACTCGATATCCCGCTGCCGGCACAGAAAAATACCGCGCAGGATCAACCCCAACACCTTGTCCGGACAGGCCTGAGCATAGAGCAGACTGAGCGTGGAACCCCAGGAACCGCCAAACAGCAACCAGCTATCAATCCCCAGATGCTCGCGGATGGTTTCGATATCGGCAATCAGGGCCTGAGTGTGGTTTTGCTCCAGACTGGCGTGTGGCTGAGAGCGACCCGAGCCTCGCTGATCAAATAAAATGATGCGGTACACTTCCGGATCAAAAAAGCGTCGATCCTCCTTACTGCAGCCACCACCCGGACCGCCATGAACAAACAGCACCGGCAAGCCATCGGGTTTGCCACACTCCTCAAGGTACAACTGATGATCGCCACCCACTGGCAGCATTTGGGTGCGATAGGGTTTGATGGCGGGGTAGAGCATATGCACAACACTGTCCTCTCTCGGGCATGGCGCAGTGATGGCGGGATCTAGTAGAAAACACCACCGCGCATTATCTGGACACTGGCCTTGGATTGCGGATCGTAGACACTGTGCAGCCAGGTGGACTCACTGGTGATATGCCAGAGGATCGGCCGGGACTCCTGACGCAACTGATTGTAGTCTTCCACGGTAATCAACAGGTAGTCGTTGTTGGCTTCGTAGTAGGCGTCGATCCCGGTGTATTCCGGCAAACTATCGGTGGTGCGTGTCACCGCACTGCCGATGACCTTATCCACAAAAAACTGCACCAGATGATTCAACTCCGGTTCGCGGATCAGGTAGAGCATGTGCTTGATAAATTCACCCTGGTAGGCGTAGATCTCTGCCCCCTGCTCGGAGGTCACCTTAATGGAAACCAGCGCCTGACTGCAGGGCGCACCGGACACCTGCACACTCAAGGTATCGCGACTGTCCTTCGAAACATAGGCCACGGTCTTTGAGGCGGCCACATCACAGGGTTCTGGCTCGGCCACACTGTGAGCAGCAAACACAAACCCGATGATAACCAGTGCAACTTTCAACGCCATAGTCTGCCTTTCAACCCTGTCCTTATCCGCCTGCTTCCGGAACCTGTAGCCAAGCCCTCTCTACCGTTTTTGATCCATTTTCGGCATCATCTGAGTGTAGACCAAAGGAGCCTGCCATGACAGACCAACGCTGCCCCTGGTGCCTCGGTGATCCGCTCTATGAGGATTACCACGACAACGAATGGGGCACCCCCTGTTTTGACGATGCCAAACTGTTTGAATTCTTACTACTGGAAGGCGCCCAGGCCGGTCTGGCCTGGATCACCGTATTGCGCAAGCGCGAACATTATCGCGAGGCCTATGACGGCTTTGATCCAAACCGGATCGCCCGTTACGACGACAGTAAAATTGCCGAGCTGCTGCAGAACCCCGGCATCATTCGCAACAAGCTGAAGGTCAACAGTGCAGTACAGAACGCCCGGGCCTATCTGAACGTGCTGGACCGACACGACAGTTTTTCCGACTACCTCTGGCAATTTGTCGATGGCCAACCGATCCAGAATCATTTCACCACAATGAAACAAGTGCCTGCGACCACTCCGATTTCCGATACCATGAGCAAAACACTGAAAAAAGCCGGCTTTAATTTTGTCGGCTCCACCATCTGTTACGCCTATATGCAGGCGACCGGCATGGTCAACGACCATCTGACGAGCTGCCTCCGTCATCAACAGCTATGCTGAAGATTCAGGCCATCAAACTAAGAGAACATCATGGAACCCAGCGCCCTTTACCAACAAAAACTGATGTCGAGCGACACGGCCGCCGACTGCCTTGACGATGGCAGCAACCTGATTCTCGGTATGGGCGTCGCCATGCCCCCGGGCCTGATGCAGGGCGTCAGCAAGGCACTGCATGACGACCGCCTCAAACAACTCAACCTCTATTACATGCACGGCACCGAGGCACTGAAGGAATCGCTGCTGCGACCGGAACTGGCAGAGAAAGTAAAAGCCCGGCCATTGTTTATGAGCCGTCACGACCGCGAAGCCATGAAGCTCTATGAAAAGAGCAACAGCCTGGAATTTATTCCCTGCGCCCTGCATCAGGCCGGACGCTTGCTGACGGAACAGATCGAACCCCACTGTTTTATGGTGACGGTATCGCCCATGGACCGGCACGGCTATTTCAGTCTCGGTACCAACGGCGATTACGGCGCCAGTGTTATTCGCAAAGCGCAAAAGGTGATTGTCGAGGTCAATCACAACATGCCGCGTACCTTCGGTGAATTGTCGGTACACATTTCCGAAGTTGACGGCATTATTGAAAACGACCAACCGCTGATCGAAGTCCCGGTGCGGGAACCTTCGGAAAACGACAAGCGCATTGCCAGAACCATTGTCGAGTTCATCAACGATGGCGACACCCTGCAAATGGGCGTCGGCGGCGTGCCCAATGCGGTACTGGGGTTTCTGCAAAATCACCAGAATCTGGGCTTGCACTCGGAACTGTTCAGTCCCGCGATGGTGGATCTGATCAAATCCGGAGCCCTCAATGGCCGTCTGAAAAGCTGGATGCAACATCGCCACGTGTTTACTCTGGCGCTCGGCGACCAGGCCATGTACGACTTTATGGACGACAACCCCTCCATCGTTGGCTACCCGGCCTCATGGGTAAACAACCCCAGCATCATCCGCAAAAACAACCAGATGGTCTCCGTGAACGGCGCCATCCAGATTGACCTCACCGGCCAGATCAACGCCGAACACCTCGGCGGCCAACCCTTTTCCGGCACCGGCGGTCAGCTGGACTTTGTCCGCGGCGCCTACGCCTCACCCGGCGGCCGATCGTTTATTGCGCTGCACTCAACCGCCAAGAAGGGGACAGTCAGCCGCATTGTGCCGCAACTCAGTGGCGGCACCGTTACCGACACCCGCATGGACACCCACTATGTTGTGACCGAGTACGGTTGTGTTAACCTCAAAGGCCTGTCGATACCGCAACGGGCTCGCGCCCTGATCAGCATTGCCGACCCGAAGTTCCAGCAAGAATTGGAGCATATCGCTGGCGCGGCGGGATTAATCTGAACCCGTCACACTGACACCCTGAAAACAAATGTCATCCCGAGAGAAGCTGTCAACCCGAGCAAAAAAACTGTCATCCCGAACGCAGGCGAGGGATCTCTCGCTAACGCTCAAGATGACATGGACCACGTAATGAAATTTTCCAACTCCTATATCGAACTGGGTGAAGCCTTTTATCAACAGTGTTCGCCCACCCCTGTGGCCAACCCCGAACTGTTTTTATGGAACGCGGCCCTGGCCGAGCAGATGGCCATACCGCAAGAGCTGCAAAAGGATCACGCGGCACTGGCCCAATATTTTTCCGGCAATCAACTGTTGGCCGGTTCACAACCCATTGCCACGGCCTATGCCGGTCATCAGTTTGGCAACTTTAATCCGCAGCTGGGTGATGGCCGTGCCCACCTGCTGGGTGAGCTGCTTGATCAACAGGGAAAACGCTGGGACCTGCAATTAAAAGGGTCCGGCACCAGCCGCTTCTCCCGGGGTGGTGACGGTCGCTGTGCCATCGGCCCGGCGGTGCGCGAATTCATTATGAGCGAGGCCATGCAGGCCCTTGGTGTGCCAACCACCCGGTGTCTCGCGGTAACAACCACCGGCGAAGCGGTGTATCGGGAGCAAGCCAAACCCGGCGCCGTGGTGACCCGGATGGCATCCAGCCATTTACGGGTTGGCACCTTTCAATTTTTTGCCTCACGGGGCGATATCGAATCGCTGCAGGCCCTGTGTGAATTTGCCATTGTGCGCCATTTTGACGACATCGATGGCCACGCCAGCGAGCGCTATATCCAGCTGCTGGATCGTGTCATCGACAAGCAGATCCAATTGGTGGTCGAATGGATGCGCGTGGGTTTTATTCACGGCGTGATGAACACCGACAACACCTCTATCTGTGGTGAGACCATCGACTTTGGTCCCTGCGCCATGATGGGCATCTACAACCCGGCCACCGCCTACAGCTCCATCGACACTCAGGGCCGCTACGCCTTTGGCAACCAACCCGCTATTGCCCAGTGGAATATGGCGCGCTTTGCCGAAAGCCTGCTGCCACTGATCGACGAACAGGATCAGGCCAGCATCGACCAGTTAGTGGCACTGATTCAAAATTTTCCCGAGCGCTATCAAACCGCTTACTGGCACAGAATGGCCGATAAGTTCGGGTTACTGACAGCTGAAACAGATGACCGGGAACTGATGACGGCTATCCTGGAAAAAATGGCGTCGCTGCAATTGGATTACACCATCAGTTTCAACCTGTTGAGCCAATCTCTTACAGACGAACAGAGCCGAGCTAACATAGCGACAGCACTGGGCCCAGACTATGACCGCTGGCGTCAACGCCTCGATAATCAAGCAGGTACCACTGAGGCGGCCGAGCAAACCATGCGTGCAAGTAACCCGCTGGTTATTCCTCGCAACCATTATATTGAAGCGGTATTAGCCAGCTGCGAGCAAAGCGGCGACGCCGCCGCGGCACTGGAGATACTCGACGTCGTGCGCCACCCCTACAGCGCAGTGGCGGCCACGGCAAAATACCAGCAACCGCCCGAAGATAATGACCGCGGCTACCAAACCTTTTGCGGAACCTGACGGACCCGCATCACTGCAAACTACTGAATGAGGCCCATAATGGGATCCGTAATTTTATTAATTGCCGGCTTACTCTTTATTGCTGTATCCGTTATCGGGAAAAAAATGGACGAGAATTTCTTGCGGGATTCTTTTACCACTGACGGCACAGTAGTAGACATCATGGAGCAGCTGCAAAAAACTTCAAACTCTGCCCATCTAGTGCTACGCCCGGTGATTGATTACAAGCTCGATAAAATCTACAGATTCACGGCAGAAGTTGATGCGCGCCGCTACCGGATTAAAACCGGTGACAGCTTGCAAATTCTGGTCAGCCGGGACAACCACAAAGTCGCCAAACTGAAACAGGGGCGAAAAGAATCCACGTTGCTGCTCAACATTTTTTTGCTTCTCGGCATCATTGCCTGCCTGCTTTCCGCCCATTTATTCCAGCCCAGCGAACTCAGTATTAAGTGGCTGCAAGACCCATTCAGCCTGGCACTGGTGGGCGGCGCTCTGATCTTTGCTTACATTAAAGTCTACCCGGCATTACAAATATTGCTGAGTCATGGGTTGAAACACTCAGAGAATGCCCGCGAAGTTGAGGAGAGCCTTTAAGGTCCCGCCTCCAGAAGCCGACGTCGAGGAATCACATCAGGTTTGCAAAATCCGCTGGGCCATTTGTAAATGCTCAACCGCTTCCCGCCCCAGACTGGTGAGATACCCACCATCGACCTGATCCACCAGTTTCTTATCGTATAAACGCTTGGCAGCCGCCACTATCGCAGGTGAAGCACTGTGGCTGTGAACCTTGATGCCTCCCTGAGAAGAACCTGAATCGTAATTTAACAACAGCTCGATTTCCTGAATCGTTTCTTCATTTAACTTCATCAATAGTGCCCTCGGTGAACCTTTAAAAAGCCGGGTTTATTACCTAGCCTTTAGACGATAGTTCAAATCTCGCCAGATGCCACGCCCCGGTGAAAGCCTTTGATGTTGTAAGTGCCTCACTGTTGATTGCCCTAACTGAATAGCATCAGGGATTGGCAAGACCATAAGAATTGGTTAGCCTTGTTTTCATCAATGTTCACAACACCTACTTCCTCTATGGACCAACCCGCCACCCTGTTTATCGCCTGGAGTCATTGGGCATGCACATCCGCTGCATGGCAGGATTACTTTCGTGGCGAGGACGAAGATCATCGGCACACCTCAAGCTGAATATTTCATTACTTTTTATAATTCCTTTTTAAGGCTCTTATTTTTAAGGCTTCTAGCTGCCTGCCTGTACACAACCTTGAGGTGATCCATGTTCGGATTAAAACAACCCACAGAAACCCGTGAGCACACGGGTTCTTACTATGCTGCCAGTGCCAACTGGCAAACCAATTACCCAACCCTGCAGGGTATCCACAACACCGATGTGGCCATTGTCGGCGGCGGCTTTACCGGCGTAAATACCGCTCTGGAGCTGGCCGAGCGAGGCTTTCAGGTAACCCTGATTGAAGCCAATAAAATCAGCTGGGGTGCCACCGGTCGCAACGGCGGACAAATCATTGGCGGCATCGGCCACAGTCTCAATCGCTTTGAAAAATACGTCGGGCAGCAGGGTTTGCGGGCCATCTATGATATGGGCGTGGAGTGCACCAACATCATTCGTGAACGCGTCGCCCGCTATGACATCGATTGCGATCTGACCTGGGGCTACTGTGATGTGGCACTCAAACCCAGACACTTGCGTGAGTTCGAAGCCGAAAAATCCTATCAGGAGCGCATGGGGTATCCCCACCCACTTGAACTGCTCGACCGCGACCAAATTCAACAAGAGGTCAACTCCCCCATCTATCTGGGTGGTCTGCTCAATCGTCAGGGTAACGGCCACTGCCATGTGCTGAATCTGTGTCTTGGCGAAGCCCGGGCAGCAGAAACTTTGGGCGCTAAAATTTTTGAAAACAGCCGGGTCACCCGATTGGTTGAGGGCACGCACCCCGAAGTCCATACCGACAGCGGCATCGTCAAAGCCAAGCATGTAGTGCTGTGTGGTAATGCCTATCTGGGCGATCTGGTGCCAACCATGTCCGCCCGCATCATGCCTTCCAACAGCTCGGTGATCACCACTGAACCACTGAGTGCCGCCCAGGCCAAATCCATCATGCCCGGTAACCGAGCTGTGTGCGATCCACGCACAGCGCTGGACTATTTTCGCTTAACCGCCGATAACCGTCTGTTGTTTGGCGGACTGTCTAACTACACAGGCCGGGAACCCAGCGATTTATTCGGTGTTATGCGCGGCAAACTGGAGAAGGTTTTTCCGCAATTGGCCGGAGTTAAGCTCGAGCACGGCTGGAGCGGACAGATGGGCATTGGCATCAATCGCATGCCACAACTGGGAAGGCTTAACGGCAATGTTTACTACATCCAAGCTTATTCGGGTCATGGCGTGGCACCCACCCATATGATGGCGCGCATCACCGCTGAAATGATTGCCGGACAAGCCGAACGCTTTGATGTCTTTGCCAAGATTCCACACTGGCCCTTCCCGGGTGGCAAGTGGCTGCGGACACCGAGCTTTGCCCTGGCGATGCTGTATTACAAAATACGTGACGAGTTGTAGCGATTAGAAATGTATTGGTTGATCTGGTCGGACTTGTCAAAAATCGTTTTTAAGTTTTGAAAAGTCCATCAGTAAATTCAGGCACTGTTCCGGCTCAAGAGTGTATGGGTTAAAGCTCTGGCCAACAGTGTATCGATCAATAATTTTCTGGTGCCGATCCATATAGAGGACAACACCCATATCCCAATTGCTGAACATCCGTGAATCGCAAGGCCCTTGATGCAGCACTTGAACATTGTGATGACGGCCATCATGTTTGATCATATCAAACAGATTTTCGATATCCGTCTGCTCGCCTTCAATGCACTGAATGAAAAATCTGGAGCTTCCACACAGAAATCCCGTCACTTTACAATCGTGATTTTTCACCCGGGACCTGGCGACAATATCCTCCACCTCCGTGATGGTGAGGTTCGGGGCTGGTGTGCTGACGTACAGGATCCGATGCATCAAGGGTCTACTTTGCTCAGTGCGGCTTATGACTCAGCCAGCTCTCGCTTGAGCGCTTCTTTATCGATTCGGTTTTTGTCACTTTGCACCAAAGGCAAAGACTTCTTATAAACCACCCGGGCAGGAATCATATAAGACGCCAGATGCTCTTTGAGCTCAAACAGAATTTCTTTTTCAGACAACTCACTCGCCGCGGAATAGACCATCACAATCTCTTCCTCGATTTTTTCATTCTCCATACCGAAGACCGCGCATTGATCAATCTGCGGTAAATTCTTCGCCACCACTGATTCCACTTCGTAAGGCGAAACGCGGAAGCCGCGGGTCTTGATCATATCGTCGTGACGAGAGACGAAATAATAGTAACCCTCTTCGTCTTTATAAACATAGTCACCAGTGGCTACCACAATTTCATCGGTCAACTGGCCTTCCAGGTCGATCACGTCTTTAAGAATCTGTACCGACTTAAAACGCTGAGCATTTTCTTCCGGACCATTCCAGAAGCCGCGATAAATATAACCACCGCGATGAATCAGCTCGCCCACCTCACGCACGCCACACTCTTTGCCATCCTCGTTAATGACATAGAGCTCGACATCCGGAATCGGCTTGCCAATGGAATCCGGGCGAATCTGTACCTGTGACGGATCGAGATAGGTCGAGCGGAACGCCTCGGTCAAACCGTGCATGGAATAGAAATCGGCGTTGCGGAAATTGTTTTTGCAATCGCTGATCATTTTTTCTGTAACGTTACCGCCGGAGGACGTAATGGTTTTAACCCCGTCGAGCAATTCGGCACTGGGCAGATGGGTGACACCGTCAAACATCTGGGAAATATTGACCGGCATCAGCGGCAGCACTGTGACCTTGTCATTGATGACATGATTGAAGAAATCGTCCGGCAAAATAAAACGGTGCAATGCCAGAGTCGCTTTCTTGTAGAGTGTGCAGAAGATCTGATTGAGACCATAGTCCAGATTAAAAATCAGCAACCCGGAAATCACATCGTCTTCCTGCAAATCCAGATACTGGGAAACCACTCGCGCCGAATCGATCAGGTTGCGGTGAGAAATCACAATGCCCTTGGGCGTACCCGTCAAACCAAAGGAGTAGGTAATGGCCGCGTTATTGTGACCATTGACATCACACTGATATGGGCGGTTGTAGTATTTGTGAATCTCGGTAAACGATGGCACATCGTTGCCAACGGTTTCGTAGGAAATAATCTGCCCGGAGAAATCAATTTCTTCGATACTCTCCAGCTTCACCCGATCGGTGATGATGCACTGAATGCCACAGTCGTTAATGATGTACTGTACCTGCTCGGGTCGCAGCAGCCGAGTCATGGGCACCAACACATAATCGGTGGAGAGGATGGCCAGAATCGCCACCACCTGCTCAATGCTCTTGTGGGAATAGATACCTATGCGGGCACCCTTGGGCAAATCCAGCTCGGAGAGATACAGCGCCACCTGATTGACCTGAGTAAACAGCTCCCCATAGGTGACACTCTGCTCGTTAAAGATCAGCGCGGTTTTGTCCGGGTGGGTCTCAACTGCACTTTCAAGAAGGGTTCGAATACAGTTTATTGACATAGTTCTTTTTCCTTAGCACCAAGGGTCCAGATATCGTAGTTGACGTCGAGAATGGCCGCCGGTCGATGATCCGAGGTCAGAATCTTTTTATAGAAGAAAGCGATGATGTCTTCCACTTCTTCCTGAGTTAATACCTTGGTCACACCACCGGTCAGGACAATCGAATTAACACCCAGCAGACGCAAATTGATGTAGGCCTTGCGATAGTGGGACATCTTGCACAACACCAGGAAAATCGCCAATTGCATCAGAATGCGGGTGGCCTTATCACTCTGCTCTTCAAAAATGTTCTCGGTGACTTTCAGGTGCATCAGCAGCTCGTAGACAAACTCGTTATTTTTCGCGGAAAAAATTAACGACTGCTTGGATTTGTACACGCCGAGCTTTTTAAATACCAGTCTATCGTATTCATTCTCGGTCACCAGATTTTCATCCACCAGATCCTTGGAGTAGTGAATATCGGTAGTGGCACCACCAATATCCAACAGGATAAACGGATTGGCCACGGAGAACTTGGCATCGATCAAAGGCAAGGCCTTGTTGACGATATAGGGCGTTGAAAAAATCTGATTGCTGGTAATGCCATAGAGATTCTTGATGTCCTCTTTGCCCATGATGTCCTGCTGATACAGATTGGTGAGATACTCTTTCAGGTGCTCCTCGACAATGTGCAGGCGGTCATCAATGATGTTTGGCAACACCACCAGATCTTTAATATTGTCATTAAGCGCCGGCACTTCTTTTTCACTGCCAACATAAACAATGTTGTTGTAGCTCAACTGCTCCAGATAGCGAAACAGGGGCTCACCAAACACACCTGCATGGCTATCAATGCCACCGACAACGATCACCACATCGATCAAATCGCTGGGGACCGAATAGCTTTCAATATCCTGATACAAAACGGTATCAATGATGTTAATGCCAGAGTTAAAGGCAATATTGGTGGCGTACTTCAACGAGAAAGAATTGGTCACGCCGATAATCAGCGTACTCAAACCGCCATTGGCAGAAGAACAGATATGCACATCGTCTTTGCCAAAGCGCTCAATGGTGGAACCGCACTTGGTCATCAGATCGTCGAGAATGTCTTTATTGAAATCCCGCGAATGCTGCTCAATATGATTCGGCGTACTGACTTTGAAATAGGTACTGCCGACATCCACAAATAACTTTTCTGGCTGACTCATTACTGCATGATTCCTATATCGTGGATGATGTCGTTAACAATACTGGTCTGATCTTTGGAGAGATCACACTGCGCTCGTTCATAGTCATAACAACGATCGGGAATTGGCACATTGCCGCGCTTGATAATACGAATATTTTTCTGATCATCGCGGATGGTAATCATCTCATTGTGATTGATGATGTGCGGCGAGAAGGGCACATCAATCACACCATTTTTGATGGAGTTGAACACCTTGCGCCAAAGGGTGTCGGCCGAGTCGTTAAACACCGCTTCCATAATGGCTTTGACTTCCAGCGTCAGAATTTCTTCTTCCTCTTCGTCCACCACATTGGGCAAGCCATTCAAAATACGCAGGGTGTATTGGGTATCGGCAACAGTTTTAGCATTGGCTTCCTTGGTCGGAATACCGGAGGCTTCCTCGCGGGTCTTGGTAATGATCTTATCGGCACCCACCATGGAGGCAATCACGGTGGCCATATTGATCAGCTGCTCGGCAAAATTCTGATTGGTGGGGAAGGCACCCATCCACTGGTGATACACCAAATGAATATCGGCATCGGCGCAGTCGATTTGCTCGGCGTAGTAGCGCGCCAGTTTTTTCAGTACCGCACCGGTCACAATATCCTGGGACATGGAACCCTGCTGGGCAAAAGACACCGAGAAAGATTTTACGCCTTCCTCCAGCGCCAGCAGCATTTCCAGCAACTGAATCACAATGGTGATCGACGGCGGCACCAGCGTGGCCGTCAACGGACCGAAAGATTCGCGATTGATGGGCTCGTTCAGGGCCGAGTAGTTGGCACAGACACGCTCCACATACTTCCAATACAGAAACGCCTTATCCAGCGGAAAGTTTTTGGAGTAGGGCAACAGGTAAGTAATCGGCCCGCCTTCAATTTCAAAAATGCCCGAGGCAATCGCGGTTTCGATCAGCAGTCGCGCATCCGGGGTGCCATGTCGCAGGCTGACCGGGCGATCAAAGTGGGTGATCATCTTGCGCGTGGTGCGATAGCCGTGGTTCACCAGCGGGTAACCGTTAAGCATATCCACATCATTTTCTTCACTCAGGCGCAGCATCTTCTGCGCGGTACCGTAATCGTTAAGACGGGTATTGGAATCGATGGTCAGCGGCAAAATATCGACGTTGGCGTCGGTAAAAAATTCATACAGGGCAAATTGTTTTTTGTAGGTCGGAAAACCACCACGGGGTTGCACCAGCATCTTGTCTTTATTTCTAAAGCGATGAGAAATAAACAGATTCTTGCTGGCGTTTTTGACGAAGTCTTCCACCTCGGCAAAGTCAAAAGTGTCTACGAATTCATTACTGAGAATGATTTCCCGCTCTTCCTGTAACAAACTCATGATGCACTGCTCTCTTCGGTCTTGGTCAACTTGCTCGGCGCAATTCCGCCGCGCTCTTCAATAAAATCTTCAAGCATATCCAGGCCAGTATTGAGATCAATCTGATGACACACCAGATCAAAACCGTAATTCTTATAGCGTGGCACAATATCCTCGGCCTTGCCGCTGCCCACCACCAGATTGCCGCCGATCATCATGATCAGATCGTCCAATCCTTTATAGCGGGATTTCAATGCTTTGACTTCGCGCCCCCAGCCCTCGGCCTCACCGTTCAGTGACGAGATCATCAACACCTCGGCACCGGTTTCCACCGCCGCATCAAAGAATTCCTCAAGGTAGGTATTCACCCCAAGGTTGAACACTTCGAAGCCTCTCGCCTTCAGCGACAGATCGATCAGTCGATTGGCCACCACGTGGATATCATTACCCACGACGCCCGTTACTACTTTCATAAATGCTATGCCCTATTGCGCCTTTAACTGCGCGCTTATAACTGTGCTAAGATGCTTCGCATCCAGCGCAGGTGACGCCAACTTTTCTGGCGCCTGTTTTTTTACTGCTCGCCGATTACATTCAGACCAACAGAGATTTTTCATGACCGTTTATACCGCCGACATCTGTGACGAACACTACGACAAAGTTTCCCTGCTGCAACCGCACTACCAGAATTACGGTGGCGCCGAAAACTGTCAGGGTGAAGTGGTCACCATCAAGCTCGACAAGAACAACTCCGACCTGATCAGTTTGCTCCGTGACGAAGACGGCACCGGCAAGGTCGTCGTGGTTGATGTCGATCAGGCTTACTACGCCGTAGTCGGTGAAAACCTGATGAAGTTTGCCCGCGACAATCACTACGCTGGCATTGTCATCAACGGCTACGTTCGCGACACCGCTCAGATCAAAGACATCCCGGTGGCGCTCTACGCTCTGGGTACCTGCTCGCGCAAATCCATCCCGGTCACTCAGGGTGAACGCGACATCCCCCTGTCGTTCGGCGGCGTCGACTTCAAGCCCGGCGACTACCTCTATGCCGATACCGACGGCATTATTGTGACCGCCGAGAAAATCGTTTAAACAAGATCCTTAAGATCTCGCTCAACAAAAAGCCCGTAGCAGTCATCTTCTACGGGCTTTTTCTTTGCTGTCATCGCTACGCGACTCGCAATGACGTTATTGTTTTAAAGCACCGACGCAATCGACTTGGCCAGATAATCCACATTGTCCGGTGAGATGCCCGCCACGCTGATGCGGCTGGAGCCTACGATGTAGATGCTGTGCTCATCCTGCAGACGCTGAACCTGCTCTGGATTAATACCCAGAAACGAGAACATGCCATTCTGACGGGTGATAAAACTGAAGTCCTGGGTCACGCCGTTTTCGGCCAGTTTGTTCACCAGCAACTGACGCATGCCATTGATGCGATCGCGCATTTCTTGCAACTCGCCATACCACTGCTGGGTCAGCTCGTCGGAGTTCAGTACGGTTTCAACAATCGCCGCACCGTGTGCCGGCGGCATGGAGTAGTTGACGCGCACGACGGCGGGCACAATGGAGCCGATAATGTCTGCCTGCTCGGCGCTTTTACCGATCACAGAGACGGCACCGATGCGCTCGCGATAGAGACCGAAATTCTTGGAGCAGGAGCTGCAGATAATCAGCTCATCGAGCGTGTCGGCCATCAGACGCAAACCATAGGCGTCTTCTTCCAGACCTTCACCAAACCCCTGATAGGCCATATCGATGACGGGCAGGAAGCCAATCTCTTTGGCCAGCTCCGCCACCTGCTGCCATTGTTCGCGGCTCAGGTCCATGCCACTGGGGTTGTGACAACAGGCGTGCAGCAACACCGCTTCGTCGGCCGGCACCTGCTTGAGAGCCTCGATCATGGCGTCGAAGTCCAGACACTTGTTCTCGTAGTCGTAATAGGGGTAGCTCTTAACCTGCAATCCCGCAGCGGTAAATACACCCTGATGATTGGCCCAGGTGGGGTTGCTCACCCAGATGGTAGCGCCCGGCTTGCAGGTCTTGATGAATTCACCCGCGATGCGCAGAGCACCGGTACCACCCGGGGTGGACAGCGTGCGAATGCGGTTCTCGGCAATCACCTTGTGATCGCCCAGCATCAGAGTGTTCATGGCGGTGTTGAAAGCCGCGGAGCCAGCAGAACCGAGGTAGGCCTTGCTTTCTTCATTGTCGACGCGAAACTGTTCGGCGGCTTTTACACAGGCCAGAACCGGGGTTTTGCCGTGCTCATCCTTGTAAATACCGGCACCCAGATCAATTTTATTGGGGTTGCTGTCGGCGGCAAATTTGACCGACAAACCCAGAATCGGGTCGGCAGGTCGCGGCTGTAACTCTGAAAACATAATGACTGGCTACCTTCTTTTTGTGGCCGGCCGTCTCGATAATCACGGCCAGCCTGTAGAAAAAGACTGATTGTACGGGCCTCACAGACCCGCAGGGGTCGCGATTATACCCTAAATTAAGGGGCGTCAAGTAGTTTTTTTGCGGCCAAAAGCAGGGTAAACAATCAAAAGTAAACGGGCCTGCGGGTAATGGCCAGATGCATCAATCCCGCAGCGACAGACGCAGTTCAACCACACCCCGGTCTCGGCTCTGGGTATAGGGCAAACCAAAGCCTGTCAGCACCCGCAGCATCTTGCGGTTTTCGGCCAGCACCGACACTTCAAATTCATCTATATCGGCCTGACGGGCTATGGCCACCAGATGCTTGAGCATGAGCTTGCCAATGCCCAGCCCCTGATGAGGATCATCAACGGCAAAGGCCAGCTCGGCAATCACCTTGGGCTCGCGCTGACAGACCACATAGCGCGAGGCAGCCACCACCTCGCCCTGATCTTCGCCTTCACAAATCACCCCGGTAAGCCCCACATGGTCGACGAAGTCTACCTCGGTAAAAAATTTCAGTTCCTGCGGGGTAAGATCGTGTTTGACGCGAAAAAAACGCAAATAAGAGGAGCGATCGCTCAGGTGGTGTGCCGCCTCCTGCATGCCGGCTTTATCTTCAGGCAGGACAGCGCGGATCAGCAGCTTACTGCCGTCTTTCAGGGTTTCACAGGCTTGGTAGTGAGCGATATCGTCCATGTCGACTCCAGTATCAGTATCATAGAGACTTACGCAAGCGCACCTGAACGGGATGAATCATTCCGTTACGGCAATCACCTGATCAACAATAGCACCCATGCTCGCAGCTGCAATGTCGGGCCGTTTGAACAGCGGATTGTAGGGGGCGCCCGAGCGATCCAGATACGCGGCCTGCATGCCGGCATTGATGGCGCCATGGGTATCCCAGTCATGACAGGCCACTAACCGCAGCTGCGCCTCTGGCTCTTGCAGTTCACGGGCAGCGAACTGGTAGGCTCGTGGATCGGGCTTAAAGGTTGCGGCACCTTCCACCGAAATCACCCGATCAAAATAATCCGCCAACCCGGCATTGCCAATTTGCGCCGCAATCAGTGCCTCCGATGAATTGGAAAAAGCCACGGTGCGAAAACCGGCATCGCGCAATCTCGCCAGCGCCGGCTTGATGTCCGGATGCGCTGGCAAACTGGCAAAGCCCCCGAGAATGTCTTCAAGATGTGCTGCCGCCAGATTGATTCCAAGACGTGCCGCCAGGGATTGCAGTGCAACGCGTGACAGTTCGCGAAAATTGGTTTGCACACCGGTGATGGCACAAACCGTTGAGCTGTGCAGCAGCATGGCAAACCACTGGCCGGTAACCTGCTCGGAGCCGAACGCATCCCGAAATTTGGGTTTTAACACACTCAGATCCAGCACCGTCTCATTGATATCAAACAGTAGGGTCTTGCCGTTCACATCGCCTCCCTCAGAAGATGTCGCGGTTGTTAAGGTTGAGCCCCGGGAGGATAGTCCGCCAGAATTTCTGCGACAATTTTGTCGAAAGCCTCCTGCTGCTTGCTCTGATCTTTGTAGCTCTTCACAGGTTTGACTCCAACGCCTCGCCACACCAGCTCTTTCTTCGCCGGCGCAACCAGGTCGATCACCAGAGTACCTTCATCGTAATAACTGACGTGAGTGGTGGTGTCATGAATGCCCCACCAGGGATCGTACCAGCCCGGATAGTAACCCCGACGTGGATAGAGGTGAGGTTGCGGATTGGGCACCTCGTGCACCTGCATTTTCTCTTTGACACCGGCGTGCATCACGATCACCAGATCGGCATCAGCGTCAGCGGTTTTTACCAGCCCTTTGGCGGCCATGGCTTTGTCCACAGATGCCATCAAGCGCTTTTTCACCAGCGTGTTGGATTTCAACACATCGTTTGGGTGCAGCTCAGACTCGCTGGCCCAGCGGTAACTGCTGGCAGCGGAAAAATCATAATGTGGATCAAAATCCGTTTTGACATCGAGGCTGGAACAGCCCGCCAAAAACGCAACCAGCAACAGAGAAAACAAATACCGTTTCATGTGTTAACCACTCCCATCGTTAGACCATTATTTCGGATACAGAATCATCTGGGTGCAGCGAAACAGCGCCAGTACTTTGTCCGTTTGCTGGCACGACACCGTGGCATCCCACACCTGAGTCGTGCGGCCTTTATGCACCGGTTTGGCCACACACTGGATCGTGCCCTCGCGCACCGTGCCCAAATGATTCGACTTCAGCTCCACCGTGGTAAACCCGGCGGCACCTTCTGGCAAGAGGGCAATGCAGCCGTTGCCACAGGCAGTATCAGCCAGAGACACCACACTGCCGGCGTGAAGAAAGCCATTGGGCGCCAGATGGTGGGGTGACACCGCCATCTCCGCCACCACGCCACTGTCACCGACTTCCGTGGTGGTAATGCCCAGAAAACCCGGAAATTTATCGGCACAGGCATCATTCAAATATTGAGCGTCTGTCATATTATTCGTTCCCGTTATTTTTCAATTCTTTTCGCTGACATCTTGAATACCAAAGCGGTAAAGCCCCAGCGTAATCAACAAGGTGGCAAGCACCGATGACCAACCCACAAATTGAATCGTCATCCCCCAGTTTTGCCATTCACCGGTCAGACCGTAATAAAGCAAATAGGCACAGCCGCCGCCGTTGCTGACCAGACCCACATAAATAGGCCCCATAATTTTTTCACCCTGAAGGGCCGCCCTCAGACCTGTGTAATAACCCACGCACAATGCCAGATAGGCCCACCCCAGCATCCGCACAAACATGTAACTCGGATATTCCGGAAAACCCGCCGATAACAGCAGTTGCTGAGGAAACAAAATCAATGGCACACACCAGAATAAAACCGTTGCCGCAATTTTAAATTGATAGACTCTGGCCAAATTTTTCATATGGATACCACCCAATTCACAGCGTCGGAATTTTTTCCAGATAGGGAAAAGCCCCATTGCGGTTTAACCGCAACGCAAAATCAAATTGATCGGCCTGACAGCACAACTCAAAATCGGCCATCGGGCTCCAGGGTTGCTCGGGATCTTTAAAACGATCGGCACAGGGGTCGTTGTAGAGGGTGTCGCGCAGGCTGTCTGTATCAAAGGGTTTGTCCAATAACAGCGCCTCAAGGTATTCAGCGCAGAGATCGTCCTCACCGGTCCGGGTCGTGGCGGTCCAGCCCATGCGCACCAGACTCACCTCCGCTGGCTGGCAGCGACGGATATAGTCTGCCGTGGCTTTGGCATTCACCAGTGCACCGGTCAGGATTTCGTCGGCATCTTTGGCATTGACCATACCCTGAGTACCGGAGTGGGTGGTCTGCACTAGAGTTTTGCCGCGCACATCGGCCGCAACTATTTCTGTTGGTGAATTACCGAAATCAAATCCCGGCAACTTCTGACCATGACGCTCCCCGACCCGCAACACCTCCGGGTTGTCCGGTTGATAACCCAGTGCCGATTCCAGTGAACCCGCCGGAATGATTTTTTCGGCACCGCCCTCAAAGGCGTAACAGGCAGTGGTAAACGCGCGAAACACATCAATGATCACCGTGATGCCACGCGCCGATTTGGCACCTTCAACAAAATCCAATTTGGTTATTTTCATATCACGTCATCCACCTTGACCATGGCTTCCGCGGCGCCATCCTGAAACTGTAAATCCGCCAGCCGACGATACAACGGCGAAGACTGCAGCAATTCAACATGGCGGCCCTGGGCCACCAGCTTGCCGTGATCCATCACCGCAATATTATCGGCATGCAGAATGGTGGCCAGACGATGGGCAATGATGATGGTGGTGCGATTTTCCATCAACGTCTCCAGCGCCTGTTGCACGTGGTACTCACTCTCGGCGTCCAGCGCGCTGGTGGCTTCATCCAGCAGCAGAATTTTCGGATCTTTGAGAATCGCCCGGGCAATGGCCAGACGCTGCTTCTGGCCACCGGACAAGCGCGTGCCCTGCTCCCCCAGATGGCTGTTGTAACCGTCCGGCAGTTTGGCAATAACATCGTGGGCGTGGGCAGCCTTGGCCGCAGCAATCACTTCGGCATCGGTGGCATCAGGCTTGCCGTAGCGGATGTTGTACCAGACATCGGCGGTAAACAGCGCTGGCTGTTGTGGCACCACCGCCAACTGCTGGCGCAAAGACTGGGTATTGAGGTCGCGGATGTCGGTGCCGCCAATGGTAATGTGGCCGGCATCCGGATCGTAAAACCGCTGCAGCAATTCAAACACCGTGGATTTGCCGGCGCCGCTGGGGCCCACCAACGCCAGACTCTGTCCGGCTGGCACTTCCAGATTGAGCTGCGTCAGCGCCTTCAGTTCAGGCCGTGACGGGTAAGCAAACTCGATGCCGTCAAACCGCAACAGCGGGCCTTTGAAACTCCTGGCTTCAGAATAAGCCTGCCCCTGCTCCACCGGGATCAGGGATTCGACATTGAGCAGATCCATTAACCGCTCAGTGGCACCGGTGGCTCGCTGCAACTCGCCGTAGACTTCTGAAATGGTCGCCACCGAGCCGGCCATGATCACGGCGTAAAACACAAAGGCGGCCAGATCACCGCCGCTCATGCGGCCGGCCAGCATGTCGTTACCGCCCACCCAGATCAGCCCGGTGATGGCGCTGAAGATCAGCAAGATAACCGTGGCGATCAACATGGCGCGCTGTTTCACCCGGCGCTTGGCAACGTTAAAAGCCACTTCAACTTCGGCATCAAAAGCCTGCTTTTCATGGGCTTCGCGGGTATAGCTCTGCACGGTTTTGATGTTTTGAATAATCTCGCCGGCGTAGCTGCCAACGTCGGCAATGGAATCCTGACTGGCCCGCGACAGTTTGCGCACCCGGCGACCATAGAGCACTATCGGCAACAGCACCAGTGGCACCCCGATCAGCACCATCAGGCTCAATTTCAGATTGGTCACCACCAGCAGGATAAGGGCCCCGATAAAGGTCAGCGCACTGCGCAGCGCCATGGAAAACGACGAGCCAATGATGTTCTGCAGCAAAGTGGTATCGGTGGTCAGCCGCGACATGATCTCGCCACTGCGATTGGTTTCAAAGTAACTGGGGTGCAGGGTCACCAGATGACCAAACACCGCTGAGCGCAGATCCGCCGTGACCCGCTCCCCCAGCCAGGACACCAGATAAAAGCGCACATAGGTACCCAGCGCCATCAGAAACGACAGGCCAATCACCACCAGCACCGCCTGGGTCAGCGCCTCGGTGGATTGGGCGACAAAGCCCTCATCAATCAGCAATCGCACCCCCTGACCAATCGACAGGGTAATCCCCGCGGTCAAGACCAGAGCAATACCCGCCGCCACCAGCGTGCCGCGATAGGGTTTCATAAACTGCCAAAGCTGCAGCAATACCGTGAGACTTTTGGGGGAGGGTGAATCCGGGGAATCCGATGGATCTGACTGGGGCATGCCGTGTCCGCGCGTTGGTTATCAGTGGGATTAAAGCCTCATGATGAACCATTTCCCGGCAACCCGCCCGGGATTTTGTGTAAAGCTATGCTAATGGCCATCGCCCGGAGTCAGGCCCTGAGGCGCTCCCTCAATCACCCCATTGGAAAGACGCTGCAAAGCCGCCACATCGGTTAACCGAATGTGGCTGCGGGACAACTCGATACAGCCTTCGGCCTGCCAGCTTTTCAGGATCCGGTTGATGCGCTGACGCGACACCCCCACCATACAGGCCAGATCCTCCTGGGAACAACTTAGCCCCGGACAACTGACTTCGGGATTGGCCAAGCGCACATTGTCGTATTGGATCTGCAGCACCTTGGCCAGTCGTTGAGCGGCATCCAGCGCCAGCGCATCGCTACCGTACTCATAGGAGACCCGGGTGCGATGGCACAGCTCGCTGATAAAAAACCGGGCTCGCCCCAGATCGTTGCCCAACAAGGCTTCAAACGCCGGCTGTGGAATGTGGAAATATTCAAGATCGGTACTGGCGCGCATGGTAAAGCTGCGGGGATTGAGATCCAGCGCCGACACCTCACCAAACCAGCCACTGCGCACCCGATAGACAATCAGCTGCTCGCGACCATCCGCCAGATTCTTGACCGCGTGCACCTGCCCCTGCAGCAGGCAGTAAACGCCATCCACCGCTTCATCCTGGCGAAACACACAGCCACCGGCAGGCAGCTGACGAACCCTACCCACCTGCACAATCTCACGGCGATAGTCGATATCCAGCGCCGCAAAACCGGGGTTGCGCGACAGGGCTTGCAAAAGAGTGTCGTTGTCCATTGTCCGCCATTGAACCAGCAGTAATCGGGCCGCTCTGTCACCAAGTTGACAGAACACCCCGAATTTCTAATCTACAGTTACAGTCCACTATAACAACAAACCGAGGTTGTCATGACACAGAAACAACGCGCGACCTTTCGTTCAATGACGGAAGGCACTCAGGAAGACTACGCCGCCATTGCAACATCCATGATGGGGCATATCACCGATCTGCCGGATCGCATCATGGACCATATGCGCCTGCTGAGTGGCGATTACGGTGGCTTCAATATCGACCGTCTGGAACATTGCCTGCAATCGGCCACCCGTGCCTACCGTGACGGCAAAGACGAAGAGTATGTGGTTTGCGCGCTGCTGCACGACATCGGTGACACACTGGGACCCGCCAACCACGCCGATGTTGCAGCGGTATTGCTGGAGCCCTTCGTATCGGAAAAGAACCACTGGATTATCAAACACCACGGCATTTTTCAGGGCTATTATTTTTTCCATCATCTGGGCATGGATCGCAACATGCGCGACCAATACAAGGATCACCCCTACTATCAGGCCTGCGCGGAATTCTGTCACCGTTACGATCAGAATTGCTTTGATGAAAATTATGAGAGTGAGCCGCTGGAATTTTTTGAACCGATGATTCGCAACGTCTTTGCCAGCGTCAAAAAATCCCTCTACGCCGAAGCGACCGAACAGCAGGCCGCTTCCTGATCAACCGCTTACAGTGTCAATGAATAGCTGTGAAAATCCTGATTGGTTTTTTCATAGCCAAGCTTTTCATACAGACGCTGACCCGGCTTATTGTCAAACGCCGTCAGCAAATCGATGCGCTTGGCACCCTGTGATCGGGCATAATCCGATGCCCGATTCATCAGCTTCTCACCCACACCGGCCTGCCTTCCGCCCGCGTCCACATAGAGATCGTAGAGAATAAAAATCTTGATCGCATCCACCGAACAGAACGACGGATAGAGCTGGGTAAAGCCAATCAGCTCATCGCCTTGCTCGGCCACAAAAATAGTGGATTCCTGATTACCAATACGCTCACCAATAAATCGTTTTGCCAAATCAAGATCCGCCTCGCAATCATAAAATTGCCGGTAGAGATCAAACAGTCGGGCCACATCATCAATGTGCGCCGCGCCGGCTTGAACAATGTTGATCATCGCTGACTCCTTTATTCCGCGCTACTTTTGTGCGCCAGAGTGTGGGCGTGTTGCTCCCAGTTCTGGCCATCAAACTCCACAACCCGGATGTCCTTGGGCCGGGTGTCGAGACAATTGACATTGATGTCCATCCCGTCGGGATTGGAGCGGGGCACATAAAAGGGTTTGATGCCGCAGGTATTACAAAAGTAGTGTTTGGCCACCCCGGTATTAAAGGTGTAGGTGCTCAAGGCATCCTGCCCTGTTAATAATTTGAAACGCTGCAATGGCACGATCAAATGCAGAAAGCCGGATTTTTTGCAGATGGAACAATTGCAATTTTCCACTTCCACAGTTTCCGGCGCTTCCACTTCAAAGGTCACCGCCTTGCAGTGACAACTGCCTTGATAAATCATCAGGCCTCCATTAATCGGCTATGGTGGCATCGGGCTGCAGCATCCAGCAACGGGGATTATGATCGTAACCGATTCGCTCATAGTATTGATTGGCCGCCGGCGCCGCCAGTAGGATCAATTTACACTGCGAACCCAGCTGTTGCTGTGTTAAGCGCTGCAGTTGTTTGCCAATACCGCGGCTCTGATAACTCTGATCCACCGCCAGATCCGATAGATAACAGGCGTAGTGAAAATCCGTGACACTGCGGGCAATCCCCACCAGCTGCTCACCGTCCCAGGCCGTTATCATCAGATTGCTGTTGGCCACCATCCCGGCCATGCACTCGCGGTCATCAATCGGACGCCGCTCTGCCAGAGTGGATCGCTGCAACAAATCAATAAAGGCATCGGCGGTGACAGCTTGATTGATTTTGTATTCGATAGTCACAGAATAATCTCCATGATTACAGGGAAAAATGCATGCCGCCCAGTACGATGGCCGTCGTGATCGACGCCACACAACCGATGCCCACACGTTCATGCAAACGATGAAAGTACAGATAGCGGGACTCATCCTGAACAGCGAACGCCTGATAGCGTCGGTAAACGGTATAGGCCGCCACACTGTTGAGCACAATCGCCGCGGCGCCCGCGTAGATTTTGTATTGCAACAAGGGCGTCGCGGCAACGTTTTGATACAGCAGAATACCGGTCGCCAGAGTGACAATGATCGCGGGAATCTCAACAAAGCGATCGATATTCCAGTGCAGTGTGGCAATGTAATTTTCAGCAACGCCGGCGTGTTTCTGGCCAAGTTCACACACCACTTCAATGGCAATGCAACCGGCCCAGATGCCCACTGCCAGCAGATGAAAAAATAAAATCGCTCCGTGGTATTCGCTCAAGTCATTCATAGTTGCCTGCTCAGGGCCTTTAAAGTTGTCCGCTCAAGACCTTGTATAGTTGTCCGCTCAAGGCTGTTTTTATTAATCGCTCAAGGCTGTCATCCTTAATGGGCGTCAGCCAAAGTTAATTTCCTGCAAGTGATTGTAAAAATGCATGGCATGGGCTTTTTCGTATTCGGCTTTGGTCAGCGGACCATAGGCAAAATGTGGCGCCAGTTCACCCTCGTATTGTTTGAAGCGAACCATGGATTGGCGAAAGCGCTGGTAGGCCGCCATCACATCCGTGTCTTGCGACAAGACGGGCGCCCCGGGAATGGCCTCGCTCAGGCCATGGGTCATTTCCCCCTTCTTGGCAAACGCAGAAAAAGCCAGCTTGCCCAGTGAGTTTTTGAACAAATCCGATTTGTGCAGAGGATAACCCGTCATTGAATACTCGACGCTCTGTGCACAGTGCATCAGGATCTGGTTCAGACGCCACTCACCGTGCGTGGTTACCGTGCCGGTCATCATCCGATCGAGCAAGACGATGGCGCGATCCATGGTCAATGACTCGGGATCACTGCCATCAAGCAGCCACAGATAGCCTCCGGTAGCGACAAGACCGGCAGAAGCCATTCCCGTTAACAACGTCCTGCGCTTCATCCCATCTCCCCATCTGTCATCGTTATCCGATACCACATTACTCTTTGCGCTTCAGTTTTTCACGGATGGCTTCAACCCGCTCGCGGTTAACACCAAAATCCGAGTGACCCAGTCTTGAGGCCGAGCGCACATGCGCAATGATCAACGCCGATTGCTCACTGGGTGACAGGTAAAATTCAACATCATCAACAAACCCGAAAAACAGCGAGGTAAATTCGGCGCGGATATAGCTGTCTTCGGACTCGATGATCTCTGCACGCTCCATGCTGTTGATTGCCACCACCAGCTGATCTCTGGCATCCGCCAGCTCGCCACTGAAAACAACCGGCTCGATAAAGTGGTCGCTGCCCTGTGCCTGACTGTTGACGCAATTGGGCTTGTCCGGACAGGGCTTTAACAGACCGCCATCCACACCGAGCATGGGTCTGGTTCCCGCGCAGCCGGCCAAAACCAGCACCGCGGCAACGGTCATCGCTTTTAACAGTAAGGTGTTTGTATTTTTCATGCGCTCTCCAGTTTAGTCAGACGTTTTTCCAATTCAATGCGATAGACAATATACAGGGCCGCCGCCAAATCAAACGACACACAGGCAATGGCATACCAATCGGGCACCACATGGGCACCCGGCCCCAGCATGTGCAACATCACATCCCACAGCGGATGCAGCAACCAGCCAAGCGACAGCCACAGTGCCGAGTGGCGCAGCGCCAGCCAGTAGAACAGACCGTACAGCGCCACCCCCATCACCTCAATCACAAGCCATTCGGTATTGCCCCACAGCAGCGCAAAGCCGATATAAATAAGCGCCGCAATAATCAGGCTGCGGCCCATCAACTTAACCATGGTTTTGAAACGCAGCCGCTGCGCAAACAGCAGCAAAGGCGCCACAAACAGCAACCCCAGTACAAACCATAAGGTGAAATACATGCTCTCTCCTGACTGTTTATTATGGTTGTATCACAGCTACCACTTGACGATGCCTCTGGTCACTTGAATTCCCCCGACCAGAGTCGAACCACCGTAGTCTTTGGCCAAACGCAGCAGGGTCTTGTGAAAGCCCTCATTGGCAAATGCCGCCTCGACCTGCTTGATGGCGGCCCGACTCAAACCTTTGCGGATGATGCCCATCGACGCGTCAATCCAATCCGCTTTGCGACAGGCTTCAATCACTGCCTGATGCGGTCCTTTATAGGGCCTGATCTTATGATGCCAGTGAATCGCCCCCCGCAGAGCATCCGGGTCCAACCCCCAACCGTATTTTTCGTTATCGGCCAGAGCCACTGCCTCTGAGGGTTCCAGATAGGCCAGCTCGTGATCGGTCCATAAACCCAGATCATGATAGACAAAGGCGGTTTCCACCAACGGCTCATACCGACTGTGATTGCCAAGAAAATGCATGGCATAGGTCACGGTTCGGTAGACGTGATTGCGGTAACCGGGGAAGTCATTACCAATCTGTTGCCGATAAGGCGCAAGCAGTTCATCTATACGGGGACGATCAAGCTTAATTTCAATCTCTGCCATGACGTCTGACTCCTCAGCAATCTATAACCTTTTTACTGGGCGGCGAACCGATCCATCACATTGGCCAGATCGGCGTCCTTGTATGAAATGCCCGAGACTTCATGGGTGGTCAGCTGCACTCGGACCTTGCTGTAGACATTAAACCATTCAGGATGATGGTCCACCTTCTCAATGTACAGCGCACACCGGGTCATAAAACCGAACGCCTGATTGAAATCAGCGAACTTGTAATCGGTGGTGAGTTTGCCGTCCTGCAAATCCCAGTTGCCACCGCGGTGATTCAACTCTGAAATAAGACTGGCAATTTGAGTCTGATCGTACGCTTCAAGCTGCATGGTGATTCTCCGCTGTGTGTTGAGCCCGGAGCCCTGTGCACTGGCGCAGCAGGGTCTCTCTATGACTCAGGCCAAAGTTGATGGGTCAGCTGCCCGGCCGATATCGGTTGGCAACCGGAGGTATTGGTGCCACTCCACAGTGGTGAAAAATCCCCCCGCCCCTGTGACTCCGCCCGGGCCCGCAATGGACCAATGGCGACCGCCGCGTAGGGGAAGGCCGGCGCCTTGTCGGAAACGCAGTCGAGATCGCGCATCAAGCGATTGCTGATGCCGCGCGCCAGCCGACCGGAAAACAGATTGGTCAATGCGGTGGTTGCAGTGCCTGCCTTTAGTGCCTGGTGAAGAGCCTCCCGGTGAACCGCACTGGTTTTGGCCTCATCGCACAACAGATAGGCCGTGCCCACCTGAACCGCTGCAACCCCGAGGGCCAGCATGGCCTCAACGTCATCAGCCGCCGCGATGCCGCCCGCCGCTACCACCGGTACCTGCAGTGTACGTTTGAGCGCCCGGACCAGTTCAATGGTACCGAGCTGGGAGCCGGGATCGTCGGTCAGGAACATGGCGCGATGACCGCCGGCTTCGACGCCCTGAGCAATCACCACATCGGCACCGTGGCGCTCCAGCCACAGACCTTCCTCCACTGTGGTGGCCGACGATAGAATCAGCGAGCCCCATGACTTGATTCTAGCAACCTGCTGCGCCGACGGCAGACCGAAGTGAAAACTGATGACCGGTGGCTTATAGGCCTCCAGGCGATCCGCCACGGCATCGTCGTAGGGCAAGCGCAAACCGCTGACCGTTTCCGGCGGCTGTACGTCCAGCTCATCATAATACCCCTCAAGACACTGCTGCCATTGGCTCAGGACCTGTGGCGTCATAGCGGGCATGGTGTGACAGAAGAAATTGAGGTTGTAGGGTTTATCGCTGTGACGGGTAAACTGCTGAATCTCGGCGACAACCTGATCGGCATTGAGCATGCCGCAGGGGATCGAACCCAGGCCGCCGGCTTCCGATACCGCCACCGCCAACTGCCAATTCTGGGAGCCCGCCATGGGGGCCTGAATAATGGGCCTGACGATACCCAGCCGTTGACACAGTTGCGTCGCCATCATCTCATCCTTGAGTCGATCATTACTTCATGGTCACCCACAGGGCGTGCACCACACCGGGCAGGAAAAACACCAGACACAACACAATATTGATGATCAGATGCTTGCCCGCGCCTTCTTTCAGAAACACGGCAATGGGGGGTAAAAACAGGGCCAGCAGGATCATTACGATCTTATTCATGGTCATTCCTTTTTATTATTGTTGAAACACAAGACTATCAATGTAGTCACACCACTGGCTGGAAGCCAGATCCGGCAGCGATGGATTGCCCCGGATGCCCAGTTTGAACTCAATCACAGAACGCCATTCCAGCGAACCGGGGTCGGGGCCATGACCGTGACCATCACCAGTGGCAACGCGAGCCTCAACCAGGTCATACCATAATGGCGAGCAGGCTTGCGGTCGTCCAGCCTTGCCATCACCCACTGCACACGCCGCGACCATGACGGTGATGCCAATCAACGTCACAGCAGCAAGTCCGGTGGTGCGAAACAGGTGATTCATTCAAGCGGTTTGAACAGTTTGCGGCAAGGACTCAAACCCTAACACAAGACCCGGGGAATTGTATTAACGGCCAATGACAACTCAGCGACTGGCATTCCAGTCATAGGGCTTGCAGCGAATCAGCAGGCTGTTATCGATGGCCTCCTCGCGCAGATGCAGAATTTTCTGATATTCCGGACTGCCGATCATGGTTTTAAAGGCGTCCATGCTGGGGTAGCGCACCATAAAGAAAACGTCCGGATCAAAGTCACCGATCAGGCTTTGCTCCGGGGCGTAATTTTCCTGCACCTCGGCACCGGCCTTTGCCAGTAATGGCCGTGCCGCGGCGCCGTATTCCAGATATTTTTCTGCACCGCCGTCTTTTTTCAGCCAGAGGGCATTGAGCATATAGATGGGTTCATCCATGGTGAGAGTTCCAGTTCATTCATTAAAAGTTGAGGGTGAACAGCGCCTCGCCGGTCATCAAAAATTTCAAAATAAAATAACTCAACAACCCCGCCGGCCCGAACATCAGCGTCAGAAACAGGGTTGGAATCAGGTGCCAATGGTTGATGTCGACGCGCGCGGCATCCACCGCAATAAACAAACCAATCATCAAATCAAATGCCAGATAGTGAACCCAACCGGCCAGCACCACCCGGGGAGATTTGAACAGAGACATCACGCCTTTCAACGACCAGAAGCTGCCTCTCACCGGCTCGCCCTGATCGAGCTTGCGGGCAAAGAAAATTAGGTAGGTATAGACCACACACAGCAGCAGGACGATGGTCATAATCACCATCTCAACGCCATAGGGCCACAGCGGCAGCGATGCCAGCACAACCCAGCCCAGCAGGGCGGTGTAGTTTGAAACTTTGAACAGGTTAGCAAGGGTCTTCATCGACGGTTTCTCCTTTTTGCAAAATTATTATGGATACCGGAGAAAACCATAAGTACTTTTTATCTCAGCCTTTATGACCTATGGCATGAGCAAACCCGGAGCGCATCAACCCGACTAATCCAGCCTCAACGCCTCGCCGGGTTGCAGAATCTCGCAGCGGATTCCCAGCGATTCCACATCGCGCTTAAATTGAAGATCGTCGGCCGGATTGAGGCGCCGGGAAAACAGCCCCGGGCAATTGTAGTGACAGGGAATCACCACTTCAGGCTGCAGCACCTTCACCGCCTGCAGCGCCTCATCCTCGCTCATGGTGTTGTGCGCCAGTCGCCCGCCAATGGGGATCATCAGCACATCGGCGCCCGCGTATGGCTGCCACTCGGATTCAAGCAACTCGGGCTCAAGCAACAAGGTGTCGCCCAGATTGACCAGCCTTTTATGATTCACCGCAATATCAAACCCCATGGCGCCCCAACCGATGCGCTCGCCCGGACCGGTTTTAACGGTATGGGTAAATGGGCCCAGCTGCAGTTGCAAATCCCCGTGCACGGCCGCCAGCCCTGTGAGCTGCAGACCCTCCACCGCAACGGTTTGATTAACCGACAGGCCATGAACCCGATCCAATGCCGTATTAAAAACCACCCCTTTGGATCGTGGCCCCAGAGCCAACTGCCGGCCACCCACATCACGCAACATGCTGTTATGAAAAATCACCGGCGCAGCGGCCGCCCCCGCAACCCGATCGACGTGCCAGTAGTGATCGGGATCGCCGTGAGTCACCAGAATGTGGCTGATGCCGGGCCAAAGATGCTTGGGAATCAATGGAGAAAATCGAAACCAGTAAAAAAACAGGGCACCGGGGTCTATGGCTATGCGGTACTCACCTGTCTCGATCAGAAAAGCGTTGTAACCAAAATAACGGAGCTTCATTCCGGCTCGGCCACCACCAGAGTTTCACGCTCCATCTGCCGGGCCACATAGGGGAACTGAATCCAGAACGAAAAATAAAAAAACGTCAGGTACCAGTAGGGGATCACAAAGTAGATGCCGATGCCTTTGTAAACAGCCAGCAGCAAATAATCGTACACAAACAGCGGCACCGTCAGATACAGAGCCAGCCAGCGGGCGTTAACCCGATGGTTACCGTCATCCCAATAGTGATTCAGGCTGAAGCGAGCCACCGGAAAGTACAAAGCGGTCACCACCGGTACCACCACCAACTTGGCCCACAGTGGCCACTGCTGGTAGTACTCGGGCAGGCCGATCAGATAAAAGGTCAGCCAGGTGATAAAACTGTACGCCAGCAATTGCAGATGTTTTTTAACGGTCACGCAACCAATCCAGAGCCTCATCGAGACTGTCAAAATATTTTATCTCGCCGCTGATAAACCAGGAGCCCAATTTGGCCGAGAGCTTCTGCCAGTTCTTATTGCCATAGAAGGCAATCTTTTCAAACTCGCTGCCGTGCTTTAGCCCCAACTTGAAATCGTCCCAGGCCGCTCTGGCCTCCCAGCCTTCGAGCTCCGTGCCATCAAACAGGGCTTTGACTTTGGGCTGTTTGACCTGTCCCAGCGCCGAATCGATCATGGGCGTGATGGTTTCATAATCTGCGTGGGTCAGTTTTCCCTGAGCCTTGAAGGTCAGAAAAAAGTGATCATCGATCCGGTCGATACCGATGGCCAGCCCGTGGCGCTGATAACTCATAGTGGCACCTCTGCGTCTGTTGTCCGTCTCAAAATATAGCAGAGGCTCTCCGACCCGGGG
Source organism: Candidatus Pelagadaptatus aseana (assembly GCF_040362265.1). Classification (NCBI taxonomy): domain Bacteria; kingdom Pseudomonadati; phylum Pseudomonadota; class Gammaproteobacteria; order Cellvibrionales; family Cellvibrionaceae; genus Candidatus Pelagadaptatus; species Candidatus Pelagadaptatus aseana. Next base: position 487,895 of record NZ_BAABNJ010000001.1, read on the forward strand.
TGATCAACGCGCCTTATCAGAGCGGGCTTTTTTGCGAAAATACAACACACTGGCCAATAGCGACACCAGCAACAACAGCGGGTACAGCAACAGCAAATCAACCCGAATATTGCACTCACCGGTGCACAGCACCCGCGCCTGCATCAAACTCTCATAGGCGGCGTAACCAACCCATAACACACCGGCGAGCAACGACGGCGGCGACTTCATTCGGGCGTACATACGCAGGTACAACGCCGCCACTAAAAGAGCGCCAAGCGGAAAGGTAATCAACAGGCTCAACAACACCGTAACCGCTTATAAAGACGCGCCATCGAACACCTCAAAGGGCAGATGGGTGGTGTCGATGCCATCTACGCAGCCGAGATTGACCCGGTAGTGGCCGGGTTTGCGCAACGTTTGATGAAAGGGGTAAATGCCACAGACTTTACAGAAATGATGCTTGGCGACTTGCCCACCAAATTCATAAGTGGCCAATGCGTTATTCTTAACCTCGATGTTCAGCTCCTCGGGAGCCAGCACAAAGGCGGTCATAACCGCACCCTTGCGCCGGCACAACGAACAGTTGCAACGCAAACCCGATGCAATCGGCTCGGATGCAAATTCAAAACGCACGGCACCACAGTGACAGCCACCTCGATATTGCACTTCAACCTCCTTTTTCATCGTTCTGGCCCAACTATCTGGCAGCAACTATCTGGCACCATGCAGCTGAGTCTAATCTGCATCTAAGGCGGGTTGGTTAACCGCCGCCGTCTCCTCCGCCGCAACCACCATCACCATTACCACCGTCGCCCCAAAAGCCACCGCCTGAACCGCCACCGGGACCACCGCCTTTGCCACCGATGACAGCCGCCAGTTTGACGATGGTCGTGATCAGAAAAACTACAGTCAGCAGAGGCCAGACCATATTGTGCAAGGCAGACTCTGACGCTAGATCCGTAAAGTGCCAACTGACACCCAGACCACCCAATGCAATCACCCAGGATTTCATAACCCGACTCACTCCGGCAGTTTATCTGACCGGCACACCGGCAATGTATGGGTGTGCCCAGACCACAGCGGCCAGAATGATCAGGCTGATCACTACGCCGATAATCTCTTTCGACCAACTTGGGGCCTCGGGTTTCAGCCACTGACCATCACGACGATTGATAAAGATCATCTCGACAATGGCCCAACTGCCAAGACCGCCAAACAGAATCAGTGAACGGGAATCGCCATTCAACAACAGGTGCGCCAGCGCCCAGAGTGTCAGCCCGGTTAACTGCGGATGACGAACAACGCGCTTGATGCGCGTCGGGTAATTGGCCGCCCCCATCAAGATGAAAGCCACTACCACCAACGCCAGCGCCAACGACTGCAGCAATGGCGGCAGGGTATAGAGGTAGGTGGGCGCAGTGGCTCGCCAACCCAGCACCATCAACACCACCGATCCCAGAATCAGCAACGCAAACAGGCCCTTATAGGCATTGAGCCCCAGTCGCCCGATCAGGGCGGCGCGCAAAGGTGCCCCGGCAGCAGGGAGCAGATGAACCATCGACCAGATTAACAGCCCACAAATTAACAGCGCCATAATGACTCCCCGCTAGGTTAGGTTGATCAAGAGCATGACAAACATGACCGCCACAACACCGTTGGTCAAGCCAAATTCGAGAAACAGTTTGCGATCTATGCGCCCGGTCAGTTTCAGATACAGGCAGGTAATAAATGCCCAGGCTTTCAGTGCCGCGCCAAACCAGAGAAACGGATCAATAAACTGCGGATGTGCGAACAAATACAGATAGAGTGCACCGAACACCGTCGCTACGCCCATCACAAACAACTTGAGCTGCCGATGTTCTGCGGCGGCCTGTTCACCCAACCTGAAAAACTCAAACGCCAGCTTGGCCGCACCTGAAAAATTCAGTGCCGCGCCAATCAATAAGATGTACAGCATCACGCCCCCTCCAATGGTTGCAACTCTGTCCTGATTTATTCAACGGCCATCTGGTAGGTAACCCATTGGGTCTTGTTGGCCACCTTGTCGTAAACACCACGGCCGCGATAATTGTCATCCGCCGTGATCCAGCGAACAAATGGCCAACCCCTGTCATCGGCCTGCTGCTGCAGCGCCGCAAACAGGGCATCGACAACACCGCTGCCCCGATGCTCAGGACTAACGTACAGGTCATCCAGAAAACCCACCGTGGCACCACGCAGCGGTGACGGCATTGCGCGAAAATGCATCAAACCCAGTAGCAACCCGGAATCAGTTTTTGCCACCTGACAATAAAAGGCGTTGCCCTGATCAAAAATCCAGCCCCACACCCTGTCAAGAATCTGCTGATCCATCGGCATCTCGTAAAAGTCAGCGTATGCCCGGTAAAGCTGCTGCCACTGCGACCGATCATCCTCTGTCAGTGGCTCAACGGTAATATCCATATGTCTCCCAATGCCTGAACAGGCGCTGTAATTTAGAAGCGGCAGAATCTGTTGCCGGATGATCAGATATCCAGATCAAAACCACCGTCTTTGTCTTTTGCCACTCTGGCCAAAAATCGGAACAGACGGAGCACCAACTCAATGGGAAGCTCAATCACGACCTCAAGTACATCCAGATACCAGTGGTCGTCGTTTCTCTGACCTTTTTTCTTGCTCGGCCAAACGAGATAGGCCAGCACAAAAAACACAACGCTGCCGCCAGCAAACACCCAACTGAAACCTGCGGTGAAGATTTCAAATAGCAACAGCAGGGCGATCATAAACAGTACGCAACTGGATAGCTCGCGGAATGTATTCATATAATTTTCCCGATCCCGGCTGGGTGATACACGTCATGTGCAAACAAATCATCCTGAATATTGCGATGACAAAAAGGACATGAAAAAACAACTTTATGACCCTGATTAAAATCATCTACTGTAGCAGCTACCGCAAATATTCAATGTCTTTATTATCGCTTGAGCTTACAGGATGTATCTGCGGTTGCAACGGCCAGCGCCAACCGGCCGATGGGAGAGAGAAGGGCAAGCGAGGAACAAGCCCATACAGCTATTATCAGCGATACCCGATCGCGTTACCCCTCGGATATTCTGGATAACAATTCATCGGCCGACATGCCACCGGCAATCTCTTTGGCCTCCAACCCGTGAATCATTCGCGTAATCGTGGCATTGGCCGGCGCCTCCATGCCCACGCTTTCAGCCAGCCGCACAACCGCACCGTTTAAAAACTCGATCTCGGTTTTTCGGCCGAACTGAATATCCTCCCACATGGAAGACCTGGCCTGAGGATCAATGGTTAACATTTTCTTGGCCAGAATCCTGAACACAAAATCAGGCAACTTTAAAAGTTTTGGCAACTGCGCCGGTTTTATCCCCGTCAACTGAGCGAGGCGAATGCCCTTGCTGGAACAGGCCATTAACAGCTCCTCCTGACAGGCCGCCAGAACCCGTCGATAACCCCGCTGAGACAGCTCGGTTTTCAATGGCTGATCCGACAAGGCATTAATGGCGTTGTTCAAATTCAGCAGCAACTTACCCCAGATAACCGCCTCCATATCCGGCGCACGCTCACAGGGCACGCCATAATCCTGAAACGCCTGTTGCACCGGCTGCAAGACATCCACATCCGGCAGGTACAGAGTGCCTTCGGTGGCGCGATGGAAATTGGCCTTGCTGTCCTGAATCACATTGAAGGGTACGATTCCCAGCGCAATCAATGAGCCGGACAATTTACCGAGCAACGGCGCCTCGGCGTTAACGCCATTTTGCAAACAGACGACCAGTGAATTGTCCTTGCAGTATGTCTGCAGCTCGTCTGCCGCAGCCGGCATGGCGGTGCATTTTAAGGTCACCAAAACAACATCCGCCTGCCGTAACACCTCAGCGTCGGTAGAAAATTCAACATCACGGATTCGCTCCGACCGGCCTTGATAATCACTGATGCCAATACCGCCATGGTCATCAATGGCTTTGGCTATTCGCTCGCGCCCGAGAAGAACCACATCAAGCCCTTGCCGGGAGAGTATCGCCCCGATATAACAACCAATCGAACCCGCACCGTAAACCACAATTTTCATACTGACACTCGCATTAAAAAATGTTCAACAAAGTTTTGTCAGATTAGTGCGCTCTGGCAGACCTGCCAACTTGTCCGACAAATATTCAATAATCGATTGATGCCAGGGTGAGGTATCGTGGACTTTGTAATCGTCCTCACTTCTGAATTCTGACACAAACACGACATTGGCATCGCTGTCGCTGTCCTGATAAAAATTCATATAGACGCAACCCGGTTCATTCTGGGTTTGCTGCACAAACTCTTTGATCACCGGGATGGCATCTTGCAGCCAGTGCGCCTGTAGATTGAGTCGCGTGATACTGTGAACGGCTTGCTGGGCCATGGTTAACTCTCCTTGGCAGATGTCAGAACATCTGCGAAATATGAATGTCGATCAGATGCTTAAATCCATCAGGTTATAATCCTTAAAGGCGCTTTGGATTTCCGGGGACCAGTTTGTTTGAATGCCTTTATCCGACAGCGGCTTATAGTCATAGGGGGTTTCGTCAGGGTAGCGCTGGCTTCGCGCATCAATGGCATAGCCAATCATCTTGGCTCGCTCTTCAATAAACTTGTCATCGTAGACCACCGCCTCAGAGTGAATCCCGGCACCTTTAACATTTAAGACAGATGAGCGGGGATGAAAACCAAAGTTAACGGTAATGCGACGCTCGAACCCGGTGTTGGCGAATGAACCATGAACCAACTGGCGATTGCAGATCACCACATCACCGGGGTTGCAGACGATGGGCACCGCCTCGGGCAACCGTTCACTGCCGGCCTCGGCAACCATCTTTTTAATGTCGATATGGCCCTGCTTGTGGGTGCCGGGTACAACCCACACGCCATTGACGGCGGTGCTGCCAAAAGCCTGCGCCATAAAATTGAAGCCGTGAATGTTTTCGTTAAAGTCCGGACTGTGCCAGTGCGTATCACCGTCCTGATGCCAGGACACCGCAGCGCCCAAACCCGGCTCTTTGATAAACAGCGATTCATTGAACGGAGCAAAGTCATCGCCGTTAACCGATGCCGCCACCTTCAATAACTCGGGATGGCCGTAAGCGCGCAAACAGGCCTCGGAAAATTGCAGCGATCCCAAGAGCACAAAGGGCGCTTCCTTCGGCGCATCGGCCGCCGCTTTGGGTTCGTAGAGTTTGATCTGATGCCGGCCATTGGCCAAATCGGTACCGCCCAACGGGTCCCCCAGGGGCTTGGCCCACAACAGATTAAGACCCTTACAGTCTGCGCCCAACGCCGGCTCGCCATTGGCGTTGACCTTGGAGCCGTTCTCGATGGGGAACGTCTCCTTCATACGGTTCAAGTCGTTAGATATATCCTCAATTTCATCTGCGTGCATCACCCCCTCGAAAATATAAAACCCATATTTTGAATAGGCTTCGAGAATGTCCGGCGTAAGGCGATCGTTTGCATCCAACGTTAACGGCCCGCGATTATCCAGCGCCAGTGCCTTGCGGTTACCTTCTATCAAGTAGGTCCTCATGGCCTCGGCATCTTCACCATAATGTGCTGCACACGCTTCTATTGATTTATTGATATCTGTAGCATTCATTGATCACCTCCGCAGTTGATCCAGTAGATTTAATGCATGATTAAATCTTATGCTCAGACACTCGGACAATCAATAGATTTAATGTATAGTAAAATCTACTAAGTGTTAAGGTTTGTAAATGACGGACAAGAAACCACAACGGGGAGTAGAGGCCCGCACTCAGAATAAAATCAAACGCCGCGAGAACATTCTGAAGCAGGCCCGCACCATGATTGCAGAGGAGGGCTACAACGCCTTCACCCTGGCAAAACTGGCCAAGCAATCCAAGGTGTCCCTGCCGACCATCCACAATTTGATCGGCAATAAAACCGAGGTCTTACGGGAGTTGGTTCAGGATCTGGTTAACCGCTCAGACTTTGATGCGCAAATGCATTGGTCGAGCGATCCCGTCCAGACCATAGACGCCATCGAAGCCTATATGGACTCACTGATCGCCCTGTACGCCGATGATGAGGCGTTTTACAAAACCGCCTTTGTCTTGAGCGAGCGGGAGAAAGTGTTTGAGCAGCAACTGTCAGAAGGGGTGTTCAGCCAGTTTGATCGCTCTCTGGGGTTCGTTCATCAATTTGTTCTGGATGGCCAAACCCGGGGGGATTTGAACGGTAACATTGACGCCCGTCTGGTATCCGACCGGCTGTTTGCCAATCAGCGTCTGGCCAGACACGACTGGGTGAATGACTTTATCGATCTGGCGCAATACCGGGTGCAAGTCCTCACCGGTATGTACATGACTCTGGCGGCCGATGCCTCTGAGGCTTTTCACCCATTGTTAATCGCCAAAATCAATCAGCTGCTGCACGAGTAACCCCCATGCAGCAGCGCGGAATCGGGTAAACCGGCTCGCGGTATTACTTACCCGCTTTGCCTGCCTCCAGAATCGGCAGCCCCGCTTCCGTAGGAATGTAAATGCGCTCGCCCTTGCCATCCTGCAGACCCTTGATCCACACATAGCGCAGGTATTGCTCGTTATCCTTTAAGGATTCACCAATAATCCGGTTGGCCTCAGCGGCCGCTTTGGCCCGCTCAATATCAGCTGCACCTTCCGCTTTAGCCTTCACCAGCTTGGCCTTACCCTCGGCTTCCGCCAGAGTAACTTTGGCTTTGGCCTGCATCAGTGAAGCCTGCTCCCGGGCTTTGGCCTCCTCAATCAGGATTTGCTTGCTCCATTCGGCTTCCTTCAGCGCCGCAATGCCATCCAGCTCCAGTTTGTACACTTTGTATTTAGGCCAGGCCCAAAACGCCAGAAGGATCAGCAGAATAAAAACGGCCCCCAAAACGGCCAAGGTTCCAAGCGCCAGCGCATCCCGGTTTTGATACATGCATTTCTCCCGTTTTATTGTTCTATTTTGGATTTATTGATAAACAATTATTTTGAAACAATTGGTAAATGATTAGCCCGCGTTTTAACAAACGATTGTTAATGCTCCGATCACGAGCTGAGATGCTGCAGCTCCAATATAACAAACCCGGCGGCGGCTGAAACACCAACGCCACAACCGAGCCCCAGCGATATCAAGTGCATGTGCCACCGCTGAAACACCGAAGCGCCATAGAAGGACGGAACCAGACAAGCCGACGACAACGCCATCATGGCCGTAAACAGCGCAACGATAAATTGCAGCTGGGTGCCATCGCCATAAAGGTGCAATACCACCAACACCAGAATCGCCGACAAGGAGATAAAAACAAGTTCTGCGCAGTGCCAGACACGCTTCCACTGTCTGTCTTCGGTTTGTTTGTACCAATTAATTTTTTCAGACAGTGATGTCATTGTGCCTCCAGATTTAACGAGCCCAAATCAACTATGACACACAATAACATGTCAGCATAAAGTCAGCCGTAATAGACCATAAAACCACAGGCTTTATGGTCCGTCTCAGAATACTTCCTTCCGAAATTACTTAAGCCTCTTTACAGGCATTACCTTGCAAGGGACAAAGTGCTCTCTTTATAGGAGAAAAACCCATCGTTTTTCATATCCGACAAAACTTTTTTATACATATTTTTTCTGACTTCCGGCACAACTGAGAAGTTATTAGCCGGGAAAGCAAATATCATGGGCAACCACTGCACCAATGTCGCTGAATCTGTCAGTTCATAAGTCTTTTTAAGACCATCTTTTCGTTCAACATTGGCAACCAGATTAAAGTTGTCTTTGGCCCATGATGGAATTGTGTAAAGGCTTAAACCCGTGATGAATGCCGGTATTAATGCGGCTGGGTTTCCGCTATTGGTTACTGTGACATCTATAGTGATATCCGCTGATTCATCATTTCTTGAAATTCTTCCAAAGTAATCAGAGGATTGTAGAACTGAAAGCAGCTCCCCTTCAATGATGCTTTGCCCGGCTTCTGACAACCGTTTAGAGGTAGATAAGCCGCCCTTTGCCACGGATGAATAAGACAGATTAGGTTTTGCTTCACCGTTATTTTCATAGGGGGATAAGGTGGTTTTCTGTACATTTCCGCCATCGAATACAGCACAACCAGAAACCGTAAAAATAATAAACATTGCAGTCAGGATTTTATTCATAATTCTCTCCATATTTTTGTGTGACTGAAATTTGTCACGTTGAGGTTACGGAAAACAAACCATAAGTTTGCTTCCCCGTTAAAAGTGCGTAGCGCCCATAGGCATAACACCAATTTATTGGGCATATTTGCGGTAGACAAGCCCACCTGAAACAAGCACGGGAATGAATGCGGCAACCAAACCAATCACAAGTGAACTTTGATGCCCCATAAAACCAATTGCGACCACCAGGGTGAAAGGGAAGATGCCAATAACACTGATGATTTTTAAGTTCATGGATTGGGTATCCTCACTGGTTCTAGCAGACACCCAGCCCGCAATAAATGCCGACAACACTGCTACCGCAGACCCGATGCAGGCATACATGGGAATATCCCCAAAGAACCACCCTTGAAAAATATTCAAGGCATACAGTGAAATCGCCAGAATAAATGTAGGGGCTGCAAAAGCCTTCCCCAGTGCTGCCGGGCTCTGCGGCACCTTATCCTTGAACGCAAAAAAATAATATTTTTCTAAAATTATTATGATTCCAGCTAGGATAACCAGCTTAACAATTACATCCATTGATCAATCTTGTCCTCCATATTCAATGCTGCCAAATAAGCGGCTGAAGCATTGCGCAGGCCTACAGAGCCATACGCGTAATCGCATCATACGACTGCACTTGTTAAAGATTTCACTTGAAGATAACGTCGTTGGGTACTATCTGCCAAAGCTCAGTATGGAAGTTGAAATTAGTCACCACTTCCTCATTATTTCGTTTGTAATAGGTAGCAACACCGAAAAGAGGTGAATGCTCATAATTCATTACGTAATACACCAATCGAACTTTATTTGTGAGTGGCTTTTCATACATAACCTCGAAGCCCTGATAAGCTCCATAATAGGCTTCAATCTGACGAATGGTATTGGATTGGGTAAGAACACTTTTTTCACCCTCTAAAGGGGAGCCTTTTAAAAGCGCGGGTATAAATGCCTCCGCTCCGCCGGCGAGGTAAGCTTTGGAAGCTCTCTCTAGAGGCTGCCCGGCGTCGTCAGCAAAAGATATTTGTGAGAGGATCAATAGAGTTATGCCGATTATTTTATTCATTTCATCTCCTTTGGTTAAATTATCGTGGTTTGTTCAGACTGAATCCAGCGAGTTGTAGTTGCGAAACTGCGGAAGAGCTGCTCCAGCCATTTTCAATTTTTATAGCCATTACAGTCGCTCGTTATAAATTGTCCTTTCCGATTTGCCGAAAGAAAGTCACAAACTCTTTTATTGAATAACCCAAACAGAATACATAACCTACGATCCAAGCCATCATGTTGTACCAGTAATTTGTGAGCTCATTATCCCTATGATGACTATCATGATTTCTGCGACCAAACTCTTGCACCTCACCAGCGATATACCCCTCCAGAATAAAGAATAGAGGTACAAAAGAGAGAAAAAAGATGATGGCCGCACTGGCTAGTGTTTTTATATTTTTATCCACTGTTTAGTCCTGTAACGCTTAATTGGTAACGTTTTTTTGAGGTCAAGCAAATACCCACCTGAACTTGACTTGACGATTTCTCATAACAAATCAATGCGAATAGCGGATACATAGCTTACTGAGATTTTGCGCGGTGCTCGTAGAACGAGCGAGAAGGGCTGGATACTGATTCGGAACCTTCCAATGGTTACCACGTTGTCTCTGTCCTTGAAAGGTAAACTCTACTATTCAATGGCAGGAATGGCCATGCCTAAATTTTTTATTTACTACGTCCGTATTTCTTTCAAACTCCGGAAACGGTTATGCACTGACAACATTAAAAACCGCACTCGCTCTGGCAATGCGCTTTGAATCCACAAAGAAATAGCTATTTGCAAAGGCCATATTTCTACCCACCTTTTGTACATCCACCGTTATTTCGATCCAGTCACCCAACTTTGCCGCGCCTGCGTAATCGATATTGAGACTGGCCGTAACCATCGGTACAGGCTCTTTGCCTTGAAAGGCTGCGTTATAACCCAGTGCGATATCCGCAAGACTGCTGAACACACCACCATGGACCAGATCCCGGGCATTGCAGTGTTTCTTCTCTGCCCGAAGCCCGATGATCAGACCCGTGTCCGTTTTCTTATTGTAGATTGGCCCAAGCAGATCAAGAAAAGGGCTGCTTCTAAATATCGGCTCAAAGCCATCAGGGATTGCGCTCATAGTGTTTAATCCTTGGTTACCCATCGCCGCCAGAAGACAAAAAACCTAACGAAGCGAAGCTGTAATGTAAGACGTTCAGCGTCGAAAGCAAAATTTGAATGATTGATTGATCAGCTACTGGATTCTGAATCATGCCCTGCCTTGATCGGTGCATTCGTCAGCCCTTTACCACTCAGAGCCAGATAGATAACCCACCCCCCCAAAATGATGTCAACGCTGGCACAAAATGCTAGCCACCATATCGGCACACCAGAGTTATGGATCAGTAGATGGTGCACCACATCAAATAATCCATGCGCCAAAATACCGATACCCAAAAGCAAAGGGAAGCGAAGAGCACCCAGGAAAGCCAAGAATGAAAAAATGGACGCAGCCACAATTTCTTCCATGATTGCTTCCCCTGCCATAACCGCAAACAGTACGTAATAGGTGGCTATAACAATCAAAATGACTGCGTGATAGCTTCTGTCTTGATCAAAACGAGTAACTCTTCCTGTGACACATAGAGCTACTGCTAATAAAGCACCAATCATAATGGGCAGCATTTTATTGTCCTTGTTGTAATTGCTTGACGTTTTCGCATCAACCCCGTAGGGCCATTACCGAGCGCCTTGTTATGGAACAGTTTTTTGCTGTTTCCAATTGAGCATCAGAAAAATCAAACCGAAAACAGCAGCACTAAAAATATATAAATTTGATAGCAGGCCACTGAAGAAATAATGACTATGGCCGGATAGTGCCAGATGTAGAACACTGTGAACAACCAGAAATATACAAACGCCAACTCTGAATCGAGTTTGAATCATCGATTTTTTATGATGCCCCAGATAAAAGAAAAGAAAGAACAAAGGGAAATGCAGTGCGACAAATAAAACATCACCCACGTCTTGGGATAGCTCAAAGAAATGAAACAGTAACTTCCACTCCTGATTTAAAACCGCATCCAGCTCATGGGTAAAAAGAGCAGAAACACCTAAGTAATAAAATAATGTCTTCATATCTTATAACGAACGCACAACCATTATTTCCAACCTTGGAGCCAGACGGCATCATTTTTAAGAATCTTCCAATCAATTTCTTGGGATCGTTTCGAAAATATCGCTTCTATTAAACAACGGACAACTTCGCCTTCTTCATCGAATTCAACTTCGGTGACCACAAAGTGCTTTTCTTTATTAAGCGGTTGAACAGCTGACCATTTACTATTGAGAAGTTTTTTCGGATTGATTCTATTCAAAACGGCTCCACTCACTTATTTTGTAACTAACGGCTGGCTAAATTGCGCGGCTTTTGGCACAAAAGACATGACACTTTTGACAGTCCGTTGCTGCTACTTGTTATGCGTGTTTTCCACTTGAAATCTTAATGTTGTTTTAAGCTTTCCGGTTTCTGTTTTTCTAAAATCTGACAAGTATATTTCTCTATGTTTTTTACACTTTCTTGCTAAGCCATTTTCTGCACAATAGTGTTCCATTTCCTCAAATGATTTAGGCTCATCATCAAAACTCCCCTTATGCAACATTTGTACACACAGGCCATCATTTATGGACTTGAACTTAACTTGGCGAATAAGTTCATTCTTCTTTTTGGCTAAAGCTCTTTCCAAGGATTGATTGGCGAAATCTTCAGTTACAAACTCTGGTTGCCTAATCATTAGGGAGTATACAAGCGAATCTTTGTCTAGCTTACCGTTATAGTTTTGTTTCGCTTCTTCAGATATGTCCCATACACCTTCAAGAGGATAAACCGTATACTCAAAATAGTTTGAAGGTGAAAATCCCGATTTGTGAGACATTCTTACTGTGTATGCTACGGAATATAGGGCCTCTATATATTGACTAAACGAGTCATCATTTGGGTTGCCTTGACCGTCAATAGCAAAGTAATTAAATGAAGGAACATCTACAATCTCGGGTGTTGCTTTAGGGATGTATATAGATTTTTCCTTTTTTCTCCATTCATATTTCATGAACCATCCTCGATTACGCATAACGCCCGTAGCATGGGCAAAGTTGAAGCGCAGCGAAACTTTATCCTGCTTGCCTGCGCTTGTTATGTAGCACTTGAATCGAAAAACTGCACGAACCAATTATTTATTTTGTAGCCAATCATTTTCAGACCCAGGTTCAGGCAAAATCTTGCCGCCCTCCATAACCCAACTCGCTCTCACACCCACTAACTCAATACCAATTTTATCAATAGGCAGTTTCGAAGCTGAGGCGATATTTGTGTGCAAAGATTTTTGTAGTTTCTCTACTAATTCAGCGCTCCTATTGCCACCAGATCGAACACCACCAATGACCGCCAAATTCCAACTATTTTTTAAAGAATAGCCATCCATAAAAACAACATTTACAAATTCGGGGGGAGCGTCGGTAACCTCACAATGAGTGTCAGTAATTGTAGTAGATACAGCCTCTCTGATTTCCTGGGATAGAGGTTTACGGCATGAAACAGTATATAAAGGCACTTCAGCTCCCTACATTTGGACTAAAAATCAACAGCCCGCGGGTCATTTTCGAACGAAGTAGACTAACAAGCATATGGCGGGAAAATTGAATACGGCCCATCAATGACAAGCGACGCTGATTAGCAGCCATATATTCAGAGAACACAGTTTCATCAAAAACTGAAATCATCAATCTTTCTAATGTAATGCCTGTAATTTCTGACCAGTCTGCTGCGCACTCAGATAGCATGTTTTCTCGTACATCTTGGTCGAGATCATCTTGAGCCTCAATAACAACAAGTGAAACACATGGTTGTTCGTAACTGGTAAAACCTTGAGCTGTAGGAAGTTCGCACCAAACTATTGTAAGGCTTTCAGATTCTGAAAGATGCTTTGCATAATTTGACCGCAATGCCGACTCTAAAGATTTCTTGTGCACGTCGCTAACCTGTTCAGGGTTAACGGTACATAAAATCTTTCTCATTAATGTCTCCTTACTATTTTTTGCTAGTGATTCTCAACGCTACTAACGCCGAGGTTTGCGGCAGCCAAAGCGTAGCTTTGGCTGTCCGGTGGAGGTGCGCAGCGCCGGAACGCACAACACCGATTTGTTAAGAGCACTACCACACATATAGATCACCATCTCTAAGCGAATATTTCATCTTCACCATCGGGAGTGCGCTTTTATGACTACCTGGAAGGATATTTCCATCTTTGTCGTAAGTAACTGTATGACAGTTCTCATGAAAGACTGCTTTAGGTTGTCTGGATTCAGGCTCTTGGAGTCGTTGAATTACACAACCCGGCAATCCGTTAGAGAACTTTGCCCATATATCCCAGACTTCGAATTCTAGCTCCGATTTCCTTGTAATCAGAACTACCGTTCCAGCTGCTTCCACCGTAATTTCGTTACCAATTTCTAATCCGTCAATTAGCACTCTATTCGAAGAGTCTGCTTTGGCCTTTTCACTAGGATTGAGTGATGAAATAAATGGAGTGATCACCGCTATGACGCCAAGGATGCATAAGGAAATAACTATTTTCGAGAGTACTGACTTTCTCATAGCTCTTAACGCTCCGCTAAACGGCGAGCGAAGCAACGCGTAGCGAGTCCAGTGGAGGCCGCGTTTTTCTGCGGCCGGAACGTGTTTAAGCGGCTTGTTATAGGGCTACCGAACATAGTCTAGAGGTGCCGCCGTTTTTATATATGCCCTAGCTATGACACCCGCCAACAGAACAACGAAAGCAGGCCAAACCACCCCAAACTGGTTAATAAACCAGAAGACCAAAATTACCATGGCCGCGTATAAAGCCAACTCCATTGCCAACATATGAATAAAGCTATTTGACTGGTGCAACATCACAACCGCCTGACAATTAGAGCAAGTTGCAATCACGGCAGGGATACACAGATATTGCGCAACCAACTTATGCCTAGATACGCACTTCTCTTTGCAGTGTGGGCACTCTCTCATTTCTGACCTGACCTATAACGCTTGGCACAGAGGCGCGGCGTTCTATGCCGCGTCCTTCTGCTGCCATTTGTTATGGGCAGCACCGGACTTCCTTTGTGCACTTTACTTAACGGTGGCACACCCAAATGAATGCGGACACCGGATTAATTGTTTTCTGAGAACTGGCGCGGTGCTCGAAGAGCGAACGGTAAGGGATAGAAACTGACTCGGCACCTTCCGTTGGTCACCACGTTGTCTCGGTATTGGTTGGTTAACTTTACTTTCAGTTGGCACGAATGACCATGCCCAAATTTACTGCCTGACTCGCTAGTGATTATTTAAAACACCATGAGCCGATAACGCCTTGCTAAGGGGCAAATTGCCGGAGCGAAGCGCAGGTAATTTGTCCCGCTTGAGCAACTTGTTAAATGCTGACTCACGCTCATAGCTGATTCAAGTAATACTTGCCCCGTTTAAAGCCCTTTATGCGGAAGAACAACCAGCCCATACCGGTGACAACCGCAAAAGGTACAAAGATATACATGCTAATTGGACGCTCGATGAGCCCAGTTAAACTGATACCCAATAAGATCACTCCTGACCAGAAAGTAGATACCAGCAGTACCTCGGCACTGAATGAAATCCAAAATTGTAATCCGATCTGATTTCTCATGGGCATTTAACGCCAAGCTAAGCGGCGCCGTTTACGGCGTCCTTGCTTGAGCGCCTTGTTAAATGTGAGCTTACTACCAGTGCAAGTATAAGCGGCAGGGCTGTTGAGTAGATCATTGTGAACCAAGCTGATGCATCGGAAAGGATATTTTTAATATCGTGGACTTCTGGGCGCACTACATACCAATAGAAGATGCTAGAGAATGAGCATGCTAAGCCCCAGAGTTTTAGCTTTTGCTTGACAATGAGGAAGCCAAACACGGTGCACGCTATGGCTGAGACTGCAAAAACAAAAATATTCATAACCGTGCGATCCACGATATGGCTGGAATAGCCCACCTCGGTAATGAATAGATACAAAGCCAAGTACGAAACAGCTGGATATAAAGGGCTAGCTAAAATGGCTAGCGAAGATGATGAAAGTTCTTTTCGCACGTTCTATCTCGTTGTGTACATTTAACGCCCGGCTTAGGGGCGGATTTGTAGCAGCGAAGCTGCGGAAAAGCCGTCCCAGCCATGCGCCCTTTGCATGGCGACTACAGCCACTTGTTATGTGTTGTTGAACAGTACTAATAAAAGTGGGGCAGCCAATAACCCAGACAAGATTGGTAAAAGGATTATTATAGCCACGTTAATTTTCCACTGAATATTAAGCACACTGCGAACATAAAAGTACGAAACGAATATCACCGCTAAGGAGCCAAAACTAGAATTAGTAAGCGTTGAAGCAACTAGCTGAACAAAAATTTGAATAGATGCTAGCGATAGCCCGAACTTACTGGCTCTCCAAGCCAAGTGTTCTTTAACACCTAACTTTTTTAAAAGAAAGTAAGAAAGCGTACAGAATGATCCCAAAAATATGATCATTCCTAAAACGCCAACCAAAATTCCAGAGGTCACTCAAATCTCCCTTTACACATAACGCCGAGCACAGCGGCGGACAAACCAACGGTTTGGCCGTCCAGCGCAACTTGTTGCGCGATGCTGATGCGACTTGTTAGGGCCAGCACCAAACTGCCGATGTGCGATGTATTTTGTGGTGGCACGCACCAATGAATGCGGGACACCGGATTATTGTTTTACTGAGATTTTGAGTGGTGCTCGAAGAGCGAACGGGAAGGATTTGAAACTGACTCGGAACCTTCCGTTGGTTACCACGTTGTCTCGGTGTTGGTAGCTTAACCTTACTACCCGATGGCACTGATTACCAATGCCCAATTTTACTGCTAACTCGCTAGTGAAACTATAAAACTACAAGAGGCCATAACGCCGCCATTTGCGGCAGGCTTGAGTGGAGGACTTTTGTGCGACACTGGCGAAGCCACGCACAAAAGGCCGTAGCGAAAGACTGTCCAGCCCCAGCGTCTTTTTGCTGGGGCGATGCAAGATGGCCTTGTTATGTTTTAAGTTTTGCACCGCAACCGCCGCAGTTTTTCCCAATGAAGCTTTTAACCATAATAGGGTATTTATTGATTTCGATTACCGAATATAGCCCCTGACCACAATTTGGACAGCGAGGTGAAAACCACCTCAAGACCATGAACATAAGCAAGCTTAGGCTAGCTATAAATATATAGAACTCTAGGCTGCCCCACTTAATTAGCTCTTCTGTTGCTTCAAATGCGAAAACTACAAAAACAAGATAGCCGATCTCTACAAGCCAAAACAGAGCTATCTTATTGCTTAACTTCTTAAATTCTTCGGTACAGTCTTTAGTCATATGAGAACATAACGTTGCGCTCATGGGCAAAAAACACTTGGCGACTTTGTTGGGAGCGAAGCGATACAAGAAAGGTGCCAAGTGTTTTTTGTCCTATGCAGCGCCTTGTTATACGACTATTATTCATGGTGCAATCTCAGGCAACATTAATGTAATAAGCTTGATTTTATTAGAATTAAATTCATATTCAATATGGAGGCTATAGCTGTCTAAATCATAACGAAGCCATTTCCCAGTATTGCCAAAAATTTCACTCTCGTCGGGCCCACCGGTTGTAGTTGGATTACCCAAAATAGATACTATTTGCTCTTGCGTAGAATTGATACCAAAGCCAAACAACTTTGAAAAATTAACGACATCATATAGAAAAACTGTTTCAACTATATCATTTTTTCCTAATGATATTTCCCATGCCCCAGACTCACTTGATACACAGTATTCTTGATCTTCACCTTCTTCAAGATGTTCATAAACAGCTTCGATTCCCGAGTGCGAAATCGAATCTGCTATTTCAGAAAAGCATTTTCCTAATATTAATCTAGGGTCCATAAAAGTTCTCTTTCACGTATAACGCCCCGGTAAGGGGCAACCGAAACGCAGTGTAGGTTGTCCCGCGCAGGCCGCGCCATTTGCGGCCGGAGTGAACTTGACCGGTTTGTTAGGTGACTTGCAGGACCTGCTACTTTTTATAGGCATAATAGGTTTTAACTGAAGCTCTATCGCCATTCTTTACTCTCACCCTTAGCATGCCATCATCGACATATATGTTGCCGCACTCACAACTGTGACACCCACATTTTTCGATAAGAATATTACATATCGGGCATTCAAGGTAATGACCAGACCAACCTTTTTCAGTAGGGCCAAATGAGCAAAACTCTACTTTGAAATTCTTACCTAGATCTTCAAGTGTCGTGCTTGCTGGGAATTTCATTTGCTCACCTAACGCCTTGCTAAGGGGCGGCCGAAACAACGTGTAGGCCGTCCCGCGGAGGCCGCGTATTTCGCGGCCGGAGTGAACTTGAGCAACTTGTTATGCATTATTGCACTAACTAAAAACATAACCCAACCCCATAACTAGGAGTACAGCCCACAATGCGGCCTGAAAATATAGGAAGACCGTTGAAATAGAATTTGACTCAGAGTCACCGAACAAAGCTTTTTTGATGTTGCTATATATCCCAACAGGAAAAATAAACAAAGCAGCATAGAACAAGTAAGGCTGATCTTTGCTTAAAAGATGAATATACCAATCAGGCTCTGTGAACCGTGCGTAAATTAAAATCAGCATGCCAACTATGCATAGAGAGATAGCAAGCTCGATTATTGTAAATCCGTTCTTTCTCATGATGCATAACGCTTATTAGCCCTCCATGGAGTGCTATTTCCTGGAGGCCTATTTTTTATTGGAAGGGAAAAAGAACAGAAAGACCGCGGGCGAGAAACACTCCGCATATAAATAAGACAACCCTGTCCTGATATCCCTGATTTAGCCAAACCTTAACCCCTTTACCAAAGCCCTGACAAGCCCTTGTCGCAAAGCTTGCAAGCACTCACATTTTTGATTTCCCAAAATAACCCGTCCAGAGACAGACTTCATACCTACAGCGGGTACCGCTACCAACCCATCAAATCTACTGTTTGTACTTTCCGCTTTGTATGGCACTACTTCATGAAAGACATCCCCATACCCGTTCGCTCAGAAAAGAGTCCCTTTCTGCAGGGAGTTCGTACCCATATACGTGCCAAAGGGATGGCGTATAAAACCGAGCAAACCTACATCCACTGGATCAAGCGCTTTATCTTTTTTAATGGCAAGCGTCACCCGGCTGAAATGGGCAATGAAGAAGCCACCGCATTTTTAACCCATCTTGCCGTTAAAGAGAACGTGGCCATCAACACCCAAAAAACAGCGCTGAATGCCATAGCCTTTCTCTACCGGGATATCATCAAACAACCACTGGAAAATATTAATCACACGCACGCCAGTGTGCCCCGCCAGATCCCGGTTATTTTTACGCACAGGGAAGCGATGCAAATCATCGATGGCATGCCCGGCGACAGTCAATTAATTTGCGCACTTCTGTACGGCAGCGGCTTGCGAATTTCTGAGGCCATTCGGCTGCGAGTAAAAGATGTGGATTTTGATATGAACGTGCTGAATATTCTGCGCAGCAAGAACAATAAAAACCGGGTCACGGTTTTGCCACAGCAGTTGATTCCCCGTCTGCAACGGCAGATTACCTGGGTGGCAGCCATCCATAAAAAAGATCTGGCCGATGGCTTTGGTGAAGTGTTTATGCCCGATGCTTTGTTAAAAAAATACCCCACCGATGCCCGCCGGCTTGGCTGGCAGTATTTGTTCCCGTCACAAAAACTGTCGGTGGATCCACGCAGCGGCGTGATGCGCCGCCATCACATTCTCGACAGCAGCGTGCAGAAGCAGATGCGCAAGGTGGTGCGCGAACTGAACATCCTGAAAAAGTGCGGCCCCCATACCTTTCGCCACAGTTTTGCCACGCGCCTGCTGGAGCGAGGTCATGATCTGCGAACCATTCAGGAGCTGCTGGGGCACTCGGATGTGAAGACCACCGAAATTTATACCCATGTGGTGAAGCAGGGCGGCAAGGGGGTATTAAGCCCGCTGGATCAGCATTAATACCCCTTGTCGGTCGGCGTCTGAGCATTATCGGACGCGCGGGTTAGTTCGTTTTTTATTGATGAATGCTCCCGAATAATCGTTGTATGGCACAAGCCCCGGCCCTTGATTTCTGCTAAACTCACCCGCCTGAATTTTAACCACCCTGATTTCGCTTTTGGCAACGAGGTTTACCATGCCTGTTTATCGCTCCAAGACTTCCACCGCTGGCCGCAATATGGCCGGCGCCCGCGCCCTGTGGCGCGCCACGGGAATGAAAGACGACGACTTTCACAAGCCCATTATCGCTGTGGCCAACTCCTTTACCCAGTTTGTACCGGGGCATGTGCACCTGAAGGACATGGGTCAGTTGGTGGCGCGCGAGATCGAGAAAGCCGGTGGCGTAGCCAAAGAATTCAACACCATTGCCGTGGATGACGGCATTGCCATGGGGCATGACGGCATGCTGTATTCGCTGCCTTCGCGCGACATCATCGCCGACTCAGTGGAGTACATGGTCAACGCCCACTGCGCCGACGCCATTGTCTGTATTTCCAACTGCGACAAGATCACTCCGGGGATGCTGATGGCCTCCATGCGCCTGAATATTCCGGTGATCTTTGTCACCGGCGGCCCCATGGAAGCCGGCAAGACCAAGCTGGCCGAACACAAGCTGGATCTGGTGGACGCCATGGTCATCGCCGCAGACGACAAGGCCAGCGACGAAGAAGTCGAGCAGATCGAGCGCAGCGCCTGCCCCACCTGTGGCTCCTGCTCCGGCATGTTTACCGCCAACTCCATGAACTGTCTGGCCGAGGCACTGGGTCTGGCGCTGCCGGGTAACGGCACCGTGGTGGCCACCCACGCCGACCGCGAAGACCTGTTCCTGCGCGCCGGCCGCACCATTGTTGATCTGGCCAAGCGCTACTACGAGCAGGACGACGAGTCAGTGCTGCCGCGCTCCATCGGTTCCTATAAAGCTTTTGAAAACATTGTGGCACTGGATATCGCTATGGGCGGTTCCACCAACACCATTCTGCACTTGCTGGCCATTGCCCAGGAAGCCGAGCTGGACTTCACCATGAAGGACATCGATCGCCTGTCCAAGGAGATCCCGCAGCTGTGTAAAGTGGCTCCCAACACTCCGGAATACCACATCGAAGACGTGCACCGCGCCGGTGGCATCATGGCCATTCTGGGTGAACTGGATCGCGCCGGCCGCCTCAACACCGACGTTCCGACCGTCCACAGCGCCACCATGAAAGACGCTCTGGACGAGTGGGACATCATGCGCAGCCCGTCTCCGGAAGTAATGAAGTTCTACAAGGCTGGCCCCGCTGGCATTCCGACCCAGACCGCCTTCAGCCAAAGCACCCGCTGGCCGACGCTGGATGCCGATCGCAAGAACGGCTGCATTCGCTCGCTGGAGCATGCCTTCAGTCTGGAAGGCGGCCTGGCGGTGCTGTACGGCAACATCGCGCTGGACGGCTGTGTGGTGAAAACCGCCGGCGTGGATGAATCCATTCTGGTGTTTGAAGGCACCGCCCACGTCACTGAATCCCAGGACGAAGCGGTACAGAATATCCTCGATGACAAGGTCAAAGAGGGCGACGTGGTGATTGTTCGCTACGAGGGTCCGCGCGGTGGTCCGGGTATGCAGGAGATGTTGTACCCGACCTCTTACATCAAGTCCAAGGGTTTGGGCAAAGCCTGTGCCCTGCTGACCGATGGCCGTTTCTCCGGCGGTACTTCCGGCCTGTCCATTGGCCACGTATCACCAGAGGCCGCCGCAGGTGGCGCCATTGGTCTGGTGCGCGATGGCGATCGCATCAAGATCGACATCCCCAACCGCACCATCAATGTGCTGGTGGGTGATGAAGAGCTGGCCGAGCGTCGCGTCGAGCAGGACAAGCTGGGCTGGAAGCCAGCCAAAGAGCGTCCGCGTAAAGTGAGTGCGGCGTTGAAGGCCTATGCGTTGCTGGCCACCAGTGCCGATAAGGGTGCGGTCCGGGATTTGGCCAAGCTGGAAGACTAAAACCCGAGCCACTCTGGTGTAAAAAGAAAAAGGAGCTGATTACAGCTCCTTTTTTTGTGGCAACTCAATCCCAAGACTGGCCCACTTTTCATCCACCTTTTTGATCACCTCGGGGTCCTGCACAATTGGCTCACCCCACTCGCGATCGGTTTCACCGGGCCACTTGTTGGTTGCGTCCATGCCCATCTTGGAGCCCAGACCGGAGACCGGCGAGGCAAAATCCAGATAGTCGATCGGGGTGTTCTCCACCATCACGGTATCGCGCACCGGATCCATGCGCGTGGTGATGGCCCAGATCACATCGTTCCAGTCGCGGGCGTTGATGTCGTCGTCGCAGACGATCACAAACTTGGTGTACATAAACTGGCGCAGGAACGACCAGACACCCATCATCACCCGCTTGGCGTGACCGGGGTACTGCTTCTTCATGGTCACCACCGCCATGCGGTAGGAGCAGCCCTCAGGTGGCAGATAGAAGTCCACCACTTCCGGAAACTGCTTTTGCAGAATCGGCACAAACACTTCGTTGAGCGCCACACCCAGTACCGCCGGCTCATCCGGTGGGCGGCCGGTGTAGGTGCTGTGATAAATCGGGTCGCGGCGGTGGGTGATTTTTTCCACGGTAAACACCGGGAACTGATCCACCTCGTTGTAGTAGCCGGTGTGGTCGCCGTAGGGGCCTTCGTCGGCCATCTCGTCGGGGTAAATAAAGCCTTCCAGGACAATCTCGGCGGAGGCAGGCACCTGCAAATCGTTGCTCAGGCTTTTCGCCACTTCGGTTTTTTCACCGCGCAGCAAACCGGCAAAGGCGTATTCGCTTAAGGTATCGGGCACCGGCGTCACCGCGCCGAGAATGGTGGCGGGATCGGCACCCAGCGCCACCGAAACCGGGTAGGGTTTACCGGGGTGCTGTTGTTGCCACTCGCGAAAATCCAGCGCGCCACCACGGTGGGACAACCAGCGCATGATCAGCTTGTTCTTGGCGATCTTCTGCATGCGGTAGATGCCGAGATTCTGCCGCTCTTTGTTCGGCCCGCGGGTAATCACCAGCGGCCAGGTAACCAGAGGTGCGGCATCGCCAGGCCAGCAGGTCTGGATCGGCAATTTATCAAGGTCAATCCGATCTTGTTCCAGCACCACCTGCTGACAGGCCGGGCGCGAAATAAGTTTCGGCCCCATGTTCAATACCTGCTTGAAGATCGGCAGTTTTTGCAGGGCATCGCGAAAACCGCGCGGGGGATCAGGCTCTTTCAGAAAGGCCATCAGTTGGCCGATCTCGCGAAACTTTTCTTTGGATTCTTCGCCCATGCCCAGCGCCACGCGCTGGGTACTGCCAAACAGGTTGGCCAGCACCGGCATGTCGTGGCCGATGACATTTTCAAACAGCAGGGCGGGGCCGCCGGCTCGCAGGGTGCGGTCACAGATTTCCGTCATTTCCAGATTGGCATCGACGGGTACGGTCACGCGCTTGAGTTCACCGCGTTCTTCCAGCAGCTTGATAAAGTCGCGCAGGTCTTTATATTTCATGAGAGTCTTATTCGTTAACAAATATGGGCGCGACTACCGAAGCGTGCGCTATAAAAAGAAGGCTATTGTAGCCCAGCTAAAAACCACAAGGGGAGATTTATACGGCCATGGAAGACATCTGGAGCACTTTGCAGTCCTGGTTGATTCCGCTGCTGCCGGCACTGGGGATTGTGGCCGCCACGGTGGTGGTATTCAGTTTGTTGTCGCGCAAGCCGGCGGTACAGACTCAGGGGCACCGTTTCCGCGGCCAGTTGTGGGGACTGTTTGTGGTATTGGCCTCGTTGATCGGCATCATCCTGACTCTGCCTCTGGAAAGTGATACCCGCGGCCAGTTATTAACCCTGTTGGGTTTGCTGCTCACCGCCATTATTACCCTGTCATCCCCCACCATTGCCGCCAACGCCATGGCCGGGTTTATGCTGCGCTCGCAGAAAAGTTTTACCCCCGGTGATTTTATTCAGGTGGGCGATCACTTTGGCCGCGTCACCGAGCAGGATTTGTTTCACACCGAAATCCAAACCATTGATCGCGACTTGCTGACACTGCCCAATCTGTATCTGTCGTCCAACCCGTTCAAGGTGGTGCACGCCAGTGGCACCATCATTTCCGCGGAAGTGTCGCTGGGTTACGACGTCGACAATCATCTGGTGGAGGGCTTGTTGATACAGGCGGCGGCCGAAACCGAACTGGCCGATCCCTTTGTGCAGATTGTCGAGCTGGGAGATTTTTCCGTGGTGTATCGCGTCAGCGGCTTTCTCGAAAACGTCAAACAGATGCTGTCGGTGCGCTCGCAATTGCGCCGCAATATGATGGATTGTTTGCACAATCAGAACATTGAAATTGCGTCACCATCGATCATGAATCAGCGGCCGTTGACGGCGCCGATCATCCCAGAGCGCTCGTTTGTATTGGCGGGCGATTCGGACAACAACCCCGAAGCCCGGGTGTTCGACAAAGCCGAACAGGCGCAGCAGATTATCGAATTGGAAAACCACTACAACGAATTAAAAGCCGAGCTGGAGTCGCCCGATATGGCGGACGACATCCGCGAGAAAAAAGTGCGGCGTCTGAAAGCGATCAAACGCGCACTAAAAAGTCTGGAACAGAAAAGCGATTAATAACTTTTTAAAAAGTTATTAATCGTCCTGATGAGCAACGCGAAGAAGGACCTCAGGAATATCACAACAAGCCCCAGAAGATCCTTCGTCATTGCCACTCCTCAGGATGACACTGTTTAGAATCACTGCCACTTCTGACAAACTGTCATCCTGATGAGCAACGCGAAGAAGGATCTCTGATTAATTAAGCTTCCGGCAACGGCAAATCCGGCAGCATACCGGTAAAGTGCAACAGTCCCTGCTGGTAGTACTCGGTACTCTGTTCGTGCTCACCCAGATGAGCCAGCAATCTGGCCAGCTCGGCGTAGGCCGCCGCGGAGCCGTGAATTTTTAAACTGCTGGAAAAGTAATCCCGCGCCTTGCCCCACAATTGATTGCGCATGGCCAAACGTCCCAGCGTCAGCAACAGGCTGGCGTTGCCCGGACGTTCTTTCAGCCAGCTTTCCGCCTGCAGTAACTGTCGGCTCGGGTCCGCGCCCGCCACCAAACCATAGTGTTCCACCAAACGGTTATCCCAGTTTTTCTGCAAATTTTTGCGCAGCAAAACTTCCGCTTCGTTGCTTTCACCCAGGCTCAGCAAGTTGTTGGTGTACTCGAGAATGATGTCGACATTCAGCTGCGCCATGTAAGGCAGACGCTGCCAGCGGCCGTGCAGATTTTCCAGCGGTTTGTCGCTGGCCGCTGCGGCTTTTAACTGGGCCACATGGAGTGTTTTTTTCATATGACGCAGTTCGTCACCCTGAACAATTTTGTAGCGCTCCAGCAGCGGAATAATTTTTTCGAGGGCATCCCAGTCATGCAATTCGGTGTAGACCTGACGCTGTAAATCCAGCACCACCGGATGGCGTGGCGCCAACTTGCGGGCGCGCTCGAGACTGGCCGCACACTGCTCGAATTTTCTTGCCGCCAGTTGGTGGCGCGCCTGCGTCAGGGTCACCGCCAGCTCGGCACCGGTCTGGGTTTTATCCGCCTTGGCCAACAGATCATTGGCCTTCTTTTCATCGCCCAATTCAAAGGCACAGGTAGAGGCGGCAATGTAATTGAGCAGTGGCTCGTCAACTTTGCTGGCGCTGCGAGTCAGTTGCTTAAGGGCCACCTTCCAGTTGCCTTCGATGTAGTTGATCATGCCCTCGGACACTTGCCGGCGGGCGCGACTTTCGGAGCCAAACAGGGCCAGATTGACGGAGCGTTTGAGCAAACTCCAGCTGCCGCCGGTGAGACGATACAACAGCCACAACAGCGCCAGTCCGGCCAGCAATAATCCCAGTGCCAGCCACAGCGACATTTCCACCGAGGTATTGCCCACCACCAGCATCAGATAGCTGGGCTGGGTCATCAACCAGTGGAAACCCAGAGCACCACCGAACAGAACAACGACAAACAGAAACAGATAGCGCTTCATGATTACACCTCTTCCGCGGTCAGCGCGTCGGTTCCGAGCGAATCCAATTTGTGTTGCCTTGAAATAAACTCGCGCAGTGCCGTCAGGGAAGCGCTGATGCTTGGCAGCTGCACTTTAACGTCCATCTGTGCCAGCGAGTGCACTTCATCGGCCAGCAACAGCCCCTTGTCCTGAGTGGCAAAATACTTGCGCAGCAGCGCTTCGGTTTCCGCCAGACTGTGCTGATACACCTGTGTGTTCTCACGCAGCATGGCGAGTTGTGCCTGCTCCAGTGTGAGGCGAATGTTCTGGCGCAGATAGGCCGAGCTTTCCGGCGGCAGGACCGGCACGATGGTCTGATCGTGATGGCGCACGCGAATGTACTTGCCCACCACGGCCATGGCTTCCCAGAAGTTGGTTTTGATTCGGGTCCAGACTCCCTGATCCAGTTGCTGTTCGCTTTCTGCCACCATGGCTTCGGCGACAGGCACCGGCTGTTCTTTAACACTCAGATCACCGGGCAGATCCGACAGAGCTTCAATCTGTTCCGAGAGTGCCGCCAATTGCAGGTAGAGACCACTGCGATCGACACCGGGGGCCAGTTTCAACGCCGCCATATCGCGCGCCAGTTGTTGCCGCACGGGGAACAATTCGTCGTTGTCCAGATCTTTAAGAATCTGATCCGCCGCCTGCAGCAGCGCCAGCGCACCCTCGGTGCCGCGCTCCATCAACATGCGCTGATTGGCCAGACGCAACAGGTACTCAGCTTCGGCCAGCAGCCAGTCATCGCGGTTGGTGCTTTCCAAACTGCGCAGGCGCTTGCTGTTGTGTTCCAGGCGTTTGTCGATGCCGGCAATCGCCGCTCGCCAGCTGGACTGATCGCGGGCTTCCTCCAGCAACTGCTGCATCTCAATCATGCGTGCCTGCTGACCCTCAAGATTTTTTTGCAGGCTGGTCTGGGTTGCCACCAGTGTGCGCTGTTGCATCCAGCCCCAGTAGCCCATACCCGCCACAGTAATCAGCACCAGCAGCATCAATATCAGCAGCAGCGGGGAACTCTTGCGCGGTGCCGTCGCTACCGGCGGGGCAAGCTTGGCCGGCTGGCTGGCTGATTCGGCCGCGGCCGGCTTATCCTCGGTAGGCTGATCTGCTGCAACGGGTTTATCCTCCGCCACACTGGCCTCGGTTGCATTCGCCCCGGTCTCTTCGGTCTTGATCTCTTCAGGCTTGGTCTCTTCGACCTTGGAGGAAGGGGGATTAGAGGAAGGAGGATTGGAAGACTCAGTGCTCATAGCGTTTCCTGATGTTGATGCCATTCAATCAATGCCCGGGCCATTTCGGCATCCGTGGCATTGATCGCACAAATGATGTTGGTGAATTGTAATGATTGGGCTAACTTTAGCACGCGCTCACCGGGAACCAATACGGGCAACTGGCGCCACCCTGTGCGCTGGGTCTGCTGGATCACCCGATCCCAGTTCTGCAGGCTTTCGCCACTGTGAAGAGCGACTATGTCGGTGGCCTGACCCCAGTCGCTGCTGGCCAACTCAGTGGCGGTCTCAACCGGCAACTGGCGCTGATAGAGCTCACAGTAATCCACCTCGGCGCCCCGCTGGCGCAACGCGTCGGCCAGCAGCGGCCGACCGCCCTGACCACGGAAAATCAAAACCCGCTGACCTTGCAACTGTTGCAAACCGGGCAGCGCCAGCAGCGCTTCCGAGTTCATGGCCACGCCGGCCTCACTGGCATTGATACCATGGGCCGCCAAACGCTGGGCCGTGGCCGAGCCCACCGCGTAACTGTGGCACGACTCCGGCAGTTGCGGCCAGTCTTGTTGCAACCAGTGGCAGCCGTAATCCACGGCATTCTGACTGACAAAAATAAGATGATGGTAGTGATTCAGCTGGCCAAGGCGCTGCTCAATGGCCGCAACCGCCGTGCGGTGTTCTGGGAGGGTTTCGGTGAAGGGCACCACCTCCATCAGGGTCGCCCGATGGGTGGCGGCCCCCAGCTCGGTAAGCTGCTGTCGCCATTTTTGAGCCTGTCGTTGCGGGCGCGTAATCAGCACCCTCAGGCCGGACAGAGGCGCGTCGTTACTGACCATAGACGTCTTTGAGGATGGCGTCGGCACCGGCATCCAGCAGACGCTCGGCCAATGCCACCCCCAGCTGTTCGGCATCTGCCGCCGGGCCGGTGATCTGGTCTTCCAGCATGTGCTGACCATCGGGGCTGCCCACCAGACCGCGCAACCACAACTGATCGTTGTCCTGACGCAGGGCAAAACAGCCAATCGGTACCTGACAGCCGCCTTCAAGACGGCGGTTCATGGCCCGCTCGGCCAGCACTCTGGGGGCGGTATCGTCACAGTGCAGCGGCTTCAATAAAGCCATGATGTCGGTATCGGCCAGACGAGTCTCGATACCCACGGCCCCCTGACCACCGGCCGGCAGACTCACTTCCGGCTCAATAAACTGACGAATGCGCTGTTCGAAGCCGAGACGAATCAGACCCGCGGCAGCGAGAATAATGGCGTCGTATTCGCCATCGTCGAGTTTTTGCAAACGGGTGTTGACGTTGCCGCGCAGAAACTTGATCTGCAAATGCGGGTAACGGGCCAGCAGCTGACACTGACGGCGCAGACTGGAGGTACCCACTACCGCGCCCTCGGGCAGGGCGTCGAGCGATTCGAAGGTGTTGGAGACAAACGCATCGCGCGGATCTTCCCGCGGGCAGATTACCGCCAGCCCCAGCCCTTCGGGAAATTCCATGGGCACATCCTTCATCGAGTGCACGGCAATATCCGCGTCACCTTCAAGCATGGCGTGCTCCAGTTCTTTGACAAACAACCCCTTGCCGCCCACCTTGGCCAGCGGCACGTCGAGAATCTTGTCTCCGCGACTGGTCATGGGCACCAGCTCGACCGTGAGATCCGGGTGATGGGCTTCCAGTTCCGCTTTAACGTATTCGGCCTGCCACAGGGCGAGGGCACTTTTGCGGGTGGCGATACGGAGGGTTTTGCTCATGGGGTGTCGACTTCCAATCGTTGAATACTTGGGCGGCGCATCATAGCAGTTGCCCGGCTTAATTGCTCCCTAGAGACTGGTCAGCAGATCCTTCAAACCACCGACGTGACGGCGACTGACAACGGGGCGCAGCTCGGTACCAGTCAGCTTCACTTCAAACTGCCCTTCGATGTTTTTCTCCATCGCCTCGATTCGGCTGACCGCCACCAGAGCGTTGCGATGAATCCGCACAAAGCGATTGCCAAATTCGGTTTCCAGATCCTTCAGAGTATCGTCGACCAGGGTCTCACCGTCCTCGTGGTAGACGGTGACGTACTTGTGGTCGGCGGCAAAGTAAAAAATCTTGTCGAGATCAATCAACTCCACGCCACGCCGGGTCTTGGCGCTGATGTGGCCACGGCCCTCGAGCTTCTGATCGCTCTCGGCCAGCAGTGCACGCTGAGCCTTGTTGAGGCTGCTGACTTTATCCAGTGAGGCAAACAGGTCGTCCTTGCGCACCGGCTTGAGCAGGTAGTCTTTGGCGTTGACGGAGAAGGCTTCAAGGGCGTGCTGGTCATAAGCGGTACAGAAGATAATGGCCGGGGGATCATCCAGATTGGCCAGCTGCTGTGCCAACTCGATACCACTCTCGCCGGGCATGCTGATATCCAGCAGGATGATGTCCGGGTCGTGTTGCATTACGGCATCCATGGCCTGTGACGCATTGGCCGCCTAAGCCACCAGCCGATAGGCATCGTTGCTGTCGAGCATGCGAGCCAGTCGGTCACGGGCGAGTGTTTCGTCGTCCACTATCAGAACATCCATTGTCAGTTCCTCGATTCACTTCCGTTCAAGACGGGAAAAGGATAACAAATCTCCACCCGATATTGATCACCCTGCTCCCGCGTGATGAAGCTGGCAGCGCTGCCAAAGTGTGCCTGCAACCGATGCTGAATATTTTCCAGAGCCATGCGGTTACCCTGGCGGTGGGGAAGCCGGGTATTGTCCTCAGCGGGGACGGGGTTGCTGACGTCGATGCACAGCTGACTGCCTTTGCGGGTCAGCCTGAGATTGATTTCACCGCCGTCAGGTAGCGGTTGAATGCCGTGATGCACAGCGTTTTCAAGCAGTGGCTGCAACATCAGGCTGGGTATTTTGATCTCACTGAGGTGCGCTTGCACCTGGTCGTCGATCTGCCAGTGAACTTGCAGCCGCTGTCCCAACCGGCGCTGCTCAATGCCCACGTACTGGCGACACAGGGACAACTCCTGCTGCAGGGAAATCAATCCCGGCTCGGACAGGCTGGCACGGAACAGGCTGGCGAGATCCTCCACCATGGACTCCGCCACCTCCGGATCCGTTTCGATCAGACTGGCAATGCTGTTGAGGCTGTTAAACAGAAAGTGAGGCTGGATGCGCGATTGCAGCGCCTGAATGCGGGCCTGCAGCTCCGCCTTTTGCTGGTTGTGCAATTGTTGCTGCAGATAGAGAAAACGCAACACCACCCCGGCAAAAATGGCGGCCAGCACCAGATGATCGAGCAACACCATGGCCGCCGGCCACTCGCGCATCATGGCAAAGTGTCCCACCGCCGAGCACAGGCCAGTGACCAGCATCACCACGCCAAAACTGCTCAGACCCGCGACCCAGGGCTGCACCTGCGCCAGCCAGGGGCGCAGCGGACACAGCAGCGCGGCACTGAGCAATACCACCCACTGAATCATAAAAGAACGCAACCCGAATCCGGACCAGTCCATAGTCGACAATCCAGAGGCCACCAGCGACATGGATAACGCCAGCAGCTCGCCCAACAGCACCAGCAAAAACAGGGCCTGCAGGGTGCAAAGATTGGGAATAAACGGGCGCTGTGCCGTCTGCTGTTCGCCGCTGTTAATGATGGTGGCCTCCGCCATGGGCTTGTCGGGTTGGGGTATTGTCATTATTAGGCCATGACCGTCGGCGCACCGCAATGACGCGACCGGGCCGGGCAGGTATAATGTCGCCCCTTTGTTTATCACCATCACGCGACAGGCGAGCATTTATGAGTCAAGACGACAAAACCAATCAACAGTGGGGCGGCCGTTTCAGCGAGGCCACCGATGCCTTTGTTCAACGTTTTACCGCATCCATCCAGTTTGACCAGCGTCTGTATCGCCATGATATTGCCGGCTCCATCGCCCACGCCACCATGCTGGAAACCGCGGGCGTATTGACCGCTGAAGAACGCGACAAGATCATCAACGGCCTGAAGGAAGTTCAGAGCGACATCGAATCCGGCAAAATAGAGTGGTCCATTCCGCTGGAAGACGTGCACATGAACGTCGAGTCGGCGCTGACTGATAAGATCGGCATCACCGGCAAGAAGCTGCACACCGGTCGCTCGCGCAACGATCAGGTGGCCACCGATATCCGCCTGTGGCTGCGCGACGAGATCGACAGCATCAGCGCCGAAATGACCCGCCTGCAAGAGGGCCTGATCCAGCTGGCCGCAGGCGAAGCCGATACCATCATGCCGGGCTTTACTCATCTGCAAACCGCCCAGCCAGTAACCTTCGGCCACCATCTGCTGGCCTGGAATGAAATGCTGGAGCGGGATTTCAGCCGTCTGCAGGGCTGCCGTAAGCGCATGAACCAGTCACCACTGGGCGCCGCCGCTCTGGCCGGCACCACCTACCCGATCAACCGCGATATGACCGCCGAGCTGCTGGGCTTTAACCGCCCCACCGCCAACAGCCTGGATTCGGTTTCCGATCGCGATTTCGCCATCGAATTCTGCGCCTTCGCCAGCATCTTGCTGACCCACATGTCGCGCATGAGCGAAGAGCTGGTGCTGTGGACCTCCGCCCAGTTCGACTTTATCAACCTGCCCGATCGCTTCTGCACCGGCTCCAGCATCATGCCCCAGAAGAAAAACCCCGACGTACCCGAGCTGGTGCGCGGCAAGACCGGTCGTGTTAATGGCCACCTGATCAGCCTGCTGACCCTGATGAAATCCCAGCCGCTGGCCTATAACAAGGACAATCAGGAAGACAAAGAACCGCTGTTCGACGCCGTCGACACCGTCAAAGACTGTCTGCGTGCCTTTGCCGATATGATTCCGGCCATTGAGTCGAAAAAAGACAGCATGCTGGAAGCGGCCCGCCGCGGTTTCTCTACCGCCACCGATCTGGCCGACTACTTGGTGCGCAAAGGTATCCCGTTCCGCGATTCCCACGAGATTGTGGGCAAATCCGTGGCCTATGGTCTGGAAACCGGCAAGGATCTGTCTGAGATGACACTGGCAGAGCTGCAGCAATTCAGTGATGAAATCACTGACGACGTCTTTGCCGTACTAACCTTGGAAGGCTCCGTCGCTGCCCGCAACCACATCGGCGGCACGGCGCCAGAGCAGGTGCGCCAGGCCGCACAGAAAGCCCTGACGCTGGTCCAATCTCGCTAGGATCAGCCATGCGGCGTCGGTCCAGCGACAGGCGCCGCACACTTTTCAACCAGTCTGTTAGTTTTCTCCTCACCCGAATGGGTGATTTTTTCCACTTTTGGGTTAAAAACCGCGCCACATTAATGAAAGTGCAGTAACTCTCTACTAGGCTTAGTGGATTACTCACACTCTTGAGCGCGCACTGGTGCCCATGGAAAACAACAACGACAATCAATCATCAGTTGAAGAGCTTCAGGCCCGTCTGGACAAGCTTCAGCAGCTGTATGAAGCCAATTTGCTGGAGCTGCGCGAAGCTCGCCAGCAGACGATTGCCGCCAACCAGACCCGCGCCGAATTCCTGACTCGGATGAGCCACGAAATCCGCACCCCCATGAACGCCATCATCGGCATGGGCCATCTGCTCAAGGACACCTCGCTCAACCGCAAGCAAAAAGACTACCTCAATAACATCAATATTTCGGCCGAGAACCTGCTGCAAATCATTGATGAGGTGCTGGACTTCTCCAAACTGGAATCCGGCAAGTACCTGCTGGAAAACAACCACTTCGATCTCGACTGCGTGTTCGAACAGCTTTCGAGCGATTTCGAGGAACGCGCCAACGACAAAAACATCGAGCTGATTTTCGACGTTTCCCGCCGCGTACCCCGCTTTATCAAGGGCGACTCCCGCCGCCTGCACCAAATCCTGCACAATCTGGTGGACAATGCCGTGAAGTTTACCCACGGCGGCGAAGTCACCATTGAAACCCGCAAGGTGAAGCAAACCGGTCAGAACATTGAGCTGGAGTTTGCCGTCCATGACACCGGTATCGGCATCCCCGCAGATCAACAGGCCAACCTGTTCGAACCCTTTGTTCAGGCCGACTGCTCTACCTCGCGCAGTGCCGGAGGCACCGGTCTGGGCCTGACCATCTGCAAATATCTGGTGGGGCAGATGGGTGGCCGGATTGAAATGGAGAGCGAAGCCGGCAAGGGCAGCCATTTCTGTTTTACCGCGGTCTTTAATGCCAGCCAGCTGGGTGAGCGAACCCTGCACCCGGAGCCCCAGCGCTACAACAATTTACGCACCCTGATTGTCGACGATCACCCGGCGTCCCTGACGGTTCTGAAAAATACCGCCGAGGCCTTGCAACTGAACGTCGATACAGCCAGCAACGCCGAGGAAGCCCTGCAGAAAATTCGGACCAGAGCCCAGGACCCTGACAGCGCTTACAGTTTGGTTTTGATGGACTACAAGATGCCTGGCACCAATGGTCTGGAGGCCTGCCTACAGATCAAAACCGATGACGGTATCATCACCAAGCCCAAGTGCATTCTGATCTCCAGCTACTCCCACGATGAGATAACCGAAGAATACCCACTGGTGCGCACCGACGGCTTTATTCGCAAACCCGTAACCCCCTCACGCATCTTTGATGTCATCGCGCTGGCCTTTGGCGAGAGCCTATTTAACGAAGCCCCGGAGCAAATCCCCGAGGAAGAACAGAACCGTATTCTGGCCGATGCTCATGTGCTGCTGGCCGAAGACAACATCGTTAATCAGAAAGTGGCCATCGCATTTTTGAAGAAAAAGAATATTCAGGTTACTCTCGCCAATAATGGTGTGGAAGCCTTCGACCTGCTGAACCAGCACAACGAGCGCCACTTCGACGCCATTCTTATGGATATGGAAATGCCTCGAATGGACGGCTATCAGGCCACGCGCCTGATTCGAGAGGGTAATCACGATCGGGAAATCCCCATCATCGCCATGACGGCCCATGCACTGCAGGGCGATCGTGAACTGTGTTTGCAGGCGGGTATGGACGACTACCTGACCAAGCCGGTTAACCCCAAGCTGCTGTATCAGACCATTGCCAAGCACATCGTGCACCGGACCACGATTCAAACCAGAAAGTGACTCTACTCGAAGCACTCTGTGAGGATTGACCGGGCACGCGGCAACCGAGCCCGAAGATTCGACGCAGAATGACCGAGACCAAACCCTACAGCATTGATCGCTCGCTGCTGGCGACCATCAAAAAGCGCTTCCTGCGATTCAACCAGCAACGGCTGGAGCGCACCCTGAGCAATCTGGCGCCACGCCAACAATTGTTTCTGGAAGTGATACCACTGCTGTTTCACACCAACCATCCGGTATTGCCCGGCTACGTCAGCAATGATGCCTGCTGCGGAGTAACCAATTTCACCCCCGACAGGGCGCTGTTAAAAACCGCCAAGCAGGTCTCCAAGAGTTTCCGCTATAAAAAACTGGTTAACCGCAACAGCGCCATCGATGCCATTTTCCTGATGGGCAGTATCGGCACCATTGGTCAGAGTCGCAGCAGCGATCTGGACTTCTGGATCTGTCACGACCCGGATCTGAACCCGACACAACTGCAGCAATTGCAGCAACGCTGTGAGGGGATTGAAGCCTGGGGCAAAACCCTCGGATTGAGCGTCTGCTTTTTTCCGATGAATGCCCGGGATTTCGCCGCGGGCAAGGTCGCCGCCCTGTCCGATGACGCCAGTGGCAGCACTCAACACAAGTTGTTGCTCGACGAATTCTATCGCACCGCCATACACATTGCCGGACAGTACCCGCTGTGGTGGTTTGTGCACCCCGATCATGAAATCCACTACGCGGAGTACAGTCGGGAACTGGTCACCAAGCGGTTTCTGCGGGAGACCGACGTCATTGATCTGGGTGGACTGGATCAGATTCCTCCGGAAGAATTCATCAGCGCCGCCATCTGGCAACTCTATAAAGCGATTCAGTCACCTTATAAATCACTGTTGAAACTGCTGCTACTGGGCTCTTATGTGCGCCGCCAGAGCGACGATGAAATCCTCTCCATCGCCCTGAAAAAATCCATTTACAACAATCAGGTGGCCGCCGATAAGCTGGACCCATACCTACTGTTGTTTGCCTCCCTCAGTAACCATCTGCAGCGTGAAGGCCTGGGCCAGAGGCTGGAGTTGATGCGCCGCAGCTTCTATTTCAAAGTCAATAAACCCCTGTCAAAAACACCCCGGATATCTCCGGCATCCTGGCAGCGAGAGCTGTTGAGCGATCTGGTCAGTGACTGGGGCTGGGATCGCAACAAAATCGCCTATCTGGATGCCCACCACAACTGGAATGCCGCCCAGGTAATGGCGGAAAAACAACTGCTGATTGCCGAACTGCTCAATGGCTATCAACTGCTGACGGAATACGCCCGGAGTCACCCGGCGCGTGAGGGCAACCAACTGAATCACGATGTAGCGATTCTGGGCCGCAAACTCTACGCCGCGTTTGAGCGCAAAAGCGGTAAAATTGAACGAATCAATCCCGGCATCTCTCGCGACATAGCCGAAGAATACCTGACGTTTTACCAACACCAGCGACAGTCTTCGGAGTGGCATGTTGCCACCAGTCGCAAGCACGAAGCGTTGTACCCGGCTGAGCGCCTGCACAGTTGCCCATCTCTGATCGAGCTGATCACCTGGTGTTACTGCAATCGCATTCTGACATCCCACACCAGTGCCATCGTCAAAGTCGGGGAAAACAATGATCAGGAGCGTCCCATTCAGCCGCTGTTTCAGGCACTGGCCAAGTGGCTCCCCGAGACGCCGTCCGAGCCCTTCACACCGGATTTTAGTCAGCGGCCGCGGCCAGTCAGCTTGCTGGTGGTGATCAATGAAATGGTGATCGACGACGATGCGCCTCTGCGCTCGGAATACCCGGCCGCCAACCCGCTGTCTGCGGGAGACGAGCACATCAATCTGGTGCAGGACATTCACCTGTTGTGCCACAACAGCTGGGGGGAAATTATTGTCAGCAGCCACGAGCAGCGGCCACTCGAAGGCTTTATCCGCCACCTGCTCAGTCTGTTTGCACACGCCGATGGCCTCAATGGCTGCGCCATAGAATTTCACTGCCAGCGGGGCAACCACACCACGTCCCTGAAACTGCGCCTGGAGCAGATTCTGCGTCAACTCGAAGGGGCATTGATGCAGCAGCCAAACCATCAGGCTGGACTATTTGTGGTAGCTCTGAGGAACGAGCTGCTGTGTATTGAAAAACGGGGCGCCCAGATCCAGACGGAACTGCTCTATGACGAAGAGGCCCTGCTGGATAAACTGTCATTGCCCCGACAATATCCCATGGCCATTCATATTGATCCGCTGTCATTGAAATCCGCCGCTGTTGCGGCCATCTTCCGCGAGCAGATCAATCAGGCGATTCAGGTGTTCTACCTGGTCCAGGATGCCCATGCCGAGGTTTTTATTCTGGATGAACGCAATACCCTGACCCGCTACCAGACCCCGTTCAAGGACGAGCAGTCGCTGTTGCGACCGTTGCACCGATTTATCCGCTCAACCATCAACCGGCTGCAATTAAGCTGTGACGATATCGACAGCTTTGGCATCTATCCGGTTGAGTTCTTTGAACTGCAGCCCCAACCCGGTGGTCACTGTAATGCCCAACGCACTCATGTCACCACCGAGCTGCAGAACCTGAAATTTTTCAACATGCAGGCCATTGCCGAATCCGGTACCTGCACTCTGGATAATTTTTCCATTTACTGTGATCAACAGCACTTTCATCCCGCCCGCTGTGACGGGCAGCTGTACCGCCAGGTGGCCCGTCAGGTGCTGTCACTAAGACACAACAGCGAGCGCTACCCCTGCTATCTGACAGACCTCGATCTGGGCGACAGCCCGCAATCACTGGTGGGAGACAAGCCATTGCAGACTGCACATTTTGTTATGGTCAAAAACAGGCTGGAACATCGCCTGAACCAGGCTCTGCAGGAAATCTGAGGCTGACCGGATCAAGTGACAGCGGATGGCGGTAACCGGTATACTGCGGGACTTTTATCACTACTATTTCAAGCTGGAGTTGCCATGCGTCGCCTGTCCGCCATTTCCCTGTCTCTGCTGTTGCTAATGGGCCTCAGCGCCTGTGGTCAAAAAGGGCCGCTGACTCTGCCTCCGGAACCCAAAGCCGAGCAGCTTCAGGCACAGTAACCCTCTGCACCCTGAACAATCGCACCCGGAACAACCGCACCCAGCAACCCGCTTAATTGAGCAACACCATGTCAGATTTTTTCCAACGCGACGGCCAACTCTTTGTTGAAGAGCTGCCCCTGCAACCCTTGGCCGAGCAGTTCGGCACCCCACTGTATGCCTACAGCCGTGAGGCTTTCAGTCGTCATTATCTGGACTACGCCAATGCTCTGGGTGACCACCCGGGCATGATCTGCTATGCCGTCAAAGCCAACTCCAACATCGCCATTCTCAATGTCCTGGCCCAACTGGGCGCGGGCTTTGATATCGTCTCCGAAGGCGAATTGGAACGCGTCCTGCTTGCTGGCGGTGATCCGTCTCGCGTGGTGTTTTCCGGCGTGGGCAAAACGCCCGCTGAAATGCGTCGCGCGCTGGAAGTGGGGGTTCACTGCTTTAACGTCGAATCCGAAGCGGAACTGGAAGTGCTGGCCGCAGTGGCCGCCGAACAGGGTACCGCGGCCAATATTTCGCTGCGGGTTAACCCGGATGTGGATGCCAATACCCACCCCTATATCTCTACCGGGCTGAAAGAGAACAAGTTCGGCATTGATATTTTGGAAGCTCCCCGTGTCTATGCCCGCGCGGCAGAACTGGCCGCCCTCAACGTGGTGGGCATTGATTGCCATATCGGCTCCCAGCTCACGGAGCTGGCGCCGTTTCTCGACGCGCTTGATCGGGTACTGGCTCTGGTGGATCAACTGGCAGAGCAGGACATCCACATTCACCATCTGGATCTGGGCGGCGGACTGGGTGTGACCTATCGCGACGAACAACCTCCGGCCGTGGCGGAATTTATGGACGCCATCAAAACCCGCCTGGGCGATCGCCAGCTGCAATTGATTTTTGAGCCGGGCCGCTCGATTGCCGCCAATGCCGGCGTGCTGGTGACCAAAGTGGAATACCTGAAGCCAACCGAACACAAAAACTTTGCCATCATCGATGCCGCCATGAATGACAACATTCGCCCATCGCTGTATCAGGCCTGGCAAAATGTGATTCCTGTCAACGCCCGTGAAGGCGAAGCAAAGAGCTGGGATCTGGTGGGCCCGGTGTGTGAAACCGGTGACTTCCTGGCCAAGGATCGTCAACTCAATCTGGAAGCAGGTGACCTGCTGGCATTGATGTCTTCCGGTGCCTATGGTTTTACCATGAGCTCCAATTACAACAGTCGTCCTCGCGCGGCCGAAATCATGGTCGATGGCGATCAGGTATATTTGATTCGCGCTCGCGAGAGCCTGGCCGACTTAACCCGGGGCGAAGCCCTGATACCCAACTCCTGAACAAGGCGGAATACGGTGCGCTTTCGATTCACCAAAATGCACGGCCTGGGTAACGATTTTATTGTTATCGATGCCATCAGCCAGAAGGTCAACCTGTCGGAAAGTCAGGTGAGAAAGTTGTCTGACCGCCGCTTTGGCATTGGTTGTGATCAAATCCTGCTGGTGGAAGTCCCCTCCAGTCCCGAGGTGGACTTTCGCTATCGGATTTTCAATGCCGACGGCTCTGAAGTGGAAAACTGTGGCAATGGTGCTCGCTGTTTTGCCAAGTTTGTTACCGATCGCAAATTGACCGGCAAGCGCAATATCGTGGTGGAAACCGCCGCCGGTATCATGACCCTCAAGCTGCAGGATAACGATCAGGTTACCGTGGACATGGGTGAGCCAGTGCTCGAACCTGCCGCCATTCCATTTCTAGCCGAAACCCGTGCAGTCACCTATCCGCTGCAACTGAACGAGCAGACAATCGAGATTGGGGCAGTATCCATGGGTAACCCTCATGCGGTAACGCTGGTGGATGACACCCAAACCGCTCCGGTGGAAACCTGGGGGCCACAGGTG
The DNA here is from genome assembly GCF_040362265.1 of Candidatus Pelagadaptatus aseana. Taxonomy (NCBI): domain Bacteria; kingdom Pseudomonadati; phylum Pseudomonadota; class Gammaproteobacteria; order Cellvibrionales; family Cellvibrionaceae; genus Candidatus Pelagadaptatus; species Candidatus Pelagadaptatus aseana. The sequence goes on from NZ_BAABNJ010000001.1 coordinate 526,531, forward strand.
GAAAGCCATCCGGATTTCCCGCAGCGGGTCAATGCCGGGTTTATGCAAATCCTGTCTCGCACCGAAGTCAATCTGCGCGTCTTTGAGCGGGGCGCAGGTGAAACCCTGGCCTGCGGTACCGGTGCCTGTGCCGCTGTAGTGGCGGGGCGCTTACGCAACCTGTTAGACTCCAGAGTAACTGTCAATCTGCCCGGTGGCAGCCTGACCATAGAGTGGCAAGGTGAAGGTCACCCGGTGCTGATGACCGGGCCCGCGACCAACGTATTTCACGGTCAAGCCAGAGCCTGACCTACGGTGCAACGGCCGAATAACCAAAGCAATAATTCCAGACACTAAGAAACCGATTATGAGCGATACCCCGGTACTTGATACAGACACAGCGGTTACAGAAGCACAGGTTGTGGAATACCTCCGCAGAAATTCCGATTTTTTTGTCTCTCAGCCGGGGCTGCTGGCTGATCTGAGCCTGCCCCACGAAAGTGGCAAGGCCATTTCTCTGGTAGAGCGTCAGGTATCGGTATTGCGTGAGCGCAATATGGAAATGCGCCACCGCCTCAACAAGCTATTGGACAATGCCCGGGACAACGACCGCCTGTTCGACAAAACCAAAAAGCTGATTCTGGCGCTGCTGGAAGGTAAGAATCTGACGGACACCGTTAACGCCCTGTTTCAGAGTTTTGAAAAAGACTTTGGCATTCACTACACCACCTTACTGCTGTTTGGCGATAGTGAGACTCTGCCACCCAGCCGCGCCCGCGTAGTCACTATGCACGATGCCCGCGACGCCATCGGCAACCTGATCAAAAGCAATCGCGCCCTGTGTGGCGCCTTCAGCGACACCGAAACCCACTACCTGTTTCCGGAGTTCAGTCGCCACATCGGTTCGGTGGCCATGGTGCCGCTGATTTATGGCAATACCTTCGGCATGCTGGCCATTGCCAACCGCGACCCCAATTACTACCGCTCCAGCATGGGCACCCTGTTTCTGAGCTATATTGGCGAAGTATTGAACCGGGTTTTACCCCGTCATCTGCCCTGATAGAGGACATTGAATGTCGATGGCCGCACCACAACTCCCCGAGGCCATCGCAGCTTATCTGCAGTACCTGCAGGTAGAGCGGCAGTACTCACCGCACACCCAAAGTAACTACCAGCGCGATCTCGCCCACCTGCAAAACTTCTGTGAAAAACAGCAGCTGATATTGGTCAGCGACATTCAGGGCCATCATATGCGTCAGCTGCTGAGCCAGCTGCACCGTCGGGGACTGGCGCCAACCAGCCTGCAGCGCTGGCTGTCATCCATGCGTTCGTTTTTCAAGTTCTGCCTTAAGCAACGGCTTTGCCGCGCCGATCCGACCACAGGTCTGCGCGCTCCCAAGGCACAGAAACGCCTCCCCAAAACACTCGATGCCGATCAGATTAATCAATTTATGGAGATTCAGGGAGATGATTTTATCTCTCTGAGGGATCGGGCCATGCTGGAGCTGTTTTATTCCAGCGGTTTGCGTCTGGCGGAGCTTGCCGCAGCCAACTGGGGAGATCTGGATATGGCCGAGGGCAGCCTGCGGGTAACCGGTAAAGGCAATCGCGAGAGGGAGGTTCCGGTGGGCCGTTATGCCATGACGGCACTCAAAGCCTGGCGGACTGAAACCGGAGGGGAGTCAACGGATGCCATTTTTGTCAGTAAGCAGGGCAGTCGACTGGGTCACCGGGCGATTCAGAGCCGATTGAAAAAGCTGGGTGTCCAGCAGGGTACCGATCAACCGGTGCACCCACATATGCTGCGCCATTCTTTTGCCAGCCACATGCTCGAATCCAGCGGTGATTTACGGGGCGTACAGGAATTACTGGGCCACGCCAACCTGTCGACAACCCAGGTTTATACCCATCTGGATTTCCAGCATCTGGCCAAAATTTACGACAGCGCACACCCCAGAGCACAGAAGAAAAAAGACTCCTGAACCGGCTAATACGCCAGCTTTAAATGGGCCTGCTGGTGTAGTTGTTGCCCGGTCGCTGGGGCGGGTCGCCGCTGATATTTTTTTCAATCTGCTGGATTTTGCCACCCCCGGCCAGAAACGCTTCTACCTCGGATTGCAATTTATCACGCACCTTCTGCCGGCAATCCACACTCAGGTGCTCGGCGCCCACTTCTTTGGCATCAAACTGCTCGTCACTCATGACTGTACCCTCACGGTTTATGGCCGGCACCCTATTAATGCCCGACCCACAAGACCCTTCACGAAAGTCGAAATATCGGTATGCTGTTCGGAGCTATTTATAGTCCAAAGACAATTTAAATCGCTACCACAAACGGGGCTTTTTTTAGTTTTTTTGGCTCTAAATTTTCAGTACTTATCCTTGTTGGTTATTAATGAAAACGGATCTGTCAAACATCCTGCCCGAGGGCACAGACCTTAAACGCATCTGTGACGGAAAACCGCGGGTGATCATCAGCAGCTGCCTGCTAGGGCAGACTGTGCGCTACGACGGCGGCCACAAGCTGCTGCCCACCATAGGCCAATTTCTGTCACCATGGCTGGAGATTGTCGGACACTGCCCAGAGGTTGCCGCGGGACTGGGCACTCCCAGGCCACCAATCCAACTGATACAGACCGAGAGGGGTTTAACAGTCCGGCAAGTTAGCCCACCTTACACAGACGTTACTGATGTCCTGCGGCAGGCCAATATGGATTGGCAACAGCGACAGCATCGGTCACCGGTTGCCGCCATTCTCAAAGCCCGCTCGCCCAGCTGCGGCACTGGCTCTTCGCCTCTGCACAATGATCGGGGTGAGGAATTACCAGACATGGGCAGCGGCATCTTCTCTGCCCATCTTCAGCAGCACTTCCCAGACGCCCTGATTCTGGACGAATCCTCGGTTGCCAGTCGAGTCCAGTGTCAGAAATTGATTGTTGGCTGTTATCTGCAACAGGCTGCTAACCACGGCCAACCGGTGGCGGACTCATTAAAACAGCACCTCAAATGGCAAGACGCCACCGGATTGCAGGGCTTTTTCAAAGCTTGAAGCGCTACTGCTTTTGCAACAGGCACAAAAAAGGGAGCCATCGGCTCCCTTGCAAGATCCATCGTTCAATTGACTCAGACGGCATCACCACCGGTTTCACCGGTACGGATACGAATGATCTCATCCAGTGTGGTAATGAAGATTTTGCCATCACCGATTTTTCCGGTCTGTGCCGCTTTGGTGATTGCCTCTACCGCCTGCTCAACCATGGGCTCATCCACGGCCAGCTCCAGCTTAACTTTTGGCAAGAAGTCGACCACATACTCGGCACCGCGGTACAACTCAGTGTGGCCCTTCTGACGGCCAAAACCCTTCACTTCGGTTACGGTCATGCCCTGAACACCCACGTCGAACAGTGCAGTGCGAACATCATCCAGTTTAAACGGCTTAATGATGGCGGTGATCAACTTCATTGATTTATCCCTTTGGTCTTGTTCTATGTTTTTTAAGAGGTCGTTGTTGCGAGATTCGGTGACTGCACCAGAATGGAACAAACCGAATAATGTTGCGTACCTTACACCCTTGGCAAATGAAAATCACCCTTTTGAGCCGGGCAATTAGGCAAAGTTGTTCGCGTTTTTTACCTATATCAAAAACCACTGCTTAACGACACTCAACACTGTGGCCCACAACGAAAAAACCCGGCACTGGGCCGGGTTTTCTGAGTCAGACAACAAGTCTTACTTGTTGGTGAACTCTGGGTAGGCTTCCATACCACACTCGGCACGGTCAACACCTTCGTACTCTTCTTCTTCAGAGACACGGATACCCATGATCATCTTCAGCAAGCCCCAGACAATCAGACTGGCTACGAAGGTCCAAACGAAGATCACCAGAGTACCTACCAGCTGACCCATGAAGGTCGCATCGGCGTCGGACAGCAGTACCGCGAAGATACCCCAGATACCTACAACACCGTGCACAGAGATGGCACCGACAGGATCGTCCAGCTTCAGCTTGTCCATCATTACGATAGAGAAGACAACAATCACACCACCGATTGCACCAATGATGGTAGCCATCAGAGGAGTAGGATCAGCAGGCTCAGCAGTAATGGCAACCAGACCAGCCAGAGCGCCGTTCAGAGCCATGGTCAGGTCAGCTTTGCCGAACATAACGCGGGCAACGATCAGGGCAGCGATCAGACCACCGGCAGCTGCAGCGTTGGTGTTCAAGAATACGTTAGCCACTTCGTTAGCTACACCGATACCACCCAGTTTCAGAGTAGAACCGCCGTTGAAACCGAACCAGCCCATCCACAGGATGAAAGTACCCAGAGTAGCCATTGGCAGGTTAGCACCAGGGATAGCGTTTACCGCACCGTTAGCACCGTACTTGCCTTTACGGGCACCCAGCAGGATAACACCAGCCAGAGCAGCAGCGGCACCAGCCATGTGAACAATACCGGAACCAGCGTAGTCAGAGTAGTTCAGCTCACCGATGAATGGCACAGCAACACCGCCCCAAGTCCAGCTACCTTGAATTGGGTAGATGAAACCGGTCATCACTACAGCAAAGGCCAGGAAAGCCCACAGCTTCATACGCTCGGCAACCGCACCGGATACGATGGACATACAAGCGCCAGCGAACACAACCTGGAAGAAGAAGTCGGAAGCACCGGAGTACTCGGCCATTTCACCAAAGCCGGCTTCTTTAGATGCTGTCAGAATGCCTTCAACCGCGGCATCGTCCATTTGTGCAACAGTAGTCACACCGGACAGGAAGTAACCGCCGTCGTACATGAAGTGGTAACCACAGATCAGGTACATGGTGCTTGCTACGGCAAACAGGGCGATGTTTTTAGTCAGAATTTCAGTTGTATTTTTGGAGCGAACCAGGCCCGCCTCCAGCATGGCGAAACCAGCCGCCATCCACATTACCAGTGCGCCACATACCAGGAAGTAAAAGGTATCCATGGCGTACTGCAATTCGAAAATATTATTTTCCATTGCTGTTCTCC